>JBILBH010000025.1:0-38384 GCA_044353785.1 Terrimicrobiaceae bacterium
CTCGGGCGCGAGCTGGATCGAGTCGGGTGCTTCGAGCGGAGGCGGGCAATGAACGCTGATCGGGAGGGGCGCGGCTGTGAGGTTCTTAATGGGAATGCGCAATTCCTTGGCACCAACGCGCTGCTCGAAGGCGGCTTTATCCGGCGCTTCGAAGCGGCTCTCCCCCACACCTAGGAGCGGGATTTCGGGAAAGGGCTTGGTGCCGGATTCGAAGATGAGGCTAACTCGCTGGGTGTCGGTGGAGAGAGGTTCGAAGGTGATGAGGATTTTTTGGCTCTCGCCTTCTGCAAGCGTGAGCTCATCCGCACCACTTAGTGTCCAAGGCGCACTGACTTTCAATCGGCCTTGAAGTTGGCCGCCTCCGGCATTCTTGATGCGGAGGGGCAGCGTGCGGGATTCACCGAGAAAGACTGTGCCGAAGTCGAGTGATGCCGGAGCTGCTGCGAAGATTGGTGGAGGCTCCTCGATGAGGATTGTGGCCTTGGCGTAGCCCCAGGCTTTTTGAGGGCCGGATTTGCATTTGAAGCGGAAGGAATCCTGGGAGGCATTTTTGCTGCCATTGTGGGTGTAGAAGTAGGAAAGCGAGGATTTCGAATTCCTCTGCGGAGCGGAGAGCGAACCGGAACGCGGCGGGGAGAGGATTTCAAATTTCACATCGTAACCCTGCGGGGAGATCGCGCGGAGGGGCACCTCGCAAGTTCCACCGCGAAGAACCTTCACAGTGGCATCATAGACGACAGTGGGTTCGACGGGCGGGACGGTGTCTTTTTTTGGTGCTGCGGAAAGGAACAAAGGGAAAAGAAAGAGAAGGAGGCAAACGATTTTGGGAAAGCAATGAGGGCAGGCTTTCCTGAAGCAGCGCTCTGTGAGCGCCGGGGACGCTCGGCGGTCATAGACCGCCGCTATAGAGGGTTCGGTTTCCATTCGGCGGTCATAGACCGCCGCTACAGGTTTCGTCTTCATTTGCGATACTCCAAATCGTGAATTTCGCCTGCGAATGGCCAATCTTCCGCGCTTTCGACCAAGCCGGCGCGCACGGGGTTCTCGCGCACATAGTCCCACTTTTGCGAATAGGATTCGCCGCTGCGGAGCAAATGGTCAAAGAAACCCTTCTGCCAGTGCGGTCCCTCTTGGCCAGCGGGGCGAAGCGTCTTCGAGAGTGCATTCTTCAGCGATTTGACCCAGTTGGACAATGAGATTTCAACGACACTCACAAACAGGTGCAGGTGATCCGGCATGAGCACATATCGCCCTGCCCATGCACCGTGCTGCGGCAAATTCACACAAAATGTCCGAAACGCATCATGCATCGGCTCGCAGTCAAGGATCGGTCGGCGCTGGAATGTGCAAGTGGTCACAAAATAAATCGGCGATTCCACGAAGACGCGATCCAAGCGCCGAAGACGCGCCTTCTGTAGCGACTGCTCTGAAGCGGCGTCTCTATGAGCGCCGGTTTCGTTTTCTATTCGGCGGTCATAGACCGCCGCGACAATGGGAGGGAATTCGTTTTCCTCCGGCGGTCGCAGACCGCCGCTACAACGGACTGGTTTGTGCTGCGGCGTCGTTCGGCGGTCATAGACCGCCGCTACAGGGGGGGGCGTTTCTAAACTGCGGGACCTCACTGGGGGGAGGGTTCGACTGTGCCGTTTTGGCGGATGAGGAGGTTACCGTTGCCGTGAGCATTGCCGATTTCGATGAACCATGGCATCTGTGGGTTTTTGTTGGCCTTTCCGGGTTGTGCGGAGAAAGGAGTAGGAAGGTAGTGAATAATAGGGCGATCGGCTTCGGGGGATGATCTGAAAAGCCGCGTGATCGTGGGACACCGCCATGTTTTCTCCGGGAGGCCGAGGTCATTTTTCGTCTTCTCGATCCACCAGCGCTGCTCCTCGTTGGAGCCCAAGGCGAATCCTTTTGGTATCTGGGGCCATCCCTCAGTGGCATAACCTGTGAAGACCGAGCGGATGTTGCGGAGGTTATTCATGCAGACAACCATCTCAGCTCTTGGGGTTAGTTTTTCCAAGGCGGGATAAATCGTCGCAACAAGGATGAGGACGATGCTTACTGCCGCCAGCATCTCCAAAAGGGTGAAGGCGCGTGCGGCGCGGTGCATGAATGATTATGAGGAGCTCGGAAAGTTTAAGGAACCAATGTAGAAAATTCGTTCACCGAGGGAGGTCGCACATCCGCAGTGACAAATGCGCTGGAGGTATTCGAAAGGCGAACGCCTGAGACGGATATCGGGAGGCTGAGAGCATCAAGGAAAGGTGTGTTTCCAGTAAAAACTAGTTGCTGGAACTGGGCTTCGCCAGATCCACTAAATTTCTGGTTGGGAAAAGCGTTGGATGTTTTGCAGTTGGCGACGCCGTTGAGATAGAGAGAATCGAAGTAGAGGATTTGTCCAGTGGTTTGGAACGTTGTGGTCGAGGTATTAGTGACAACGCCGTTCGATGTAGACGTTCCCAATGTGGTGACAGGAGTTTGCACACTGATAGAGTTTTGACCTTGACCTTGGACATCTGCCTGAAAATTGACCTCCATGGTTGAAGCTTGGGGGTTGTAAGATCCTTGCGAATTGCCGAGATAAGTGTCCCCTTCATAATAAATCGTGGAAACGCCGGTTGATCCAGTCCTATTTCCGCCTGATCCTGAAGTGGTGCTGAATTGCACGGTCCCACTCAGATTCTCTCCACGCACGACGGCAGAAAAAGTTCCCTCATTGGGAAAATAGCTGCCGTTGCTGAATGGTCCGCCAGGAGCCCCCCCGAAGGCATGGGCTTGAGGAATGGAGACAACTTGAATTGTGGCAATGAGCGAACCCACAAGCAGAGGGATGAGAACGGAGGTGTTTTTCATAGTTAGGATATATTAATTAATAGTGAAATGAGGCTCGGGAAGTCAAAAGGAAATTGACGGAAATTTGCCAAGATTCTCAGCGGACTTCCTTCATTTTGTCAATCGGGCCGAGAAGGCTGTCCAAGAATATATTGATGACATGGCGCTTGCGGACCTTGATGTTCACGCCTACGGACATGCCGGATTGGAGGAGAATTTCTTTGTTGCGGACGACAAGGGACTGCTTGGAGAGCGAGATTTTGGCGGGGAAGCTGTAGAATTTTTTGACCTCGTTGGGGGGCAGGACATCGGAGCCGACATAGTAAACCTCGCCAACGATGTAACCGAATTCGCGCTTGGGAAAGGTATCGACCTCCACCTCGCAGGGCAGGCCAACGCGAATGAATCCGATGTCGCGGTTTGTGATATCCACCTTGGCGATCAACTCGCCGCTGGGAACGATGCGCAGCACGGGGTCCTTGGCGGCGACCACTGTGCCGGGCTTGGTGGCGACCATTTCAAAAACGACGCCATCGGAGAGAGACTTGATTTCGTGGCGGGTCAGGGTTTCGCGCGCGGCGGCAAGTTGGCTTTCGGCTTGGGAGATGCGCTGCATATTTTCGAGCCGAACCTTGGTGAGGTTGGCATCGATCTCCGCAATGCGCTTCCCATTTTCTTGGATGCGGTTGTTCGTCTCCGTTTTGAAAACGGTCGGGATGTTTTGGGTCTGTGCCTCGAGATTTTTGACCTGCGCAGTGGCATTGAGCCACTCGGACTCGCGGGCGAGGTAATCGACGCGAGAGAGGTTGCCATTCAGATTCAGTTTGGTGAAGGCTTCGAACGCGAGTTTTTTGTTCTGCTCGATTTTGCGCAACTCCTCGAGTTGCTCGCGGGAGCGGAGGTATTGCTCCGAGAGACTGGTCAGCTCGTTGGCGAAATACTTGAGGTTGTCGAGATCGGCCTCCAGCGTGAGTTCGCGGGCGAATTCGCCCTCGACGAGACCCTTCATCGCGGAGAGTTGGGAGGCTACGGGATCGGCCGCTCCGGCTTGGGAGCGGGCCAAATCGGATGCGAGGATAGCGGCGTGGAGTTTGCCGGTCTCATCGCGCAGGCGGCGCAGGAGTTTGTTCTGGGCCTGAAGGCCCGTGCGGTTCTTGGCGAGGTCGGCGATTTCTCTTGGGACGCTCTCGGGCGCGGACTCCGAGGCGACGGACTCGCTGAAGAGGCTCTCGTAAAACTTCCGCTCCATCTGCATCGAAGCCAGACGCTCTTCAAGAGACTTCACCTCGGCGGCGGCGACTTTGGAATCAAGGCGAACAAGGGTCTGTCCCTCCTTCACCGAGTCACCTTCACGCACCATCGACTCCTCGACGACGCCACCGAGGGGCGATTGCACATCCCGCACCGAACCGCGCGGCTCAAGTTTGCCGGTTGCGTGGACGACCTCATCGATCGGCGCGAGGCAGGCCCAGAGCACGGCGGCGATGAATGTGCCAATGATGGTCCATAGAATCGACCGCGACCAGAAATGCGTTTGCCGAAGAACCATCGTATCGGAGTCGGGCCGCAGCACATGGCGCAATGCAGGAACAGTCTTGATCAGTCGCTCAAAGAGCTTCCCGGCTTTTTCCAGAAATTTGTTTTGCTTCGTTTTCATTCGTCCGTGCGACCTCCGGTGTAGAGCGAGTGGTAGTGGCCTTTGAGTTTCATCAAATCCTCATGGCGGCCGCGCTCGATGAGAATGCCGCGATCAAAGACGAGAATGATGTCTGCATGCTGCACCGAGCGCACACGGTGGGTGACGAAAAAGACGGTCTTGCCTTGGAATTCCTGAGCCAGATTGCGGCAGACGAGGTTTTCCGAAACGGAGTCAAGCGCGCTGGTGGCCTCGTCGAGGATCAACAAGCGCGGACGCTGAAGCACGACGCGGGCGATGGCGATGCGCTGGCGCTGGCCGCCCGAGAGGGCGCGCCCCTGCTCGCCGACCTGAGTATTGTAGCCTTGGGGTAGGCTCATAATGAAATCGTGCGCTCCGGCAACCCGGGCTGCGCGCATGATATCATCCGGCGAGGCGTCGGGGTCGCCGATGGCGATGTTTGAGAAAACCGAGGAATTGAAAAGCAGACTGTCTTGGAGAACTGTTCCGATCTGGCGTCGCAGGGAGTAAAGCTCAACCTTGGCGATCTCGTAATCGTCCACCAGAATTCGGCCCGCGTCGGGATTGTAGAGGCGCGGGATGAGTTTGAGGACGGTGGATTTTCCAGATCCGCTTTTACCGACAACGCCCACAAATGAACCGGCCGGAATCTCGAAAGAAACATTCCGCAGCTGCGGCTGCTGGCCCGGAATATAAGCGAAGGTGATGCTGTCGAATTCCACTTTGCCAGTAATGGCCGGCATGGGAATGTGGTTTGCCTCGTCAGACTTCTGCTCCGGCGGGCTGTCGATGACATCCCCGAGTCGTTCAACCGAGAGGGCGACCTCTTGGAAGTTCTGCCAACTCTGCGCGAGACGCATGAGCGGCGTGGTGACATAGCCTGCGATGATGCGGAAGGCGATGAGCTGGCCAAGCGTCAACTCGCCCTTGATGACAAGCACCGCTCCATACCAGAGGACTGCAAGGTCACCCAAGCGGCTCAGCAGAGTGGTCGCCGAGTTCATCGCGGTGGATGTGAGAACGGCATGGAAGCCTGCGCTGACAAATCCGGCGTAGCGTTTTTGCCACTCCCAGCGCGAGGGTTGCTCGATGTTGCCGGCTTTGAGCGTTTGGACGCCGGTGAGAGTTTCGATGAGGTGGGCTTGGGATTTGGCGCCCTCTTCGGAGCGGCGGCGGATTTGAGCCTGCAAAATCGGGGCACCAAAAAGCGTCACCCCGGTCATGAATGGAACCACCAGCAAAGCCACAATCGCCAGCTTCACATCGTAGAAAAACATGATCGCCATGTAGACCACCGAAAAAACGGCATCCAAGCCGACGGTGAGCGCCGTGCCTGTGAGGAATTGACGAATATTCTCCAGCTCATGCAGACGCGATGACACCTCGCCCACTGGACGGCGCTGAAAATAGCCGAGCGTGAGTTTGTAGAGATGGTCCATGATCCGAGATCCGACAGCCAGGTCGATTCGGTTCGAGGTATCCACAAACAAGTAGGTTCGGACTGCTGTGAGTGCGACCGTGGCTATGGCGATCAACACAAAAAGCACACCGAGGACATTCAGCGTATCGATGGAATTTTGAACCAGAACCTTGTCGATGATCACCTGAGTGAGCAACGGATTCGCCAATCCGAGCAACTGAATGAAGAACGAAGCGATGAAAACCTCGATCAGCACCCGCTTGTGCTTGCGAATGGCAGGCAAGAACCATTTGAAACCAAATTTCTCCTTCTCCTCCTTCGGAAGGGGCCGCAGCAACAACACCTCAACCTCCGTAGGAAGACGCAACAGAAATTCTTCCAATGAAACACGCTGCAGACCAGTGCGGGGATCTACAACAACGGCGCCTTTGGCGCCGGTTTGAAAAAGCACAGAGACCGTGCCGTCGAGCATCAGCAATGCGGGAGTCTCGACTCGGCCCAGATTGGTAGACGGCAGTTTTACGAGCTGCGCGGCGAAGCCGGACATACTGGCAATATTGCCGCACGTGTTCAGCGAAGGCTTGCGGTCGGCAGGAACCTCATTCGACAAAACACGACGCGCGGCTTCCTTGGGAAATTCCTTCTCAAAAAATTTCGCCAACATACCGAAGCAAGCGATCACTTCCTCCAGCGGCCCATTCTGCGTTGTAAGAATGGGATAATCGATTAGCGGGTCGAGCAGGGACTCAGCAGGCGGCAACGCAGGTGGCGCGGGAATTCCAGCCTCCCTGGGAACATCCGGAATCTCGCTGCGCTCGAGAACCTCCGAGGGAATTCCCATGCGGCGAAGTGGCCCGTCAGCGGGTGTCCACCGCTTTCCTCGTCCAATCCCTTCCGCAATCCAAAAGGTGAAGCCATCCCGGACATCCGCCCTTCCAGCTTCCAGAACAGCCTGAGGCAGAGCGGCGCGTACCAAATCCGGCACCTTCGAAATATCAAGGGCGCAGCGCGTAAAATCGATCGAAAGGAGATTGAACAACTCGGCGGGTGTGACAGTGGATTCAAAGCACTTTTGAAGATCGGACGCCTCGCTGAGAAGTTCACGGAAACGCGCGGTCTCGACCATGAGGCACACGCAGTCCACCGCTGCTGTAGCGGCTTCGACAGCCGCACCGGAAATAAAGGAGGCCAGACCTGCGATACCACCCGGCCCGAGAGTTTGGAGAAGTTCCGGGTGCGGGTCTCCCACCCGAACGCCCAGCACGCGAACGCGCCCCTCGAGCACAATAAAAACATGACCGCTCAATTTTGCGGGAGTGATCAGCACCTGCCCGATGGTGGCTCGGGCAAGCCGGCCCGAGGCAGCCAGGCGCGCAAGCCACTCGCGGGGAGCGTTGGAAAGAGGGCCTTCTCCAGCGGCGACCCGATCGGCTACTTGGCCGGCAGTCGTATCAAGCGGTTGGTCGGCCATGGGTGCGTTCCTCCAGCCATTGGTGGCAGAGCTCCTCGATCATTTGGGATTTCATTGATTCGTCAAATTCCAAAGGCAAATGGTGATCCACCCTCGCCACAAGAAACCACTCCGCGACAGCGAAAGGTTTCAAAAGTTCACCCACGCGAGCTGGCTTCAGCACACCAGCGAGCACGGGATGCATCGCTCCAAGGGCGACGGGGCCGACAATACCGGCCGTGTAAACCTCATTCCCACTGGCATATGTGGGCGCGAGATCGGCAAAGGTCGCCTCACCCTCTTTGATGCGGAACCACAACTCCCGCGCCAGCCCTGCTTCTTTGACACGCAGCAGGGAGTACACAATGCGGTCCAATGCCGGCTTGCGGCGCTCGAAATGCTCCGAGGCTTGCGGCTCAAAGAGATTTTTTTTCCAAAGCGAAATCCGGCACTCGCGTTCGATGGCTGATTTTATGCGCTCCGGCGGACAGCCGATATAATCCTGTGGCACGGGCAGCGAGGTGGCAGGATCCACATTGAATTTTTTGCAAAATCCCTGCCAGGCGGACTCCACCTCCTCAGGCTCGGGAGCGAATCCTGCACTAGCCTCGTCAAGCAAGCGCGCCCGAAGAAGAGCCCTCCAGAGCCTGTAGGAGCCAAGCTCTGCCGCGTCGATTGTGGCTCCGTCCGGTTTATTCATGTCGTCTTTCAAGATGGGTCGGGTTTCAGAGTATGCCGTGATCAAGAGGTCTTCAATGCCTCTCCAAGATAGCGGTTGTGGAGGTGCTGAAGCTCGAAGAATCCGGCATTCGGGGCTGCAGGCTTGTAGATGCAAAAATTTTTCATGATACCCAGCGAGGCGGCGCTTTCCAACGGTCCAGCAAAGCTGCAGTCCCCATCACCGAATGCCGATGACTCAGCCCAGCGCTGCATTTGAGTCGCGTTCAGAAAAAAACAACCCGAGTGGGGATTCGACCAGCGCTCGAAGCCGATGCGCGACCCGAGAAAATCGGCCTCCAGCGTGCGCCGGTCGTTCACATCCTGCCACCGAGCGGTGAAATCCGGCTTCACTGGCCCATCGATATAGAGCTTGTGCAAAGGCTCATTCACGGCGAGTTCATAGCGGTGAGGCAGCAGCAAGGCTTCATCTCCAAAGGTGTGGGTGAACCACCTCAGCTTCCGCAGAAAAAACGAATCCTGAATGAGCAAATCATCCTCCAAGTAGCCGTAGAAATCGTATCTCCCCAAGTGCGCCTTAAGCACCTGCTGACACGCAAAACCAATCATCATCGGATCCGACTTCACTGGCTGGTGGTGAAACATCCCGCGCGGCACCGAGAGGCTATTGATCACATGCGAGTCGCCCACGGTGCACACTGCGACGTCCAAAGCAGTCACCGCTTGCTCGTTGACCTTGAGAAGCCGCCCATTTCCCCTCCCCGGCACATGTTCATGGAGACAGTAAAGAAACGCCTGCCTCGGCCCGAGACTCTGGTGCAGCCCCGCAATACTCCGCGAAAGCGCCTCCTCCCTCCGCCCACTCTCCGCGCCTGTGGACCCATAAGCACCCCCACCCTTGGGATTGTGAAAATGCGGAATGGTGACGAGGACTTTCATTGAGTTGAATCTTCAAAAAAATTAACCACAGAGGACACAGAGAGCACGGAGTATGCAAAAAAACAGACCATTACTTAGCCTTTCTCCCTCCGTGTCCTCTGTGCACTCTGTGGTCAATTTTACTTACGCGCATTCATCAGGCCGGATAGCCAGGCCAGTTTTTGGCGGAGGCAGGCGGTCATGTCGTATTTGGCAACAACGGTCTGACGGGCTTTTTGCCGCATCAGGTCGAACTCGCGCGGTTTCGCCAGCACGCGATCGAGCGTCGCCGCCAATTGGTCAGGCCTGAAGAAGTCGACCATGAGACCATTGATGCCATCCGTGATCACTTCCTGCACCGGTGCGGTGTTCGAACCCACCACCAACGCACCGCAGGACATCGCCTCGAGCATGGACCAAGAAAGCACAAATGGCCTCGTGAGGTAGATGTGGGCCTTTGTGCACTGCAGGAGCTTCACATATTCGCCGTATGGCAATGAACCCACAAAATGGGCACGCGATGGATCCAGCGGAAATTTTTCCAGCAAGAGTTGCTTGTATGTTTTGCCATCCGGCGCCTTTTTGCCATACGCCACGCGGTCATCACCGGCGATCACCACATGCGCATTTGGCCGAGCTTTCAGCAGCAGGTGAGCCGCCTCGACGAATTGAGGAAATCCTCGATATGGCTCCATACCACGCGTCGCATAGGTCACAATTTCATCTACTCCCGAGAGGTCGAGCTTGCCATTCGCCAGCACCAATTTTCCACCCGGATCAGGCTTGAAAAAATTCGTATCAATGCCCTCGTGCCCAATAATGAGATTCGAGCGCAAGTGCATAGGAAATTGCTCATACTGGAAACGCGTCGCGCAGACTCCGCCATCACACGCCGCCAAATCCGCCAACAGCGTCGCATTCTTCGTGCGAATCCGCGCCTCGTCGTCGGCATTAATCGGATCCGCTGGATCAAAATCGCAATCCGTCCCGTGCGCGTGATAAAACCATTCAAAATTCAGGCCCATCGGCGTGCGGGGAAATGCATCCTTTAAAAACAAAGTCGGCCCCCACCCCGCGTGACCAAAAATCAAATCCGGCACGAACCCCTTGCTCCTCGCCTCCATACAAGTCATGTAAGCCGCCTGCCCATGCAGAATCGCCTGCTCATACCCCCGCAGATAATGATGCGTTTGCGGGGCCGGCTCGCGCTTCGGCTTGTAAATGAGCTTCTTGACACCGGGGATATCGCCATTCTCCGTATTCGTCAAAAAAACAACCTCATTCTGTGGATTTGCCGCCAGCACCTGCGCCACAGAGCGGAGCTGGGAAGGGAAATTAGGGTGGGTTAGAAGAAATCGCATGAGAGGAAGCTTGAAAGTTTAATGCCTGATTCAAAAATAGAAAAGCAAGATTGGAGCTTGCTCCACTTGAGAGAACACTGGAGGGTCCAGTATCGCTCCGTGATGGATTCATGGCTTATGGATGATCGACTGGGTTGTTCACTTGCTGGAAACCAGCGGATACAAAATCCTTGGTATTGCGCGTGTAGAATGTTTTCACGCCATGGCTCAACAGCGTCGCGGCGAGAACGGCATCATGCGTCCGCCGATAGGGGAAATCCTCGGCTTGCAAATTCCTGATGAGACGGACCCAGCATTCCGAACTGTAGCCACAATGCATGATCCCCATTCCATCTCGAAGCAAAGAGACATGGCTTGCCGCTTGCGCAGCCGAAAGGGGATACGACATCACTCTCGGACTACGAAGCGCGCGATAGAGCTCAAGATACACCTGGTCCGCAATGATCCAGTCCTCAGATTTTTCGATGATTTTTTGCAGAAACGCCTTGCAGATGAGATGCTCGGACGCATCCTCATTGGCCGCATAGAGTAAGATATTCGTATCAAGGCTACAAAGACTCATGGTCGTAAATCACTTCCTTCAAGTTTTCAGCAGGAACTAAAATTTTTCCGCCTCGGAAAGTTGGCAACTGCGGACGCTGGATTGGCTTTTCAGGCCGCATCTCAAGAAATCTCTCCACCGCACGGCGAATGATCTCGCTCACGGGGCGATCCTCCTCTTCAGCCACCGCTCGCACCCTTCCCATGAGTGGATTCGGAAATAAAATCTGAATTTTTTGCATGGATCAATGCATCGCATGGATATTAGAAGGCGTCAACGGCGATCTTCCCTGTAATACCAATGTCACTTTGCGGTTGGACTTTGCATCGCAAAAAAAGGGGGCGAGGCAGGAAAAAAATGACCATCAATTTATTGCACATAAATTGATTGCTACACAGGCAAACGGTCATAGACCGCCACTACAGGGCTACTCGTAGCGGAGGGCAGTGATGGGGTCGATGGTGGAGGCTTTGACGGCAGGATAGAGACCGGAGAGGAGGCCGGCGGCGAGGGCGAAGCCTACGGCAAGGAGGATGGAGTCGAGGGTGAGGACGGGGACATTTTCGGTTGGGGCGATGGTTTTGAGGACTTCGATGAGGCCGAGGGAGGCGAGGATGCCGAGGAGTCCCCCGAGGAGGGAGACGAGGATGCTTTCGATGAGGATTTGCCAGAAGATGTCGCTCTGACGGGCACCGACAGCAAGGCGGATGCCGATTTCTCGGACTCGCTCGGAGATGCTGGCGAGCATGATATTCATGATACCAATACCGCCGACGACGAGGCTGATGGCGGAGATAAGGCCGCCACTGAGGCGGGCGGCGCGGACGCTGCTTTCCATGCGGTCGAACCAGTCTTGGCGGGTTTCGAGGTCGAAGTCGTCCACGCCGCGGTGGGTGACTTCGAGGATGCGGCGCACCTGATCGAGGGCGGGTCGGAAGTGATCCAAATCCCCCACCCTCACGGTGAGGGATTCGAGTTTCATGGTTTCGAGAGAGTCGAGCGGGAAGGCACCGGAACGGAGTTCGTGGAACATGGTGGTAAAAGGGACGAGAACGGTTTCGTTTTTTTGCCGAAAGGGATCCCAGCGGCGTGAGGGGCTTCTGCCGGCGCGGCGGGCGCGGGCCTGCTCTTCCATTTCATAAAGTGGAAGAACTCCAACGACTTCGAATGGCCGGTTGTCGATGAGGATGGTTTTGCCGACGATGAGCCTGGGTGGAATGCCGGGCCAGAGGTTCTCGGCCACGGTGTCGCCGACAACCGCGCAGCGCGATCCGCGCTCGAGATCGAGTGGTGTGAGGAAGCGCCCTGCGGCGATCTGGTGCATGGCGATGACAAAATGGTCTGGATAGACACCGCGCACCATGCGGCGGTCGGGATTTCCTCCGCCATCGGTCGCGACGGCGGTGGTCAACGAAATTTCGGGCGAGACATGGGAAATGAATGTGGCCGAGCGGCGGATGGCTTCGGCGTCGCTCAGAGTGCGCCCTGGGGAGAGATTCGCGAATTCGAATTGCCTGCTTGAGGGCTCTTTGTTGACGATGGAGACGAACTCGAGCCCACCCATCTGCTTCATGAAAATACGGGTTCCCTCCTCGATGCCGCGCGTGAGGGCCATGGTGGCGATGAGGCTGCTGACACCAAGGACGATGCCGAGCATGGAGAGGGCGGTGCGGAACTTGTGGGCGGCGATTTCTCGGAGGCCGATGGATATCGCGACGAGCGGATTCATGGCTTGTATTCGCGAGTTATACGACCGTCGCGGATCTCGATGACGCGGCGTGAGCGGGCTGCGATGGCGGGGTCGTGCGTGACGAGCACAACGGTCTTCCCGGCCGCATGGAGGGCGTCGAACATTTCTAAAATCATGCGCCCGGTGGTGGAGTCGAGGTTGCCGGTGGGTTCATCGCCAAAAAGGATGCGGGGATTGTTAACGAGGGCGCGGGCTATGGCGACACGCTGGCACTGTCCGCCGCTGAGCTGTGGCGGACGATTCGACAGGCGTTCGCCGAGACCGACATCCGTCGCCACCTTCTTGGCGCGGGCGAGGCGCTCGCGGGAGGGGACTCCGGCATAGATGAGCGGCAGGGCGATGTTGGAAACGACATCGAGTTTCGGCAGGAGATTGAAGGCTTGGAAAACAAAGCCGATTTCACGGTTGCGAACGCGGGCGAGTTCGTCGTTGGAGGCTTTGGCGAGATCGTTGCCGCAGATTTCCATTCGGCCGGTCGTGGGGGTATCGAGGCAGCCGAGGAGATGCATGAGCGTCGATTTGCCACTGCCGCTTGAGCCGATGATGGCGATGAACTCGCCATCTTCGATGCGGAGGTTGACCTCATCGAGTGCCCGTATTTCCTGATCGCCGACGCGATAGACTTTGCTGAGACCTTCGAGGTGTATGAGGCTCACGACTTGGATTTTTTTGAGGCGTTTTTGGAAGGCTCAGGGGGCTCAACGAGAAGCACCTCCTCGCCTTCGCGAATGCCGGACTGGATTTCGGCATCATTCAAATCGATCACTCCCACGGTGACTTCGCGGCGGACAGGTTTGCCGTCCTCGAGCACATAGGCGACCTTCTGGCCATCGTTTTCAAAGATGGCTGTGAGCGGCACGGCGACGACGCCGGCCGCCTTCGGCAGGGTGAGGCGCACGCTCACCGACACGCCGGGCTTGAGGCCTGCCTCGTTGCTCTCGATGAGGCCACGAACCTCGAATCCCTTGATGTTGTTTTTCACGCTGGCCAGCGGGGCGATAAAATGAAGTTTGGCGGAGGCGGCAGACTCGCCGGAGTCCGGTGACTTGAGGATAAGTTGCTGGCCCGGAATTAGCTTGGGGGCGTCGAGCTGATTGACTTGGGAGATGATGAGCAGGCTGGAGAGGTCAGCGAATGTCATAAGACTGGTGCCGGAATTCACGCTGGCGGCGCCCACGACAACCTGACCCTCGCTGACGGGGATTTCGAGGACGGTTCCATCGAAAGGCGCAAGCACGCGGGTTTTCGAGAGGCGGTCATCGACCGTCTGGCGGCGGCGGAGGGCTTTATCCAGGCCGTTTTCCTCAATGCGGAAGTCGGCCATCATGTTGACAAATTCCTCTTCGCTCAGAAGCCTGCGCTCGTGGAGTTGACGGGCACGGTCGAAATTGCCCTTGGATTTCCCCATGGTGAGCCGCGCGCCCTCGATCTCCGTCTCGGCGGCGGCGCGCTCGTTGAGCAGATCGGTGTCATCAATCGTGACCAGCAGGTCGCCTTTTTTGACACTCTGTCCGGGCGTGACATGGATGCGGCGGATTTTTCCTCCGATTTCGGGCTTCACATCAACCTGCAGCGAGGGTTTGACCTCGCCGGCGAGCGACAACTCGGGCGAGATGTCGGCGCGGCGGGCTTTGGATGTCGGAAAATCCTCTTTTTTCTCGACCGGGGAAAAAGGCGGCCAGCCTTGGTAAAAGGCGGTTCCGGCGAGAATAAAAACGAGGACGACTGCGGAGAGGTATTTGGTCACGGGGTGCTTACTCTACAAGCTCATGAACTCTTTTCAACCAACACCGCTGCAGCGGCTGTGTAGCCATGGATGGCATTCAAACCTCGAACAGGAGCGATTTCGCCGTTGCAGAAACAACCGGCTATCGGCTTGCCGCCAAGTGCCTCGGAAAGCTCGGAGGCATCCTGGTTTGCCGTTCCGAAAAATTTCTTTCCTCGGCCGATACAAGAAAAGAGCAAAGCGCCATATGCGCGCCGTTTTGCGAGGCGGACCGGCTCGTAGCCACGAGCGAGATCCTGGAGAGCAGCGCTGGGGTTGCGAATTTGATATTGGAGGGTTTGCCCGATGCGGGGGATGCCCGCTATCACGACCGCACCGGAGTCGGGATCCGCTCCGATGATGTTTTTCACTAGGAAGTCGCCGGAGTGGAATTCGTGGATGTATTCGGAGCCTGCGAGACCGGCGAAGAGATTGCCTCTGGCGTTCGATTTCTCGTCTTCGCTGAGTGTTTCGAAGGCTCGTTCCAGAGCGAGATAGGCCGGCTGGCCGCCGAGGGCGTAGATCACATTGTGATCGGCGCGGGTCACTGTGAAAGGCTCGCCGATCGGGCGGCAGCCTTGACTCAGAGCTGAAACGAGGGCCGTGCGGCCAATTACAGGAACGGCGGCGGCATCCACCGGCTTTCCATTGATGAATACAGCGATCTCATTTGAATTCCCCCCGCTGGGGAGTCCTCCCACGACGCTCAGTCCCGAGGCCTCGCGATTGCAGGAGTCGATCCAATCCTCGATCGGAAAAGCATGGGGATTGGCGAGGGTGATCCAGCCATTTGACTCGATAGAAGACGAATAGTCGGAGCCCTCCAACGCCAGCGGATCGCCGAATTCCCCCTGGCAGGCCATGATGGAAAAGCCGTAACCTCCCTCAAACTCGCTCCCTCCCTGGATGCGTCCGCCGGTCGTGCAGCCAATGATGTCTTGGATGTGACCATCAACTCGCAGCGTTTCACAGAACTCGGCGATGTGAGGCATGTAATCGACACTCACAAACGCAAAGGCCATCCGGGCAGGTGTCTTGAGCGTTTCTCTCAGCTGAAGGGCCGCTGCAAGAACCTCCGAGGACTTGTAGACACCGTTTGCATGAAAACTGGCTGCTTTGAACTTGCCCATATCGTGCCCATCATCACGCACCGGTGCCTCGAGTCAATCCACCGCTCCAGCAGAGGAGAAACTTTTACCCGAGGATGCGGCGGATGGTTTTCAATGAGTCGAAGCAATCGACGGCACACTCGCGGGCGGCGCGTGAGAGGCGCTCCCAGTCTTGAAGCACACGGCGGGCGCAATCCACCGCGGAGGCCTTGTCGTGCATCCACAAGAAACCACTCTCGGCGGGCAGGTATTTCTCGGCGGCTGTGGATTCCGTGATGACCGGACGCCCGAGCGCGAGAAACGCCGCCGCCCGGTCGCTGATCCACCCTGTGCGCGTCACATCATCCACCTTCACCGGCGTGAACTCCGCGAGCGAGCCGCGCAGGTAGTTGAAATAATGCTCCGGTGAGCACACGACATCGCGAGGGTAAACATGACGCCAACCGTGGGCGCGCAAGCGCTCGGCCTCGGCGTCGTCAGGGTTCATGTGCATGGCCAACTCCCACTCAATTTCCGGCACCTCCGCCGGCACATCGAGATAAGGCTCGAACTGCGCGCGCTTCGAGTAATCACGATACACGCCATCAATCTCCAGCCAACCCTCCCAATACCACTGGCCAACAGTGGTGAAGCGGTTTCGCGCGGGACGCGGGGCGGGCTGTAAAAGCTCGGTGTCCACGATGGGGTGGAAGGTTTTCCATTCCACTCCGGGAGGCGGCTTGGGCAGGCGGCACTCGGGAGAATGCATGTTCAGCCCAATCGACCAAAACTCGGTGTGAAAGGACTGTCCGAGCTCGAGTTTATCCATCCAATGACAGATCTCAGTCGGGTCGATATTGATGTAAACGCGACGCTCGAAGAGCTGCACCAGCGGCGGGCGGATCGAGTAGCTCAAGTTCAGCAAGGTTGTGGGCCCGCCAAGGCGTTCGCGGAAGTCCCGCTCCGTCATTCCGTGGAAATCAAAGCCCGCTAGGTCCTGCAATTCGGCCGCCTCACGCTGGTAGAGCAAAACATACTTCAACCCATAGTGGCGCATTCGCTCCTCGAAAATCCGAATACAGCGGGCATCGAGCGCGGCGTCTCCCGAAGCAGGCATGAGTTCCAGCCAAAAATAATCAACGCCCAGGCGCTTCAATCCCAGCGCCCATTGGAGGGGAACGGAAAAGTTGCCGCCCCCCTCGGGATACTTGGCCGCAAATCCGCTGCCGAGGAAAACCGTGCCCGCGTAGTTCATAATGGCGGCAAGTCATAGCGGATATGCCGCCAACCGCACGGCGAAAAATGCAAAGGAGCAAGCAATCTCCTTCGATTGGGAATCGCGGCCGAAGCCGCTACTCCAGCACGCGCGGCAGCTCGCATCGTTCCTGCGGGAGGGGCATCCTCTGGCATGGCCCATTTTTCAGTCTCGAGCAGCGCCGAAAGAGGGGCTAACGCGAATTCCCTTGATGCGGAATTTGCTCTTTAGAAAGACGCTTTTGGTATTCGAAATTTGGGCCATGCCGGAGGATGGCCCTGCTATGCGCGACCGCTACAGAGTCTGTGATTTTTCAGATTGGCTGAATGGGGGAAGTGGTTTGACCGGGGAGGTGTTGAGGGCTTTGACGCGTTCGTGGATGCCGGGGGCGATTTCGGGCTGGCGGGTGTAGGCCATCGCGAGCATTTCCAACTTGGCATCGAGGTTGTCGACCATATTGAGGGCGATGGCTTCGGGCGTCTTGGGCTCGACGGGCGATCCGTATTGGAGTTCCCCGTGATGCGAGGCGATAAGGTGCAGGAGATGCAGGCGCACATCTTCCGAGGCCGGCTCGATGCCTCGCCAGGTCTCGAGCGGCAACTTGCGCCAAAGGGCATTGACGGCTTCGATGCCGATACTGATATGCCCGAGAAGCTCACCACGCAGCTCGCGTGGAATTTCAAACCCAGCCTCGGGCGGACACATTTCCCAAAGTTTCCCGCAGTCGTGAAAAAGCGCACCGGCGAGGAGCAGGTCGCGATTGAGAACTGGATACGCACTGCAGACGGCCGAGGCGGAGCGCATCATCTGACCGGTGTGGCGAAGGAGACCTCCACGGTGGGCGTGGTGGTTGTGCCGCGCAGCGGAGGCGCGTTGGAAGCGGGGCCCGAATTCCTGGAGAAACAACTCACACAGACAGCGCAGACGCGGATCCCCCATGGTTTGCACAAGCTCCCGCACATCGGCAAAGTCCTTTTCCAACGCAGCCGTCTCCTCCTCGCCGCCGCCGAAAAGTTCCGCCGTCTCCTGCGGATTCAGCGCCCTCAACCACCAGCGGCGGGCATCGAGGCCGAAGCCGCCATTCACTGCAAATTCGCCTTCGACCTCCACGCACTCACCACGCGCAAGATTCTGACAGGCTGAGAATGCATCCGTGTCCGACCAGGCCCGAAGAGTGAGGACATCGCCCGCATCGCGCACCTTCATTTCCCAATAGGGCTTCCCGTTTGAAGATTCCTTTTTGATGAGCTCATCAACCTGCCCGCGCAGGCGTGCAGAGAGAGAAATACCACGGCACTCGCTGCGGAGTTGGGTGATGGTTTTGCGTCCTGGATCGCTCATGGTCGTTTCCTCAATTCTGGCCAGGAAGGGCACCATCCCCTGCACGGCAGAGAATGCCACTCGCCTTGTGCTTCGTTTGGGCGGCGTAGGAGGTCTCCACCGCGACCCGCACAGACTCAGCAGCGCCGATCTCGACCAGCGCGACGATGGCGCCGCCAAATCCTCCTCCGGTCAAGCGCGCGCCGAGACAGCCCGGCTGGGCAGTGGCTAAACTCACGAGCAAATCGAGTTCCGGCGTGCTGTTTTCAAAATTCTCGATCGAACTCCGGTGCGATGCCGACATGAGGGGACCCAGCGCCTCCGCACGCGCTGAGCGCAGGGCATCGATCGCAAGAAGAACGCGTTCATTTTCGCCCACCACATGACGGGCGCGGCGTTTGGCCAATTCAGGCATCTCGGCCACTTCGAGTTGAGTGCTGGTGGCGTCTCGCAAAGCAGGCACGCCCATGCATCGAGCCGCTTCGAAGCACTGCTCACGCCGTTCGTTGTATTCGCCGCCGGTGAGCGCGTGTTTCACACCAGAGTTGATGATGAGTAGTCCGAGATGCGATGGAAAAGGCACGGAATCAACCGATTCACTGCGGCAATCGAGATACACCAGATGATCGTTTTTTCCAAAAACGGACGATGCCTGATCGAGGAGGCCGCAATTCACGCCGACAAATTCATTTTCCGCGCGGCGGCAGAGCTTCGCCAGATCCATGCGAGAAATTTCAAAAGGGTAGAGCCGCGTGAGAAGAACCGCCGTCGCCACTTCCAAGGCGGCGGAACTCGACAGGCCGGCGCCGGCGGGAAGCGTGGATTCGTAGGATACCTCGAATCCACCGGCTTCGGCTCCTGCGCGGGCGAGCATCTCAGCAACGCCCAGTGGATAGTCGATCCACTCGCCGGTTTTTTTGAGGCCCGCAGCGCGCTGGATTTTTCCCTCATGGCGAACGCCCGAGCTGGAGAGGCGGATTTCGCCATTCTCAAGCCGGCTACCTTTAGCCGTGATACCAAGTTGAAGTGCGGCTGAAAGGACAACGCCGCCATTGTAATCTGTATGGTTTCCGAGAATCTCAACGCGGCCGGGTGCAAAGGCTGTCACATGGGTCATAGACCCCCATGATCAACACCGGATAGGCACTTGCCAAGGGGCAATTCCATGGCAGGATGAGGTTGAAGGAGTCCATTACCATGTCCGAAACACTTGATAACAACATCGTGAGCAAAAAACTCGAAAGCAGCAGCGAACACGCAAAAAAAGCCATCGACGCAGCAACCGAAGCCGGTCGCGCCGTGGGTGACACTGCGAAAAAGCAGGCGAAAGCCGCCTACGAAACCGGCCGCGAACATCTCGGCGCTGCCGCAAAAGACCTCGGCGAAGCCGCCAGCGCGAGCTATGATAATGTCCGCGACCGCGCCAACTCGCTCTACTCGGACGCCTACGACCGCGCCCATGACTACCAGACCGAGGCCGAGCATTACATCCGCGAGAATCCGCTTCAGGCCGTGGCCATCGCCGCAGGTGTGGGCTTCGTGCTTGGCGTGCTGCTACGCCGCTAGGATACTTTGAACACCAAAGCCACGGTTGGGGCTCCGCGAGGATTCATGGCAGAGCTTCTGAGCCTCGTGGGCTCACTTGGCCGCTATGTGCAGGCCATGGGGGCACTTGCTGGCGAAGAGTCGAGAGAAGCTGCCGCGTTAGGTCTCAGGCTGCTCGTTATGCTCTTGGCGGCGTTGTTTTTTGCCGCCTTCGGTTACATCCTCCTCATCTTTGCCGTGGCATTCTTTGCAGCATTTGTGCTGGGCGTTTCCTGGCTTTGGATTCTGGGAGGATTCACTGTCCTGCACGCCCTGCTGGCCTACCTCTGCGCCCGCCATGTGAAGGTCCACAGCCGCACGCCAATTTTTGAGGAAACACGCCGCGAGGTGGCTCGCGATTTGGAATCCCTCCGCAGAAGTTCCGCGCCATGACCAGCAAACAGGAAATCCTCGAAGAACTCCGCCGCAGCCGCAAGGCCATAGCCCGCGACACGGCATCCATCGCCGAGGAACTCAACCTCGTCTCAAAAATCCGGCGCTCCGTGACGGCCCGTCCGCTCGCCTGGTTAGGCAGCGCCGCCGCAATCGGATACATCCTTGCCGGCCCAAAGACACGCAAGGCCCCGAAAATCATTCCCGACAAAAAAGAGTCGAAGACTGAAACCGCCCGAAACGGATGGCAGAGCTTTTTTGGCGTGCTTTTCAACCTGGCGAAGTTTCTCTTTCCCCTCTTCCGTCCCGCCCTCTCAGCCTACGCCGCGCAACGCCTGGGTGAGCTGTCCTCGCGATTCCCCCGCTGATTTTTTCCTATGCACGATCCACGCTGTGACCAACTGGCCGATGTCTTGACGCGGCATTCCACCAAAATCCAACCCGGCGAACATGTTCTCATCGACATCTTCGACGCCCCGGAGGAGATCGCCATCGCACTCATCCGCGCCACCCGCGCCTGTGGAGCCGTGCCGTTCGTTCAAAACCACCACGCACGCATCAGCCGCGAGATGGCTCTCGGCGCGGATACCGCTCAGCTCGATGTGACCCGCTCGGTAGAACTCGCCCGCATGAAAAAAATGCAGGCCTACATCGCCGTGCGCGGAAGCCACAACATCACTGAAATGTCCGATGTGCCTGATGAAAAAATGCGCCTCATTTCGGGAGCGATGCGCCCAGTCATGGACTGGCGCATCAACAAAACAAAGTGGGTCGTGCTCCGCTGGCCGACAGCCGCCATGGCTCAGCAGGCGCAGATGAGCACGCCGGCGTTCGAGGATTTTTATTTCAAGGTCTGCACACTCGACTACGGCCGCATGGCTCCCGGCATGGCGGCACTCAAGGACCTCATGGACCGCACCGACAAAGTCCACCTCAAAGGCCCCGGCACCGACCTCCGCTTTTCGATCAAAAACATCGGCTCCGTGACTTGCGGCGGCGATCGCAATATCCCCGACGGCGAGGTGTTTTCCTGCCCCGTAAAGAAGAGCGTCGAAGGCCATGTGACCTTCAATGTCCCGAGCATTTATCAGGGCCACGCCTTCGACAATGTGCGCCTGGAGTTCTCCGAAGGCCGCGTGGAAAACGCCACGGCGAACAACACCGCCGCGCTCAACCGCATCCTCGATAGCGACGCCGGCGCCCGCTACATTGGCGAGTTCGCGCTGGGATTCAATCCGCACATCCTCCACCCGATGCGCGACATCCTCTTCGACGAAAAAATTTCCGGCTCTTTCCACTTCACTCCCGGCCAAGCCTACAAAACGGCGGGAAATGGCAATACCAGCCGCATTCACTGGGACATGGTCTGCATCCAACGCCCCGACTACGGCGGCGGCGAGGTGTGGTTCGACGGCAAACTCATTCGCAAAGACGGACTCTTCACCCTCCCTGCCCTCAAAAAGCTCAACCCCGATTTTTTGCTGGGAGCGAAACATTAATTCGAGCGGCAAGGATTTTCGGTTGATGCCACCAGCCCCCGTCCGATAGCCTGCCAGTTTTTCCATATGGAACAATCCATCGCCCTGCGCGAACTCCAAGTCGAACGCAAGCACATCATCATCGAGCTTCGCGAAAATGACCGCGGCCGCTTCCTCAAGATCACCGAGGAAGCCCACGGGCGCAGGAACTCGGTCATTATTCCCAGCACCGGCCTCGACGAGTTCGAAGCCTGCCTCGACGAAGTCCTCACCGAGGGCGAGGAAGCAGAGTAACCGCCCGCCCCGCCAACCCATGAACATCCTTGTCACAGGAGGCTGCGGATTTATCGGCAGCAACTTCATCCGCCAGCGTCTCACCGAGGCCGCCTCGCCGCTCCGCAAACTCGTCAATCTCGACCTCCTCACCTACGCCGGCAACCCCGCCAACTTGGCTGATCTCGCCGCCGACCCGCGCTATGTTTTTCAAAAAGGCGATATCGGCGATGAAGCGCTCGTCGCCCGTTTGCTGGAGGAGCACGACATCCAAGCCATCGTGAATTTTGCCGCCGAGTCGCATGTGGACCGCTCGATCGACTCCCCCGAGCCATTCATCCAGACCAATGTCACCGGCACACTCCGCCTGCTCAATGCCGCCCGCCGCCACTGGAGCGGCTTGCCCGAGGGTCGCCGCGAAAAATTCCGCTTTCTGCATGTCTCGACCGATGAGGTTTACGGCACGCTTGCTCCGCACGACCCGGCTTTCTCCGAGACGACACCCTTCGCGCCAAACAGCCCCTACGCCGCCTCCAAAGCCGCCAGCGACCACCTCGTTCGGGCCTTCCAACACACCTACGGCCTCCCCACCCTCACGACGAACTGCTCGAACAATTACGGCCCCTACCATTTTCCCGAGAAGCTCATACCTCTCATGATACTGAATGCCCTCGACGGCAAGCCACTCCCGGTCTATGGCGATGGACAGCAGATCCGCGACTGGCTCTATGTCGAAGACCACGCCGCCGCCATCTGGCTCGTCCTGCAGCGCGGCCGCACGGGCGAGACCTATAATGTCGGCGGCCTCAATGAACGCGCTAATCTTGATGTCGTGAAAACCCTCTGCTCCCTCCTCGATGCGAAATCCCCGCGCCACGACGGAGTCTCTTACAGCACCCAGATTACTTATGTCGCCGACCGCCCCGGCCACGACCGCCGCTACGCGATCGACTGCTCAAAACTCCAATCCGAACTCGCGTGGGCACCCCGCGAATCCTTCGAAACCGGTCTCGCCAAAACCGTGGACTGGTATTTGAAAAACCGCTCCTGGACCGACGATATCACCCAAAACCGCTACAACCGCGAGCGCCTCGGCGCCGCCAAGTAGTTGGTTTGATTGGCGCTGCCTTCCACACCGCCTGCAGACGATTGCGCAGTCTGCACTGGTAAAGGTGCCTCTCTGCGATAAAAACAACTCCACCATGAGACATCGTCAGTTTGGCAAACACGGGTTCCACTGCTCGGAAATCGGCTTTGGCGCTTCGGCCATCGGCGGAGGCTGGGGCGAGCCGGCGGATACCGACTCGATCGCCGCACTGCACCGCGCGCACAACTGGCGTCGAGGATTCTGGTATGGCGGCAAATAGGCCCACAGCAACTCGGAGCTAACACAATCTATACTGATTCAAATAAATGGTTTGTTTTCGCCAGATTTCGCAGATTTCCGCAGTTTATCTTGCATGAATGTGTGTTCCACCCCCAACCGCAGGGCACCCATTCTCTGCTCCTAACTAACAAGTTTTATGATGTTACCCCAAAGCATTTTATTTAACAACAGAGGACACAGAGAGCATGGAGGAACATTTCAAACAGAAACAAAAAATCTCCACGGCTTTCAGCGTCTTTCGACAAACTCCAATTCCTCATTTTCTACTCCGTGCTCTCCGTGTCCGTGGTTAGTTTCCGTCCAACCGCGCAGCGCCCATTGTTTGCTGAAAACTTAATTCTTACAACTTCCACCCCATGTCTCTACTCGGAAAACTCAACCGCCTCACTGTTCTCAAAGACTCAAGCCCCGGGCTATTTCTGGATGGCGGGGAGCTCGGTGAAATTCTTCTACCGGGGGATGCCATTCCAAAAGGCGCCCGCCCCGGCGATGTGCTCGAGGTTTTCATTTACCGCGACTCCGAGGACCGTCTCGTCGCAACCACGCTCAAGCCGCTGGCCACGGTCGGCGACTTCGCGGCTTTGAAGGTCACGGAGGTCCACCCACGCATGGGTGCCTTCCTCGACTGGGGACTGCGAAAAGATCTACTCCTCCCGAATGCGGAGCAGGAACGCCGCGTGCAAGTCGGCGACACAGTGGTCGTGTATATTTTCATCGACCACCAGACGGAACGCATCATCGCCACCACGCGTCTGCAAGGGCACATCGACCATACGCCGCCACCCTACAAAACCGGCTACGAAGTCTCCCTCCTCATCGCCAGCGAAACGCCCCTCGGCTACAACGCCATCATCAACAACTCCCGCCTCGGGCTCCTCTACCGCAGCGAGCTTTCGGCGCCTCTCGAAATCGGCCAGCGCTGCGAAGGCTTCGTGCGCGCCATTCGTCCCGACGGCAAGCTCGACCTCGGACTCGACCCTCAAGGCTATCAACGCGTCGCCCCCCTCGCCGACCGCATCTTGGCCGCACTCCGCTCAAACCAAGGCCGACTCCCATACAGCGATTCCAGCTCCCCCCAAGAAATCCGCGACGCCTTTCAAACAAGCAAAAAAGCCTTCAAACAAGCCCTCGGCAACCTCTATCGCCAACGCCTCATCGAACTCCACGAATCCGGCATTCGTCTAAAAACGAGAAAAGTTTGAAATTGAAAGCAAGCCCGCGCGGCAGCACGAACTTAAAACTTAAAACTTAAAACTTCATCACCCCACCCAATCGAAACGCATCTCTTGCGTCACCTCCGGATGCAAACTCAGGTGCACCGGGCAACTGCGCGCCGCGTTTTCCAAAAGCGTGCGTTGCGGATGTTCCGCAGGGAGCGGAATCGTAAAAACAACCGTCAATTTCGCAATGCGCCGAGGCGGTTGTGGCGTCATTTCCTTCAGCACCTTCACCGTTGTTTTTCCGAGATCAATCCCCTGCCGACGAGCGGCGATGCCCATGATAGTCAGCATGCAGGTGCCAAGGGATGTCGCCGCAAGATCGGTCGGCGAAAACGATTCGCCGCGCCCCTCATTGTCCACCGGCGCATCCGTGGTGATCACTGTTCCAGACGGTTCATGCCGCGCCTCGCAGCGCAAATCCCCCAAATACGAAATCGAAATTTCAACCATGGGCGTAGTCTAGACAAACGCCCTCGCCGATTGCAAAGCCGGGTTTTCAGGCTTTCTTTTTGCCTCCCGCTTTTTAAAGTGTCGCACCTTGGACTCCTCAAAAAAATCTTCCAAAAAACAGAGTGCTAAATCACGCATCGCGGCGGAAACTGATACCGGCTCGACTCCTGCATCCCCCGTCCCTGCAACGACAGCCCTCACGCGAATTCTCTCCTGGAGCGGTTTCTACGCCATCCTGCTCGTCTGCATGGGATATGTTTTGTTTCACGCATTCCTCATCGACAGCGTGACCGTGCGTCTCTGCCGGGAAATCGACGGCCCGACTGCCAAGCCCACCGAAGTCCTCCCCGTGCCGCTTCTCGAGATTGCCTTCGACGGCTATGTCTGGAACCGCCATGCGGAAAAACTCGGAGAAAATGGGGAATGGCGCTCGCGCTTTACGGACATGGACAACGCCCCCGAGGGACGCGAGATCCACTGGAACTCCGCATTCGCCTGGTATCTGCGCGCGCTTGGCGAGTTCCACAGCCACTTCTCCGGCGACACGCTTCGGAACAGCATTTTTCGCATGTCGATCTGGGCAAACCCACTTCTCCTCATCGTCGCCCTCGCCCTCTTTGCAACCCTCTCCGCCCGCCGTTTCGGCCCGCTTTGCGGATCCGTGCTGGCCATTGGCATGATCACCACCGCCTCGTTCTACGAAGGCTTCCTACCCGCCTACCCCGACCACCACGGAATCACCGCCTTCGCCCTCTTGGGCATCATTTTCGGCATCGCTTGGGCCGGCGCGGGCTGGGTTCAAAAACCAGACGGTGATGCATTTCTTCCTCCCCGCTCGCTCAAACAAGCGAAGCACGGAATGATTTTTTCGGGCATTTCTGCGGCTGCGGCATTGTGGATCAGTGGTTTCTCAGCTGCGGTGATTGCTTTGGGAATAGGAATCGGAGCCATGCTCTCTGTTTGGCTTTTTGCAAAAAAAGCCGCAGCTGAAGGCAGTGATTACTACCCCGAACTTTGGAAACTCTGGGCCCTTGTAACAGCTGGTGGCAGCATGTTTTTTTACCTCTTGGAATATTTTCCAAACCACATGGCCATGCGCCTCGAGGTGAACCATCCTTTTTACGCCCTTGCTTGGCTCGGTGGCGGTTGGGTTATCTATGAAATGACGAAGTGGATCCGCGCCAACCAGAACGGCGTCACCCCCCTTCCGTGGTCTCATTTCATTTTACCCCTGCTGGCAATCAGCATTCTTCCGACAGCAATCTTCATCGGAGGTCCGGATGTTTATGCAATTCGACATGAATTTCTTATCGGATTGATGAAAAATATCGCAGAGGCACTGCCCTTGATGACGCGCATCCAAATGGGGGCGATTACTTGGAAAATAGCCTTTGGATATTTCCCTTTATTTGTTGTGGCTGCTATTGTTTTGATTTTTATGCGGCGCGTATGTTCGGCTGCAAAAGGCGCTTTTCTGCTTTTGATCTGCCCGATCATCATTGTGACGATCATGCAGTTTTTGCAGGTGCGCTGGGGCATGCTCAATGGTCCCATTTATATCGCCTTGGCCGGATTGGTGATTCCGCAACTCGCCAAGTTGCTCCCCCCCCTTCCTCAGTGGAGAATCGCAGGAGGAATTGCATTGGCCTGCATGACTTATCTTTTTTCCGTGGATACTGTGAGAGGGATGCTCATGCCATTTTGGCAGCAATACAACAGCAAGCAAAACATGCAGGTCGGCTCAGGGCAACTTCTTGCACTGCTTCACCGCGATATGGCTAAAACACTCCTGCAAAATGCGAATGGCAAACCGATTACGCTTCTCAGTAGTCCGAATAGCTCCTGCCTGCTTTCCACTTTCGGTGGATTTCAAACCATCGGCACGCTCTATTGGGAAAATGTCGAGGGTCTTGACGCCGCAGCACATATTCTTAATGCCCAGTCCGATGAAGAGGCACTGGCCATGATCAAACAGCGAGGGATCACGCATGTCGCCTTGATGACATGGGAAAACTTCATTGGCCCCTATTTTCAAATCATTTACCCGAATCCTGTCCCTGGAAAATCCCTTGAGAATTCATTCGCACAGCGCGCCCTCTTTCAAAAGATCATTCCACACTGGGCCCGCCCGATTCCGTATCCTAAAAATTTCCTGACGAACGCGCTGAAGCAGGATGTCCTCCTGCTTGAAATCGTGCCAGACCAAACGCAGGACGAAGCGGAATTCCACCTCGCTCGCTTCTTGCGCATATCGGAAGGCAACCCTGTCGCTGCCGAGATTATGCTCAAAGGCATCCTCGACCGCTCACCCGCCAGCAACGCCATCCGCATGGAACTCGGGGACCTCTACATAGGCCAAAACCGCTTGAGCGAGGCAAAGAATCAATACCTCCTTGCCATGAACGGCACCCCACCTGAAGTCCGCCGCCAAATCGCCCAGCACGGCGCCAAACTCCTCACCCAACGCGGAGCCAAAGCCGAAGCCGAGGAGGTCTTAAAAGCCGGGGAATCCACAGGAATTTAGGGTTCTTGAGTCAAAAAGATAAAGCAGCAATAAACAAATGATGACTTTTCCTACAGCCAACTATCTCGAGCAACTTGCGCGTGCTTTTTCTCGGGCAGAAGTGGGTATTTGTAACAGGCTCGCTGCTTCTCTCAATGCCGCGCGTGAGCGAAAGGCCAACGTCTTTCTGTGCGGCAACGGCGGCAGTGCGGCAAATGCGAATCACTGGGCCAATGATCTCATTTACGGAGCAGGGAAAACTGGTCGTGGAGGAGTTCGCGCTCACTCACTGGCGGCCAATACCTCGGTGATCATGTGCCTTGCCAACGATACAGGTTACGAAAATGTGTTCTCCGGACAGATTCGTGTTCTGGCATCGCCAGGCGATATCCTCATTGCTTTGTCCGGTAGTGGCAACTCGCCAAATATCCTTCGCGCTTTGGAGGAAGCAAAGAATCTCGGGTTGGAAACCTGGGCGATCGTCGGTTACGATGGAGGCAAGGTTTTGCAACTTGCTCAAAATCTGATCCATTTTCCGATTAATGATATGCAAATCGCGGAGGATCTTCAAATGGTCGTCTGTCACGAAGTCACCAAAATCCTCGCCACACCCGTCTAATGAATCCCCGCAAAATTCTCGCTTTCGACGAGGCTTCCGCAGTTTTCGATCAGGAGCGTCTTGCTGGTCGGCGCGTGGTTCAATGTCATGGGACATTTGACCTCATCCATCCCGGACATATTGTTCATCTCGAGGAGGCTCGCGCGTTGGGCGACCTTCTTGTAGTGACCGTTACGGATGAGAAGCATGTTAGTAAAGGTCCCGGTCGCCCTTGCTTCAACGACGCTCTGCGCGCCCGCACGCTGGCTGCGCTGGAGTGCGTGGACTATGTTGTTTTAATTCCTTACACAGCTGCGGTAGAGGCGATCCGCCTCGTGCAGCCGCATATTTACTGCAAGGGCAGTGAATATGAAGACGCTTCGAACGATGTGACGGGAAACATCCACGATGACCTCACCGAAGTCCGTGCCCATGGCGGGGAGGTTCGCTACATTGGATCGGTTGTTTTCAGTTCCACCCGATTGTTGAATCGACACTTTGGTCACATTCCAGAAAAAGTTCGTGCATGCTGCCAAAAGCTCGCCACCCGCACATCTGCTGCCGAAATCCGCACGATGGTCGATGGCTTTCAAAGCCTCCGCGTTCTGGTCCTCGGCGATACCATTATTGACCAATACGCTTGCCTGAAAGTCCAAGGCCTGACCTCCAAGAATCGCATTATTTCAGGGCGGTTTCTGCATCAGGATACCTACCTCGGCGGCGCTCTGGCCGTCGTGCGGCATGTGAAGGAATTTTGCTCGAATGTGCGATTCGTGAGTTTGCTTGGCACGGAACCGTGGGTGGCCGACTTGGTGGCCGGCGCACTGCGCCCGGATGAAGACGCCACACTGCGCGAGGAATCCTTTACGACTGTCGTGAAGAAGCGCTATGTCGAGCCGCTTCTGGCTGGCAACGAGCTCTCAAAACTCTTTTCAATAAACTACCTCAACGACGAGGCGCCTCCGCAGGCCGTTCAGGACAGGCTCTTCGAGGTTGTGCGGCATGAGATGAAGCAATGCGATGTCGTGCTCCTTGCCGATTTCGGCCACGGTCTGATGCAAAAAAAACTGCGCGAACTCGTTCAGGAAGAAGCTCCCTTTTTGGTTTTGAATTGCCAGACGAACAGTAACAACCACGGCTTTAACATCATCACGCGCCAATACCAGCGCGCTGACGCCTTCTCGCTCGACAACCAGGAAATCATGCTCTCATGCGGCTTGCGGGATTTTGATCCTCACGCAGAGCTTTCCTCCATTGCTCAGCGTTTTGGTTCCAAGTATGCATGGTTGACGCGCGGCAGCATTATGACTCTCGGTCTGGCTGAAGGCTATGAGCCATCTGAAATCCCACCCTTGGTCACCGATGTCACAGATACAGTGGGAGCTGGAGATGCCTTTTTCTCGGTGGCCGGTCTTGCTGCCGTGAGTCGCTTGCCGCTCGATGCGGCGACTTTCATCGGCCAGCTCGCCGGCGCACAGGCCGTGAATATCGTGGGCAACGAGCGTCCGATCTCCAAAGCCGCCCTCCTCAAATCCGCCATGTCCCTTCTCAATTTTTAATACCCTATGCGTTGTCTTGTTACCGGAGCTTCAGGTTTTATAGGCAGTCACCTTGTGGACGCCCTTCTCACCGACGGGCACGAGGTTTTGGGTATCGATGATCTCAGCACCGGCCGCTTGAAAAACCTCGATGCGGCGCGCAGTCAGGCTGGCTTTCGTTTTCTAGAAAAAAACATCTGCTCGGCATCGAAAGCAGACCTGCCATTTGCCGAATGCGACTGGTTTTTCCATTTGGCTGGGCGGGCCGATCTCGTGCCATCCATCGTCGATCCCGAGGATTACTTTCAAGTCAATGTGGAAGGCACATTCCGCGCACTGCAGCTTGCCCGCGAACTGGGTGTAAAGCGTTTCCTCTACGCCGCCAGCTCGACTTGTTACGGCATTCCCGATGTCTACCCCACGCCGGAGACTGCTCCCTGCAAGCCGGAACATCCCTACGCCCTCACGAAGCTCATGGGCGAGGAAATGGTCATGCACTGGCAGAGGGTTTATCAACTCCCGGCACTCTCGCTGCGCCTCTTCAATGTCTACGGCCCGCGTAGCCGCACCACTGGAGCCTATGGAGCAGTCTTCGGGGTTTTTCTCCGGCAAAAACTCGCCGGGGTGCCTTTCACCGTTGTGGGCGATGGCTCGCAAACGCGTGACTTCACCTTCGTCTCCGATGTCGCCTCGGCATTTCTTGCTTCAGCGAAATCCAACGCCCAAGGCGAAATTTTTAATGTCGGCTCCGGTCACAGCTATGCCGTGAATCGTCTGGTCGACCTTCTCGGTGGAGACAAGGAATTCATTCCCCGCCGCCCCGGCGAGCCGGACTGCACCTTTGCCAACACGCAGAAAATCACCTCCCGCATTGGCTGGACTCCCTCCATCCCTTTGGAAGAAGGCGTTGCCCGCATGATGGCCGTCATTGATGATTGGCGCGATGCCCCGCTTTGGAATCAATCCACCATCGCCGAAGCCACAGCAGACTGGTTCAAACACCTCGGACACACTTCATGAACAACCTCAAAACAATCCTCGTCACAGGCGGAGCAGGCTATGTCGGCTCCGTGCTCGTTCCTCTTTTGCTGGAGGCAGGCTACACCGTTCGCGTCCTCGATCTGCTGATCTATGGTCCGCAGGTTTTTGATGGCATTCCCGCCGCTGACCGCTCGCGCTTGGAAATCCTTCAAGGCGACATGCGCGATGATACGCTCTTGCGTCAGTCACTGGCCGGTTGCGATGCCGTTATTCACCTCGCCTGCATTTCCAACGACCCCAGCTTCGAGCTCGATCCCGCTCTGGGCCGCTCGATCAATTACGATGCCTTCATGCCGCTTGTGGATATCGCCAAGGAGAGTGGTGTGCAGCGTTTCATCTACGCCTCCTCCTCCAGCGTCTATGGGGTCAAGGAAGAGCAGAATGTCACCGAGGATCTCCCCCGCGAGCCGCTTACCGACTACTCTCGCTTCAAAGCCATGTGCGAGGACGAACTCGAAAAACGCCGCGCTCCCGGTTTCACCACGCTCACCCTCCGCCCAGCCACGGTCTGCGGATGGTCGCCCCGCCTGCGCCTCGACCTCTCGGTCAACATCCTCACCAACCATGCCGTCAACAAAGGCAAAATCACCGTCTTTGGCGGCAGTCAGCTTCGGCCCAACTTCCATGTCCGCGACTGTGCCGAACTTTATGTGAAATGCCTCACCCTGCCCGCTGCCCAGATCGATGGCAAGGTCTTCAACGCCGGCTACCAAAATCTCTCGCTCGACGCCATTGCTGAGAAAGTCCGCGAAGTGGTCGGCAGCCAGGTCGAAATCGCCCATACCCCCACCGACGATAACCGTTCCTACCACATATCGTCCGATAAAATCCTCCGCGAACTCGGCTATGCCCCCCGTTTCACCATCGAAGATGCCATCCGTGAACTCAAAGACGCCTTCCAATCCGGAAGAGTTGCTGATCCGCTCGCCAATCCCCTCTATTTCAACATTAAACGAATGCAAGAAGTGCAATTAAAATAGGTTTCCCCATTTGATTCATGCCCTCATTCGTGTATACATGAACTAATGAAAACGATTTCACTCGATGAACTTGCTTATTCGCGATCAAAATCTTGGAGGTGTATTCCCAGCGAATCTTTTTCATCTGTTGTAAAGCGTGTTTTGCCCGAACCGGGCACCCTTGGTACTTTGCTTAATTTTGTAGAGACACATCACACCCGCTCCCTGCAATCAAATGTATTGCTTGAGGAAACCGTCGATTATCGTTTCAGCGCGAAGCAAGATTCATGGATCTAATTGCCGACCTCGAAGCCCGCGCCCGCGAAATCCGTTTTCGCCTCATTCGCATGTCGCATGAGGCCCAAAGCGCCCACCTTGCCGGCGCGCTTTCCTGCGTGGACTTACTTGTGGCTCTTTACTGGCGTATTCTCAAAATTGACCCTGCGAATCCCGCCAGCCGGAATCGAGATCGACTCATTTTCAGCAAAGGCCACGCCGTCAGCGCCCTGTATGTAACGCTTGCGAAACTCGGTTTTTTCCCGGAAGAAAATCTCGATCGTTACAACCATCATGGGGCCTCACTGCCGGAGCAACCTTGCCCCCAAATGACTCCCGGCGTCGAATGGGCCACCGGTTCTCTTGGGCATGGTCTTGGTGTCGGCCTCGGCATAGCTCTTGCGTCATCTATTCAACAAAATCCTCACGCCACATTGGTGCTCATGAGTGACGGAGAGTGCCAGGAAGGCAGCGTGTGGGAAGCTGCCATGCTTGCTCCAAAGCTTAAAACCGGCCCGCTCACCGTGCTGGTCGACTTCAACGGATGGCAGGCAACGGGCCGCTCCCGCGACATCATGCAAATGGAACCCCTCGCCGAAAAGTGGACCTCCTTTGGCTGGGATGCCTGTGAGATCAATGGTCATTCGATACCGGAAATTCTCTCAGCCCTCGAAAAACCTCGCGATCACCGCCCTCGCGCCATTATCGCCAATACCGTCAAAGGCAAAGGCGCCTCCTTCATCGAAGACGACAACAACTGGCACTACCGCTCCCCCTCGGCCGAGGAAGTCAAAGAAGCCGCACAAGAACTCGGCATCGCTCAATAACACTTCGCCCTCTCACTTTCACTCTTCCCCTTTCCCATGCGCAACGCCTTCGCCGATGAAATTCTCAAGCTCGCCCTTGCCGACGAGCGCATCGTTGTCCTGAGCGGCGACATCGGGAATCGCCTTTTTGACAAGTTCAAAGCCTCCATGCCGACCCGCTTCTACAATTGCGGCGTTGCCGAGGCCAATATGATCTCCCTCGCTGCCGGCCTTGCCTCCAGCGGTCTGCGCCCTGTTTGCTACACGATCACTCCATTTGTCACGACGCGGTGCTTGGAGCAGATCAAACTCGATGTGTGCTACCATAACATGCCGGTTACGATTGTCGGCACAGGCAGTGGTCTTTCTTATGCGGCTCTGGGGTCCACGCATCATTCATTCGAGGACCTTGCCATCATGCGCAGTCTGCCTGGCATGAATGTTCTCGCCCCCGCAGATGCCCCCGAGCTGCGCGCAGCGATGCGTTGGGCATTCGCACAAAACCAACCGGCCTATTTGCGCATTGGCAAAAAAGGCGAGCCCGTCCTCACGGAAGAGGCCGCTTTTACGGCTGGCCGCTGGCAGTGCCTTCGCTCAAGGGCTTCAGTCACACTGCTCGCTTGTGGAACGATTCTTGGAGAAGTTCTGGCCGCTGCCGACTTGCTTGCAAAAGACGGTATTCAAGCTGCCGTGTGGAATTGCGCCAGCGTGAAGCCGCTCGATTTCGATGCGCTTTCCCAACTCGGCTCTTCGCCTGTTATTACCATTGAAGAGCACTCCGTGCTCGGTGGATTCGGCTCCGCAGTGGCCGAGTTTTTATCCGCCAGAAAGAATCCACCGCGCCTGATACGCCTTGGTATCCCAGATGAGTTTCTGCACGACTGCGGCGAGCAAGAGGAAGCCCGAATTTACTGCGGACTCGATGCTACAAGCCTCGCGCGCCGGATTCTCGCCGAGATCGCATGATTGCTCTCGATCTCGACAATACGATCATCTGCTACGACGAAGCCTTCCGCGCTGCCGCTTGCCGGCTTGATTGCCTCCCGGAACCAGGCATCGCAACAAATAAATCCTCCATCAAAGCCTCTGCCCTCGCCTGCGGTGGCAACGATCTTTGGACGCGCGTCCAAGGCCTTGCCTACGGCGAGCAAATCGGGAAGGCGACACTTTTTTTAGGCTGCGCCGACTTCGTTGCCTCAGCGCAAGAAGATCTCGTTATTGTAAGCCATAAAACTCAATTCCCCGTTCTTGGTGATAAAACGGACCTGCGCGAAGCTGCGGCAAACTGGATCCAATTGACTTCGCTTGCCGGCCTGCCCCTGCATTTTTTCGACACCCGCGAGGCCAAAGTCGCCAAAATCGCGGAATTGCGCCCTCGTGCGCTCATTGATGACCTGCCCGAAGTTTCCGAAACTCCCGGGTTCCCTGCCGCCACGGCTTTTATCCTCTTCGATCCAGACAACAACCACTCCCTCTGGACGGCCTCTCCACGCCTTCGCTCTTGGCACGAAGCCCGCCAACTTCTCCTTCCGCGATGACCTCGGTCGAGCCCTCCCACGCCTCCCTTTCGCTCCTGAAGCAAATAGGAAGAATCGAGCCGTCCAGTCTCATTCCCGTGGCCGGTGGACGCAACAACCGCGTCTGGCGTGTTGATTGCGGTTCCGAATTCTTTCTTCTCAAAAACTATTTCTGGAGTGAATCCGACCCCCGCGACCGCCTTGGGCAGGAATGGGCATTTCTAAATTTTCTTCAATCCATCGGCTCCCGCAAAGCCCCTGCGCCACTCGCCAAAGATCCATCCACACGCTTTGCCCTGCTGGAATTCATTTCCGGCAATCCACCGCAGGAAATAGGCGAAATCGACATCCTCGATTCCTCGCAGTTCTTTGCGGAAATGAATGCCCCGCGGGCCCTCGCCAAAAATCTCCCGCCCGTTTCCGAAGCTTGCTTCTCGATCCAGGCACACCTTGATACCACCTCCGCGCGCATCGAGCGCCTTCAGCAAATTCAGTCCACCAGCGAGGAGCATGAGCAAGCCTTGGTCTTCGTTCGCGACACGCTTCTTCCGCTCTGGCACGGTCTCCGCACAAGAATCGAAGACACTCCCGATTCCGCCCGCCGCGAAATTCTCCCTCTCGCAGAGCGCTGTCTCTCACCCTCCGACTTCGGCTTCCACAATGCCCTTCGGCAATCGGATGGCACGCTCCGCTATGTCGATTTCGAATACGCCGGCTGGGATGACCCCGCAAAAACCCTCATCGACTTCACCAACCAACCCGACCGCCTTCTACCGGAAAATCTCGCCGCTCTTTTCCTCGAAAAAACCATCCCCCTCTTTCCAAAACCCGACGCCCTTCACAACCGCCTCGCCCTCCTCACCCCCCTCTACCAAATCAAATGGGCCTGCATCTGCCTCAACGCCTTTTTCCCCAACCGCCCTGCCGATCCCCACCGCCCACTCGCCCTTCAGCTCTCCCGCTCGAAAATAATGACCTCGCGAGTCAGCACCGAAATCGCCAAAACGCCTCATTGATTTTTCCAGTCTCAGGTCTCAAGTTTCCAATTTCTGTTTATGTCCCAACTCCGTAATTTCGTAACTCCTCTGCACAAAGCCACCTCCCGCGATGTCCTTGCTCGCATGGTCGATGACAAAGTCGCCTGCATGCTTAAAGCCAAGGAATATGAGTTTGACTACTGGGACGGCGACCGGCGCTTCGGCTACGGTGGATACAAATATCTCGCAGGTCGTTGGAAACCCGTTGCCCAAGCCCTCATCGACACCTATGGGCTCAAAGCCGGTTCTCGCGTGCTCGATGTCGGATGCGGAAAAGGCTTCCTCCTTTACGAAATGCAACTCCTCGAGCCTGGGCTTGAGATCGTTGGATTCGATATTTCAAAGCACGGCCTCGCGAGCGTGCATCCAGAACTCAAGGCGAACCTCTTCCTCCATCGTGCCCAGGAGCCATATCCCTTCGAGGACAAATCCTTCGATCTGGTCATCTCCCTCGCCACGCTTCACAACCTCCGCATCTTTGAACTGCAAACCGCCCTCAGCGAAATCCAACGCGTCGGCAAGCAAGCCTACATCATGCTCGAGAGCTACCGCAACGCGCAGGAACTCTTCAATGTCCAGTGCTGGGCCCTCACCTGCGAGTCCTTCTTCGACCAAGAAGAATGGATCTGGCTCTACAAACACTTCGGCTACACCGGCGACTACGAATTCATCTATTTCGAGTGAAAGGAAAAAGTGAGAGTGAGGAGAGCGCCGGATTGGAGCGCTTCGGGGCTTATCGCAAGGCCATCGAGCTTTTCGATCTCGTCGTGCAAGACCTCTCAAAGTTTTCCTCAGATTTCACGCTCACGCGCCTTGTTGCTCAGCAATACGCCAGTGCGGATTCGATTGCCGCAAACATCGAAGAGGGCTACGGGCGCGGCTCGCGCAAAGAATACACCCAATTTTTGGTCATCGCCCGAGGTTCCGCACAAGAAACCATGGGCCGCTACCAGCGTTTTAAACATTGGCTTCCAGAAGGCACAATCAATGTGCGCGCCTCCCTTTGCCGCGAAATCATAGCCATCCTCACGGCCACCATTAAAAAGCTCCGCGAATTAGAAAAAGCCAAATAACCACTTTCACTCCACACTTTCACTTTCACTTTTATGCTCTCCGCCATCCTTGTCCAATCCAACGCTCCACTCGAAGTCGCCGAACTCGAGATGCCGGACGCCCTTTCCTTCGGTCAAGTCCATGTTCGCATTCATTACAGCGGCATTTGCGGCGCCCAGATCAACGAGATCGAAGCCGCCAAGGGCCCTGATAAATTTTTACCCCACCTCCTCGGCCATGAAGGCTCCGGAATCGTGGAGCGGACAGGAGAGGGAGTCACGCGAGTGAAACCCGGCGACCATGTTGTCCTCCACTGGCGACCCAGCAGTGGACTTCAATGCCAGCCGCCGAAATACAAATGGGGAAACAAAACCGTGAACGCCGGGTGGGTTACCACATTCAACGACGAGGCCATCGTCTCCGAGAACCGCCTTACCGTTATTCCTCCCGGTTTCGACATGCGCTTGGCCCCTCTCTTCGGCTGCGCCGTCACCACCGCTGTAGGTGTCGTCAACAATGATGCCCAGCTCAAGATCGGCCAGAGTGTTGTCATTTTAGGCATTGGCGGCGTTGGGCTTAATATCGCCCAAGCCGCGCAAATGGTCAGCGCACATCCCATCGTCGGCATCGACCTCCACGACTCCAAGTTGGCCATGGCAAAAGAATGGGGCCTCACGCACACGCTCAACTCCGCCACCGAAGGCCTAGGCCTCGCCGAAAAAATCCGCGAAATCGTCGGAAAATCCGGCGCAGATGTCGTGATCGACACCACTGGCAACGCCCGCGTCATCGAGCTCGCCTACGACCTCACGCATGCGGATGGCCGCACGATCCTTGTCGGAGTGCCCCGCGCTGGAGAAAAGGTCTCCATCTACACGCTACCCCTCCACTTTAAAAAAGTCCTCAAAGGCTCCCACGGCGGCAGCGTGGCCCCAGATCTCGAGATCCCCCGCCTCATCAACCTCATCCAAGCCGGCAAAATGACCCTCGACGGCCTCGTCACTCACACCTTTCCACTCGACAAAGTCAACGACGCCATTGCCATGCACCGCTCCGGCACCGCCGCTCGCGTCATGCTCAGCATGAGGGGGGCGGAAACCTGAGACTGGAAAGTGAGTGGGCCAGTTTTTGAAATTCAAATCCGCCTTGATTTAACAGTTCTACAAGATAAAATAATCCCACGATCCGTCCAATGACTGAGAAAATCTCGCCAATTCAAAGGAGCGTGAGCCTTTGAGTCAAATTGGAACAGCATTATGAGACTCACTCCATTCCAGAGACAAAGTATCCTCGAGCTTTCCCACAAACATTTCGGGGACAATTGTGCGGCTTATTTATTTGGATCCCGAACGAACAACGAATTGAAAGGCGGGGATATTGATTTACTCATTGAGTCTGATTCTAATCGGCAAGTTGATTACACAAAAAGACTCGCCTTCCGCAGCGACCTCAAGTGCCAGATCGGCGATCAGAAAATTGATGTCATTTTTGCAATGCCAGGTGATGTGCGTCCGATTGTCCAAGAAGCCAGACGCGAAATGGTGCGACTATGAATTCTCTTTGCCATAAAAGGTGGGTATCTGCAGTGGATGAATGTGATGCGCATATTCTCCGAATTCAAAATGCACTCAACCACTTGGCGCAAAAATTACCATTCACCAAAGAGGCCTATGATTTTTTGAGCGATAGTGACATTGCTTACATTGATCAAATCGTTTTTCGATTTTCAAAGCTTCAAGATACGATTGGGAACAAGATTTTTCCATTAGGGCTTGTTCTCCTTGGAGAAGATATCGAAGCTCGTCCCTTTATTGATTTATTGAATAAGCTGGAGGAGCTTAAAATTATCCCGTCCTCATCTAAGTGGATGGAGTGGAGGGAACTTAGAAACGACCTTACTCATGAATATCCAGATATTGTTGAAGATAGGATCGATGCCCTAAATAATTTAAACAGCGCTCTTGCGGATATTTTGCAAGCATATCAAAAAATCAGAAAAATCGTCGCCAATACATCCAGTGTTTAGTTTTAGGTGACTCTGGATCATATGTTTGCTTTTTTTACGCTTTGCTCTGCCCTTCATTTCCGGTCTCCGGTCTCCGGTTTCAAAATTCCCCTCTCACACTAACTAGTCGGCCCTGAAAAACATTTTAACTAATTTTCGTGGAATGTAATAGGCATGATTCCTGCTGTGTCGGACTGCAGGCAAAACCTGCCCGCACACTCAAAATCCCTG
>JBILBH010000097.1:0-3282 GCA_044353785.1 Terrimicrobiaceae bacterium
GTCGGACTTAGGCTTTTTAGACCCAAAAATGACATTTTTGCCCGCCACCTGATGTCTCCCAGAAAATAAAAACGCGATATAGGCGATTTTAGGAGGTCGAGTTTTCTAAGTCCGACAGGCTGCTAGACTGGAATATGCCGAACATGAACGGTCTGGATTTTCTCACACGCATCCGTGCCGACGAACGCTGGAAATCCGTCCCCGTTCTCATGCTCACCACCGAGGGCAGCCGCGATGCCATAATCACAGCAATTAAAGCAGGAGCCACGGCCTACATGACAAAGCCGTTTTTCGAAAAAGATCTCACTAACAAAATGCTCAACTGTCTCGGATTGGGCTTCGAGTAACACAGCCGGAATGAGTCGGTTTCTTATCCCGGTTTTCCTTGTGCTGGCGATCTGTCAAACCGCACTCGCAAGCAAAACACCCTCCATCGACGCCCGCAAGATGGAGCAATTTTGGGCATCCATCGGAAGAGAAGTCGCGGTGCGCGGGAAGGTCGTTTCCGCAGACAAAAGCGAAGCAGACAAAATCCGGTTTCTGGATTTCACCATCGACCGCCAACACGGATTTGTGGCGGCGATTTTTCCAGCCGCCTATAAGGCCACCGGCGATCTCAAAAAATACAAAGGACAACGCGTGGAAGTGGGGGGAATTCTTGAAGCCTATAAATCCAAAACGCAAATCAAGGTGACCACGGCATCCCAATTGACTCTCATCCCCAAAAAATAGCCCACCGAGCAAATCGTGCAAATGGGAGGCTTATCATCTTGCATGCCCGGTTTTTCAGCCACGCAGCGGCGTCGTCAGCATCCCAATCTCCTCGCGAGTCAACTCACGCCAACTTCCGCAGGCCAAGTTCCCGAGCTGAAAACCCCCGATCCCCACGCGGATCAACCGCAGTGTCGGATGCCCCACAGCCGCCGTCATGCGGCGCACCTGTCTGTTCCGCCCCTCCCGCAGCCACAACTCGATCCAGAAATCCTGCACATTTTTTCGAAAACGAACCGGCGGATCGCGCGGTGGAAATTCGGGTTGCGGGTCCAAAAGCCGGGCGCTTCCTGGCAGTGTGCTTTTGCCGTCAAGGAGAACGCCCTCGCGAAGCGCCCGAAGAGCCGATTCACTCGGAAGCCTCTCCACAAGCACATGGTAGTTTTTTTCAACATGACCTCCTGGCGAGAGCAGAAGCGCATTCCAACGCGCTTCATCGGAGAGCAGCAGCAATCCTTCGGAGTCGGCGTCCAACCTGCCGATGGAATAGACGCCCTTCGGAAATCCAAACTCCGCTAGCGGGCGATTCGCACTGCCATCGGGCGTGAACTGCGAGAGCACGCCGTAGGGTTTGTGAAAAGCGAGAATCAAAGAATCTTGAGACGCGTGAGGTCCTGTGAATCGACAACGCCAATCGGTTGCCGCCCTTCGTCAACCACCACGAGATCATCGATACGGTGGCGCTCTAAAATTTGAAGAGCCTCGGCAGCAAGTTTGTCTCCATCCACAGTCACAGGCCGCAGGCTCATGAAATCTCCGACCGGTGCACTCCCAATGCCAGGGTTCTCAGGAAAGTGCCTTGCGAAATCGCCATGGGTGAAAATGCCTGCAATCGTTCCATCGGGGTGCGTGACCACAGCCGCGCCGGCCCGCTTGGATGTCATGGCTTGAATGGCCTCCACGATAGGCGTGGCAGGGGAGATGACTACCATCTCGCCAAGAGGCCGCATGATTTGGTTCACCCGCAAGAGCAACGAACGCCCGAGGCTCCCACCGGGGTGGAATTTGGCGAAATCCTCTTTTTGAAATCCCCGGCTCTCGAGCAGCACCATGGCGAGAGCATCTCCGAGCACCAGCATCGCTGTCGTGCTTGAGGTGGGCGCCAAATTGAGCGGACACGCCTCTTGCGTCACAGAAACGTCGAGCACGATCTGGGCAGCCTTAGCGAGTGAGGATTTTTTATCACCAGTGATTGCGATAATCGGCAGTCCGAAGCGGACGATAGCCGGCAGCACGGCAAGCAACTCCTGCGTTTCCCCGCTGTAGCTCAAGGCCAGCACGACATCCCCATCGGCAACGATGCCAAGATCGCCATGCAGGGCGTTCAGAGAATTCAAAACCACCGCCGTTGATCCGGTGCTTGTGAGAGTGGCAGCGATTTTCTCTCCAATATGCCCAGATTTTCCGACGCCAAGAACAACGACTTTGTTCCGGCGCTCCACGGCTGCTTTAATCAGATCGACGGCCGCCACGAACTGCCCATCCAAGCGCGCGGCCGTGGCCTCGATCTCGGAAAGCTCGATCTCGACAACACGACGTGCCAGCTTCAAATAATCCATTCCGGAAATCATGCAAAACCCCGCCGCGCCATGCAAGGGCGCAGGCTAAAAGGCGTCCAGTTCGTCCAAGCCGGCGAGCACGATCTGCGACCAAGTTTCGAAGGAGTCTCGCCGCGCCAGCAACTCCGCGCGAGTGGCAAAGCCCAACTCGGCAATTGCCTTCTCACCAGCACTCACACTGTCATTTTCCAAATCCACAATGTGCACAATACCAAGGTGCACCTTGCCAACATCGCTGGAATCATCGTTGATTAAAGCAACCGCGCGTTCGGCAAAGCCGCCGCCGAGCCGCAATTCCTCGCTAATTTCGCGCTTCACGGCGTTGTGGTAAGTCGCTTGATCGAAATGCTGGCACTCATCCGTGTCATTCACATGACCGCCAATACCGATCGAAGACTTCGCCACGAGCCGCTTCTCACCGGATTTCGCACCCCGTGTGTAGTGCAAAATCCGCCCGCCATGCCGGAACACCGCGTAAGGAATGATCTGCTTGAGAGAAGGATCCTCCTCCGCCGCGCCGCGAGGCACGAAGAAGTTGTTTTCCTTTTTCATGAATGCTGGCAGATAGTCATCCACACTCCGGCATAGGCCCTGAAAGCTTCCCAGTCCGTCAAAGAATTCCCGTTTCACCACCAACACCTGTTCCTCAGTTTTGCTCATGGCCGCAGACATTGCCGCGACCACCCGAACCCGCAAGGGAAAACTTCACCCTCAACGAGCCCCGTTTTTCTTCCCCTTGCATCAGTGGGGGGTTTTCTGTGAGAACAGAAGGGATGACAGATGAACTCGCCCAAGCCGTTGAGAGCGGCGCCCTCGATAAAAAAGCCGCCGACAGGCTCGCCCGCCTCACGCCCGGATCCTACTGCACCCACAAGAGCTGGGGATTCGGACGTGTCGCGGAATGGAATCTCATCGCCGGCCAAGTCCTGATTGATTTCAAGACCAAGAAAAA
>JBILBH010000026.1:0-37684 GCA_044353785.1 Terrimicrobiaceae bacterium
CCGAATTTTCGAAAGATTTATCCAACCAAAACTCGAAAATACCGGCCTGCCAGTTCCAGCAACGGGGTAATAGTCGGCATCCTCGTTTTTCAACTGCCGAATTTAGGATAACGAGCACTTTTGTTTGCAACTTGCGGCCGAACTCGGCTTCGCCGCTGCGAATTCCAGCGTCATGATTTGCGGAGGCCTTCCGGTGGTCGTCGTCGAGCGCTATGACCGAATAGCAAGGGGTTCAAACATCCACCGAATCCATCAAGAAGACATGTGTCAGGCCATCTCGCTGCGACCGCAAAAGAAATATCAAAACCAAGGAGGTCCGTCGCCGAAAGCCATTGCGGAATTGATTCGCTCCCACTCGTCCAACCCGGAAGAGGATGTGTTGCGTTTCGCCGAAAGTTTGATTCTGAACTGGCTCATGGGAGGCATGGACGGGCACGCAAAAAACTATTCCTTTCTCCTCGGTGTTGGCGGGCAGGTTCGGTTGGCGCCTCTCTATGACTTGGCAAGTTCACTTCCCTATGCCCGTCAAATCCAACCGCGCACAGCCACACTCGCGATGAAAATTGGGTCCGAATACCGCTTGTGGCGGATCGGAAAACGGGAATGGGAATCGTGCGCCCGTGAACTCAGAATCTCTACCAAGGCACTTCTCGACCGCATCGCGCTAATGGTCGCATCGCTTCCAGAGGTGGCCGAACGCGCCGCCCATCGACTTGCCAACGATGGCATCAACCATCCCGTCATCCCGAATTTGGTGGAGTGCCTGTTGGCGCACATCAGGAAATGCGCAGAGCTCGTTTCCAAACCCTCATAGCAAGAGGGAATCTCATACCAAAAGCCCCTTGCTTCTGGACTTTTGGAGGGGAGCACAGGCGTCCCGCCTTCGCTCCGTCTTGTAGCGGCTGTCTATGACTGCCGAATCGGAGGACTCCCCGGCGCTCATAGAGACGCCGCCACAGCAACCGCGCGGCAGCGCGCTATTCGTGGTTGAAGAATCCCCATCGATCTTCGAATGGCGTGGTTTTCCCGTGTAAAAAAAGATCATTCATTTTCGCTGCGATGCAGACGCGATTAGCACGGCCGAGACGGCCATGCCCCCTTCTTTTGCAGCGCCAAGTCCCATTTTAAAGAGACATTCGTATCAATCGCCGATTCCGCGATTCTACAGCGCTGGTCCGTTGCGAAAATCCTTGGCCAGCATTTCCTCCAACGCGGTCATCGCGCCCCGCAAGTCCGCGCGCAAAGCCTCTGCGCGAGGGGAGGGGTCGAGCGGCGGAGTAAAAACACCCGCGCACCGCGTAGCCAGAGGCCGGATTTTTCGGTCGTCGCCGAGCATTTCCAGCAGCTCCCGCACGCGATCGCTGCGCCTTCGTGCCTCTTGGATTTTTTCCATGGCCTGCACCTCGGTGATTTGGCCTGCTGAAACGGCCAGAAGCTGGCGGCAGTCGAACGCCCGGCACCGCTGTGGCCGCTCGTCATAAATCCGGCAGCAATTCCCGTCATGTGCCGGACAGGGTTGTTGAAATTGCAACTCCCCATCGCGCCGCCTCGCCCGCAGACCCTTTGCTGACATGGCTCGAAGCGAGTCCTCGGGTTGGACAGCCATTCCATGGAAAAGCACCCCGTTGCAGCACATGCCGCACGCAGAGCAGAGCCGTGCGGCGGATTCGGAATGAGAGGATTCGTTCATCGGAGATCAGGCGACCTTACCACGCATCTTTTTCGTTTCCGAGCGGCGACGCTTCGATTCGACAAGCTTCGCCTTCGTGCCCCGCGATCGCTTGGCTTTTCTGCGCCGCTCCCGCGCCGCCTCCGCCAACTGCGCCAGCTTCTTCGCCTCGGCCGCTTCACGGATTTTCCGCAGCAGCCTCCGGCGCGCCGTCTCCCGGTTCATCGCCTGCGAGCGCGAATCCGAAACAGTCACACTCAACCCTGTCGGAACATGACGCAGAGTGACAGCCGTCGAGACCTTGTTCACATGCTGCCCGCCAGGCCCGCTGGAGCGTGAGAACATTTCCTCGATATCGGATTCGTGTAGTTTTTTCATCCGGCCGATCTGCTTCCTAATCGGAAACCGGATTTTTGACAGAACCAAAGCGCAAGCGATGTTCTGAAGCGCCATAGCCGCAAAAAGTGACTCTACGCAGATTCCATTTCGGGCTATCCTCTGGCATGGCTTAAATAAAACCTTGCGTGACTCCGAGCTGCTTCCAGACACCACCGACCTCAAAAAAGGCCGAACAACGTCCTGCATCGTCCGCTTGGAGTGGGGATATCCGGGCAGCCTCAGATCAGAAGCTCGCGGCAGATGAGATTGTTTACCCATTGCTGCGGAGGTGCTGCGCCGCTGGCTCCGACCAAAGCGCCGATGACTATTCCCCGGTGGCAATTGTCGCCGCCCAGGTTTGTGTTTGCGATGAGTGCGGCCTCGAGGCTGTTGGAGTGTTTCCAAGCGAGGAACAGTGAGGCGGGAAAGGCATCCTTCAGGTAGCACGCGGGGCTGAGGATCGATCCAATGACCTCCTCGTCGGGTCTCTGCGCCCATGCCTCCAATTTTCTGCTTCCAATCCATCCGTTGCCAAATTTTTCGATGCTTTCGCGGACGCCACTCCCGTTGAGGATGGCGATGAGCGTTTTGGTGAGATCGCGCGCGGCTGTCTCCACGAGTTCACCGCGATGGGTCACCCGCACATGTTCGCGCACGGCTTCCAGGGCGGCAGATTCGTTGTCGGCATACCATGCGGCCAGAATTGGCACATGGGCCAATCCGCCAATGTGGATGTCATCTCCCCCGCAGTCCTCCGGTTTCTTGCCACGTGCGTATTTGGTGAAGAAGTTCCTGTGGCATTCTTCAACATAGGTGTCCCGGTGCCGACCGGGTGTGGTCATAAAATCGATGTAGCGTTTCAGGTAGGCGGCCTTGTCGTAGCCATCCCGCTCGCGCAGCAGGGCGAGCAACTCGAGTGCGAGTTGCATATTGAGTGTGTTTTCCCCTGCCCGCAGGAACTGATGGTAATGAATGCCTCTCTGGCCCCAGTAGGCCGCTTGTTCGTGCAGGATTTCTCCTTTCGGATTTGGCGCCCTATAGCTTGAACGCCAGAGAATGCTGTCCGCGTGCGGATTCTAGGGCGCGACAAGATTGACCACGCGACCATAGTCCCGACCCAAGGCCGCGCGGTCGTAATACCAATGCAATGGCATCGCCATTGTATCGCCGAGGAAGGCTCCCAACAGGCAGTTTTGCACTCTCATCGCATCGACGGTGTATTCTTGATTCAATTCGCTTCTCCTCTCCATTTCGTCTTTGTCTCGCAGAACTCCGGCCGGGCTGCTCTGTGTCTTTTGGGAGTGGTCTCGCAGACCTGGAGCTGACCGAAACAGAATTCCCCCTGCTTCGCCAAAGTTCTTTGGAAGCCGGCCTGAGGGTGTTTGAATTTGAGACGCGAATGAAGTCTCGCTTCGATGAGGTGTAGGATTTGGATAATCATGCCGTCGTTACCCTAAGCACTACGATCAAACATCCGCTGTGAGTCGGGTATTTTTTCCGGGCATTCCTGACGGCCGCTCTCCGTGTCCTGCTTAAAGAACCCCGAAATAACCCGCGCGTCCTGCGTTTGGCGCATTGCTTGGCGAAAAAAATGGGAATCGTGTTGGAACGAGATTCGTTACTGCTCGTATGCTTGCCGTCATCGCAAACCGGACTTCATCGCCGAGGCATGAGGTGGAAATCTCCTGCAAAAAAAATTCTGTGCGGAGAGAGTGAAGCCTAGCATGAGCGCATGCGTAAAAGCGCATCCGATGTGCCCCCAAAAGCAAAAACGGCGCTGCGAAAGTCAACGGGATGCAGTCGCACAACAACGGCGCGCTCGGCTGCTGTTCTGTGGGGAGTCTTGGATATTGCACTCGAATCCGGCTAGACCATCTGGTGTCAAAGTTGGCAAGGAAAGTGGCGATTCCCACTGTGCCGCGCTGAGCGGAATGCCCTTGGGCTTTGGCCGGTCCATCTTTTGAAAGCTGCTGAAAAAACCGCTGGCTCGCCATATCCGCAGGCCTGACCGACTTCGGCAATTGTGAGCTGATTTTCCTCAAGAAGCATTTCAGCTCTTCGGCGCCGATTTTGAATCAACACCTCCCCCGGCGAGCAACCAATCGCAGATTTTACCGCACACTCAAACGAACGCCGCGACATTCCTGCAATCTGGGCCAATTCCCCTGCATTGATGCTGCTGTCCGGGTGACTTCGCAGATATGCCATCGCCCGCTTCACTCCCGACGCGGCGTGCATGCTGCTCTCCCGCTCGTGAAGCAGCGCGGAAATCGCAATACTCCGACGCGGGATTCTGTATTTTCCCTCCAGCATCTTCACCATCAGTCTCCCCGCCTCTTCGCCTATTTTTTCCAGAGGAAGCTCAAAGCTGGAAATCTCAATTCCCGCCTGCAGGGATTCCATCCGTAAATTGCCGACACCAATCACACTCAAATCCTGAGGAACCCGCAAACCCAATTCCCGAGCGGTTAAAATCGCCATTCGTGCCATCCTGTCATTCTGACAAAGAACACCCGATGGCCGCAAAAGGGATTGGAGGAAATTTTTCAGCAAGCCGCTGCTCAATCCGTTGCATGGACTGACTTCCAAGCCCTGTCGTTGGCATTCCTTCACAAATGCCTCTCTCAGCCCGATCGTTCCCTGAGGACTCGCCGCTCCAAGATAGGCTACGGATTTCACCCCGTTTTCCATAAATACCCGTGCAGCCTCATTGCTCATGGCTTTCATGTCGGGAGCGATTGACGGCGCATTGATCCCCGCACCTGACCCGAGTTGAATAATCTGCACGCCGCTGCAATGCAGCGATTGGAGCCAGCGATTGCTGATAAACTCTCCGATCGCGCCAGCAAGTTGCCCGGACTCCGCCAGTTTCCGCAGCGTGGCCTCGTAACCGCCGCTATGAATCAAAAGCTCGATGTTTTTGGAATTTTGAAATGCCTTGCGAACCCCCTGCACCAACGGAATCTCCCGCTCACTGATCATCGGCAAAGCCAAAACAAGCAACTTTTTAGGGTCAACCCGAGCGGTTGATCCCTTTTTCTTGGCAATTTTTCGCATATTCACAAATATTATTTACGCTTCTTCACAAGGACAAGTCTGAACGACCTGCTACATTGCCTGACATGAAAAAAGCGCTCATCACTGGTATCACCGGACAAGACGGATCGTATCTGGCGGAACTTCTGCTGGAAAAAGGCTACGAAGTTCATGGCATCATCCGGCGCGCATCGACATTCAACACAAGCCGGATCGACCACCTTTACTCCGATCCCCACATCAACGGAACCCGTCTGTTTTTGCATTACGGCGATCTGGCCGACTCGTCGCAGATGATGAAATTGCTCTATGATTTGCGACCGGATGAAATCTACAATCTCGGTGCCCAGAGCCACGTGCGCGTTTCCTTTGATGTGCCGGAATACACCTGCGATGTCACGGGCGTGAGCACCGTTCGTCTCCTCGAAGCGATTCGCGAATCGGGCTTAACGCGGGATGTGCGGTTTTACCAAGCCTCCTCTTCGGAGATGTTTGGAAAAGTGCACGAGGTGCCCCAAAGGGAAACAACCCCATTCCACCCGCGCTCGCCTTATGGCTGTGCAAAAGTTTTTTCCTTCTGGCTCACAGCCAACTACCGCGAAGCCTATCATCTCCATGCCTCGAATGGCATTCTGTTCAATCACGAAAGCCCGCGCCGTGGAGAAACATTCGTCACCCGCAAGATCACCCGCGCCGCAACCCGCATCAAAATGGGACTTCAAAACGAACTCTTCCTCGGCAACCTGGATGCCCAGCGCGACTGGGGATATGCCAAGGAATACGTGGAGGTCATGTGGTTGATGCTTCAACAGGACAAACCCGACGACTATGTTTGCGCGACGGGAGAAACCCACACGATCCGCGAATTCTGTGAGGAATGCTTCGGCCTTTTGGGTCTGGACTGGCAGCAATACGTGAAACACGACGCCCGCTACGAACGCCCGAGCGAAGTCGATTTGCTGATCGGCGATCCCGCCAAATTGAAGCGTCAAATCGGCTGGGAACCAAAGGTGAAATTCAAAGAACTCGTGAGGATCATGACGGAAGCCGATCTCGAACTCGCCCGCCGCGAAATGGCCTATCAGAGCATCGGCATGGGAAACGACGGATCCATAACCCCTCCGTAAACGATTCGCCATGGATTCATCAACCCGCATTCATGTTGCCGGACACGGGGGAATGGTTGGCTCGGCCATCGTTCGCGCCCTACGGCTTCAGGGGTTCAACAATCTGCTTCTACAGACCCGCTCGGAACTCAACCTCTGCGAGGTCTCGGATGTGCGGGCATTTTATGAACGCGAAAAACCGGAATGCGTCATCATCGCAGCCGCGCGGGTCGGAGGCATCCATGCGAACAGCACCTACCCCGCCGAGTTCCTGCACGAAAACCTCTCCATCGCGCACAACCTCATCCATGAATCCTGGCGGCATGGCGTGAAGCGCTTGCTTTTTTTGGGAAGTTCCTGCATCTACCCCAAGTCCGCTCCTCAACCGATGACCGAAGAGAGCTTGTTGACCGCGCCGCTGGAGCCGACCAACGAAGCGTATGCCATTGCCAAAATCACCGGCCTCAAACTCTGCCAGTATTACCGTCAGCAATACGGCGTGCTCTTCCACTCAGCCATGCCGACCAACCTCTACGGGCCTGGCGACAACTATCACCCCGAGAATTCCCATGTCCTGCCAGCGTTGATCCGACGCTTTCACGAAGCGGCTCAAAAGAAATCCCCGCGCGTCACGCTTTGGGGAACCGGCATCGCCCGCCGCGAATTTCTCCACGCCGACGATCTTGCAGAGGGACTCCTCAAGGTGCTGCAACTCCACAACCCGCCAGATTGGATCAATATCGGATCTGGCAGCGATGTCACGATTCGCGAACTGGCGGACATCGTAGCACGCGTCACCGGCTTTTGCGGGGAAATGGATTGGGACTCGTCAAAGCCCGACGGCACCCTGCGCAAGCTGATGGACAGCACCAAAGTCCTCTCCACTGGTTGGCGCCCCAAATACGACCTTGAAAGCGGCATCCGCCACGCTTACGCGGACTTCCTCCAAGTCAACAAAATCGGCCTGATGCGGGAGGTATAACGCGCGTTCGCATCGAACTTGCGGAGTCGAAACTCGCTGCATCATGCAAGCCTGAGATCGCCGAAATCATACAGAACCGCCCATTCCCCTCTCAAAAAGAACGGGGTTTGTGAGCGATCCGATACCCTCGATTTCAATAGTCACTTCGTCCCCTTGTTTGAGCCATACAGGCGGATTGGACGCCATTCCGACACCATGTGGGGTGCCGGTGAGAATGACCATTCCAGGCAGAAGCGTGGTGCTGCCGCTCAGGAATTCAATGATCGCCGCGACATCGAAAATCATGTCATCGGTATTCCAATCCTGAACGGCCTTGCCATTCAGGATTGTGCGAATGGCCAGTTTGTTGGGATTTGGAATTCCCTCGCTGGTCACAAGGCAAGGACCCATGGGCGCGAAGGTGTCAAAGGTCTTGCCCCTGCACCATTGACTGCCTCCGAATTTGATTTGCCAATCCCGTGCACTGACGTCGTTCGCACAGGTGTAGCCCAGCACATGATCCAGGGCGTTGGCACGGGTGGCATTTTTGCATTTCTTGCCGATGACAACCGCCAGCTCGCATTCATAGTCGACCTCGTGGCTGGCCAGATGCACAGGTATCTCGATCGGATCGCCCGGATGCTGCAGCGCGGCCGGGGACTTCATAAACAGAATGGGACGCTCGGGAATCTTGGCGCCAGTCTCCTCGGCATGGCGTCGGTAATTCAAGCCGATGCAGAAAATCGCCTTTGGCTCGATGGGGGCAAGAAGCTTGACGACATCCGCAGCTTCTCCTGACGGCTTGGGATTTTCGTAAACGCATCCCTCGAGCCGCTCGCACCGACCGTCTGGATGTTGGATGGCATAGTGAATCGAATGGGTTTTATCCGAGTAGCGAATGATTTTCATGGTTTTTGGAAGAGGTTCCGGAGGAGGATGGTTTCAGAGACATTGTCGCAGCGATTGCATCCCTCCCAGTCAATCCAGACATATTCCAGACAAATCCAGCCGCCATATGCACGCTCGGTGAGACGGCTTGTGACGGTAGTGAAATCAATGGTGTTCTCGGAGACGGGAGCTTGCAGACGGGCCTTTGCTGCGCCTCTGGCATGGAAATGTCCCGCGCAGTCGAGCAGTGGATGGATGTCGGCGTTTGAAAATCCAGTGTAGATGAAATGTCCGTAGTCGAGGGTGAGGGTTACATTGCCGGACAACTTCACGAAGTCTTGAGCCTTGGCGGGAGATGCCGCGATGGATCCGATATGGGCCTCGACGGAATAGGAGAGTCCGGACTCGGCCGCAAAAGCTGCGCGCCGCGAGGACTCTGCGGCGGCCAGCTTGAAGGAATCCTCGTCGGAGACTCCCTTGAAAGAAACTCCTGGGAGTCCGGTGAGGTGGCTTGAACCGCAGGCGAGGGCGAAATCAACCGCGCGGCGGAACATCTCGAAGCCTGCCTCCCTCTGCGTCTTATCAGGATGGTTGGCGGCACGCTCATCGTGTGTAGCCCCGGTTTGGAGGAAAACATCGGAGGCCGTGAGCCCGAGATCGCCAAGGCGTGCCTTGAGCTTTGATCCCTCTGCGTCCTCGCGTCCTTCCACTTGCTCGGGACGGATATGGCTGCGCCCAGTGAAGAACCCGATATCCACTCCTTCCACGCCCAGCATGGAGATCAATTTGCAGGCGTCCTCGTGTTTCAGAAGAGGGAAAGTAAAATCAGCGCAGGAGAGAGGGATTTTTTTCATTTAGAAGAAACGGGGTTCTTGAAATTCTCGCCGCAAATTCTGCGCGCGGCCTCTTCTGCGGCGAGGCGTTGGAGTTCGCCCACACTGTCCGCGCTGAACCACGCTGTATGCGATGTGAGAAGGGCATGGGGTGCTTGGCGAAGAGGATGGTCGCCTTCCAGCGGTTCGCTTTCGAAGACATCGAGGCCGGCTGCGAAGGGCGTGCCTTTGGTGAGGGCATCGGCCAAGGCGCGCGTGTCGATAAGCCCTCCGCGGGCTGTATTCACGACGATGGCGTGAGGCTTCATGGATGCGAGACGCGATGCATTCACAAAGTGCCTTGTTTCGTCTGTGAGCGGGAGGTTGAGCGAGAGGATATCTGCTTGGGCGAACAATTCCTCAACGGAGAGTTTGACGACACCGGCTTTTTCAAAAACCTCGGCTGGGACATAGGGGTCGTAGGCTGCTGGCTTGCAGCCGAAGGCCACAGCCCGCGAGAGGACTCCGCGGGCAATGCGTCCGAAGCCAGCGGTGGCAAAGGTCATCTTGCGCAGTGTAGGCATGTTTTTCGCGTGTGGAGTGATGCTCCACTCTCCGGAGCGAACGCGCGCATCGGTGGCTCCCAGCTGCCGAACAAGGGAGAGAGCGAGGGCGAGAGTGTGGTCGGCCACTTCGTCGATACAATAGTCGGGTACATTGGCTACCGGAATCCCGGCTGCGGCTGCGGCCTTGAGGTCGATGTTGTCGACTCCGATACCATAACGAACGAGGCCCTTGCAGTTTTTCAAAGCAGAGATGACCTCGGCATTGACAGGCGCCCATTGCGCGATGACGACATCGGCCTCCGCACAGAGGGCAATCACCTCGGCGGGTGTTTTGCACTGGCCGGAGCGGAGTTCTCCGCCGACGGCCTCGATGATTTGGCGTTCGGAATCGATATTGGCGAATCCGTAGTCGGTGATGCAGACGAGTGGTTTTTTCATTTCAGGTAGTCGTGAAGGATTTCGCCGGGAACGAGGGTAAATTCGGCCTTCCAGTAGTAGCCCTCCAACTCCTCGACCACCGGCAGACGGTGGAGCGGCGCTTGGGCGTTGGGGCGGAGTTCGACGGTGCAGGGCCCGCGCCAGCATTCGTGGATCTTCACATCAGCCAAGCGGCGGGTGGTGATCTGGCGCACGGCGCACTCGCCGTTGATGTGCTGGAGAACCTTATAATTCAGATTCAGTGAGAAATCGAACGCGCTGCGCTTGAGGTCCTCGATCGCACCGCGGTGTTGTTTGTAGGCCATCGTGCCTGTGCAGCACTCGATCCCGTTGCGCTCAAGAATGCCGACGATGAGGTCGCTCCGGTATTCGATGCGCGGGTTGCCCCATTTTTTGGGCTGACCATGTACCTCGCGCCCCTGGGTAAGCCCGCCATCGCTGTTCAGGAAAAGAAACGGCGAAAATCCGCCGACTGCCTTGCCCGGGAGTTCCGCGCCAAGCATGACATTGCACTCGCCGTAGCGCCCCAGCCAATCCACATCGCCCATGTTGTAAATGTGAACGAGGACTTGATCGCTGATGGCTTGGAGGGGATCCGGCAGCATTCGTTGAACGGCCTCCGGCGTGGTGCGGTAAACGAGAGTGAGAACTTCGACATCGCGAAAGGTGAAGGGAAACGGCGTGACAAGCGGAGCCTCGGTGGGCGTGGACCAGTGGACGGAGTTCATGAAAATTTCAGCAAGTGTGCATGAAACCGCCGCAGACGTTGATGTGCTGGCCGGTGATGAATTCCGCCTTGGGACCGGCAAGGAAAACGATGAGATTCGCGATATCCTCGGCCGTGCCGAGGCGGCGCAGTGGGGTTTGATTTGTCCATACCTCGGCCAGTTGATCTGCTGTCTTGCCGGTGATCCTCGCGAGCTCAGCAAAATTTTGCTCCCACATGGGAGTGATCACGACCGCCGGACTCACCGTGTTAACCCGGATATTCGACGGTCCATAAGCCAGGGCGAGGGATTCGCTCACACTCACGACCCCGGCCTTCGCCGCCGCATAGTGGGCCGAGAGGGCGCGGCCCTTGCGCGAGGCATTGGAAGCGAGATTGATGATCGATCCCCCACTTCCTTGGGATTTCATGGCTTCCCCGGCGGCGACGCCGATGAAGAAAAGGGAACGCAAGTCGATTTCGAGGACCTCGTCCCACTCCTCGGCTGTGATCGTGTGGATGTTGTTGAAATGGCAAACGCCAGCCGAACTCACGAGCACATCGATCGAACCGGCCTTTTCAAGGGCTTCGGAGACTGCGGACTGGGCCGCATCCGAGGGACGCAAATCACGAACCACTGCAAAGTGTTTCGCCTCTGCGGGAGATGCGAGCGAGGCGAGGACTTCCTTGGAGCGCTGCTCTTGACGGTCAACCAGAATGACCCGTCCACCAAGCGAAGCGAATTGCTGGGCGCAGGCCAGGCCGAAGCCGCTGCCTCCGCCAGTGATGAGGATGTTTTTATTTAGGAATTCCATAATCAGGAGAGTTTGTATTTTTCGACGATTTCCTCGCGCACGGTTATGCCGAGGCCAGGCGTTTCGCGCACGCCAAGGAGACCATCCCTCTGCTCCCAGGGGTCGGAAACGAGTTCATGCTGCATGGGAGAGGGATGCGGCTTGAAGTCCATCGCAGCGCCGGATGTGTAGGCGGCGAGGAGATGGACACCGACGGCACTGTTGATCGCGCTGCTCCAAGTGTGGGTGGAATATTTCAGGTGGTTCGCTTCGACCAGGGCGACCGTCTTGAGACAACCCGTGACGCCGAGGCAGCGACCGGGATCCACTTGAACGACATCCACCGCACCGGCAGCGATGAGGCGGCGGTAGCCTTCGGGCGTCCACTCCTGCTCGCCAGTTCCGATCGGTGTGGCGATGGCGGCGCGAAGCGCGGCATGGGCGGCATAGTCCCAAGGCGGGAGTGGTTCCTCGATCCAGAGTGGGCGAAGCGGCTCCATCTCGCGAATCCGGCGGATCGCGGTGTTCACATCCCACCGGGTGCGGGCGGCGAGGATATCGAGGACGAAGTCGCCTTTTGCGCCCATGATGCTGCGAATGCCTTCGGCCAAATGCATGTCGCGATCACGGTCTTCTCCAAGGACAGGTCCCGGTCTGGCTCCCCAACCGCCTTTGACGATTTTGTAACCCCGGTCGCGGAAGGTGGTGAATTCGCGGAGACACCAGTCGATGTCGTCCATGTTGAGATGGATGCAGGCCATGACCGGGATCGCATCCCGTTTTTTTGCGCCGAAAATCCGGCACAGGGGCTGACCGAGGAGTTTGCCCTTGGCGTCCCAGAGAGCCGTGTCAATCGCGCTGATTGCCATGGCCGCCACGCCCTCGCGTCCATACCACCACACATGAGCCACCATTTTTTCCCACAAGCGCTCGGAATCCAGCGGCGACTCCCCTACCAAAAGCGGGGCCAAACCCTCTTCGCCTATGGTTTTGACAGCTTTCGAGCATTCCGGCCACATGGTAATCGCTTCGCCCCAACCAACCGTGCCATCGGTGAGTTCGATACGGGCCACGGCAATGTGGCGCATGCGGTTATGGTCGTGAGGCTCAGGGTAGGTGAGCGGGGTGATCCGCAAGGATTTGATGCTAGACATAAAAAATCAGAGTTGAGCCAACCAGCCGCCATCCACCGTGATTGTTGATCCATTGATGTAGGAGCTTTCCTTGGACCCAAGAAAGAGATACGCGCCCTTGAGATCTTCGGGGTGGCCAAAACGCCCAAGGGCGCAGCGGCTTTGAAGGAAAGGATTTGCGATTTCAGGTGTGGTCGAGGCCTCGTGGTTGATCTCCGTGTGAATCCATCCGGGAGCCACCGCATTCACATTGATTCCCAGACGCCCGAGCTCCAGGGCCATACCCTGCATGAGGGCCTGCAGACCGCCCTTGGTGGCGCAGTAATGAGCCTGCGTGGGATTCGAGCGAGTCGCGCCAACGCTCGTGGTAAAAATGATCCGGCCGCCACGCCCTTGTGAGACCATGATTTTTGCGGACTCTTGAGAAACATAAAAGGCCCCATCGAAATTGATGCCGACATGCTTTTTCCAATCTGCATCGGTGAGTTCCAAAAACGGCTTGAAATCGCAGATGCCGGCATTGCAAACAACGATGTCGATGCCGCCAAGGAGTTCTGCGGCCCGGCGGGTCATCGCACGAGCCGCAGCGGCATTCGCCACATCGGCATCCAAGGCGTGAGCCAAGATGCTGAAGCGGTTTGCAAGATCTTTGGCAGCATCGTGAAGGCGGTCCGGATCGCCAAAGCTATTTAGGACGACATGGCATCCCGCAGAGGCGAAAGCTTCTGCGGCTGCGAGACCGATGCCACGGCTTGCGCCGGTGACAAGAATGTTTTTTCCAATCGGGTTATACATCATCGAGATACTTGAAAGTTGGCGCGCCCTATCTCACTTAAAGCTCAACGTATTTTTTCCCATCGCAAGCCTTCTGCGCAGGAGGTGCACAGTGGTGCCAACCAGAAGAATCAGCCCGGCGATGTAGGCTGATGGCTCGGGAACAGGGATGATCTCGTTGGCGAATGGTCCAGAGGTGAATTGGTAAGCCGTTCCAAGGAAGCTGTTATTGTCCAAAGAACTGTATAAGCTGATTCTATTAAGCTCCGAATTTGTCAAGGTGCGATTAACAAAGATTTGATCCGTATTGTTTCCACTCCCTCCCCCCCAAAGCGTTGTGCCGGTCCAGTTGTAAATTTGCAGATTGTAAACGCCCATCACCAGATCCGAAAAAAAAGCCACCACACTGCCGGTGCCGAGGTCCAAGATCGAATCTCTGCTGAGTGTGAGAGCGCCCACCGTGCCATTGTAAGTGCCGCTGAAGACCAAGCTGGCCGCTGTTCCATTTCCTGTGGCCGTGCTGTTGAGGGTAATATCATGTGACTCCAGCGCATCATCTGCTGTGACGAGAAACGATCCGCCGTTAACCGTAACGGTGCTGTTCGCGCCGAGGGCATTGGCGCTTGCTGCTTGGAGTGTGCCGGCGTTGACCGTGGTGGCGGAGGCGTAGGAATTTGAGCCACTCAGGATGAGAGCGCCCGCCCCGTTTTTGGTGACCCCGCCGGAGCCGGATACATTACCTGAGATGGTAAGGGTATCACCGGTTTCCACATCAAAGGTGGCGTTGCTGACGGTGATCGGGCCGCTCAGCGTGGCACTTTGCGTGGCGCCGACATTGTAGACGCTCATGGCGTTTGAGAGTGTTCCCGTCGTGGCGATGGTCAGGAGCGAGCTGCCGCTACTTTGCGTGATCGTCCCGCTACCGGCGGCATTGGCATGGCCGATGACGAGCGTGCCGGAGTTGAGTGTCGTTCCGCCAGAGTAGCTGCTATTTCCGGTGAGCGTGAGGGTGCCACTGCTGTTTTTGGTAAGAGCGCCTGTGCCGCTCATGTTCGCTGCGAGGGTGATACTGCCAGTGCGATCAACCAAGATTTCCCCATCGTTCACGATGGTCGAGCTGGCGAGTGAACCAGTGGATCCTCCGGCGCCGATTTTCAGAACCCCGGCAGAAACAGTGGTCGCGCCTGTGTAAGCAGCGCTGCCATTGATTGTGAGGGTTCCTACTCCGGTTTTAGTGAGGCTGCGGGCACCGCCGGTTTCCGAAATGTCTCTCAGGGTGAGCGAGTTGTTTCCGGAAGTGCCAACATTGAATGTCGCATTGCCTGAAAGCGTTGTTGTTCCGTTGAATAAAATGTTTCCTGCCAGCGAGGCATTATTAGACGTAACCGTGAGAGTGCTCTCCGAAAGGGTAAGGTTCCCGAAAACGATATTAGCCACCACGCCACCAGTTGCAGCAATGTTATGGATCGAGGAGTTGGATTGAACGACGATGTTGTTTCCATAGGTGTTAAAGTTCGATGAAAACCTTAATTCCCCGCCATTAAGGGTGATTATAGAGTTACTACCACCAAATGTGTTGGCGCTATTGCCGCCGCGAAGCGTGCCGCTGTTCAGAATAATAGAGGAAAGGGTGTTTGCACCTGCGAATTGTAATGTTCCCGAACCGTCCTTTGTGAGTGATCCACCGGAGTTCGCGAGGGAGGTGTTAAATGTGACTGTATTGGCTCCAGTATCGATGTTGAAATCCTGCCCCCCGGCGGTGCTGAAGCGAGCAGACAAGTCAGTAGTCACATTCCCCCACTGTAATGTGCCGCCACCGAAAGAAATGGTGCCGGATGATCCCAAGGCTGCGGCATTTCGAATCTGGACGGTGCCCGCAGTGATCGTTGTGCCGCCGGAGTAGGTGTTGCTGCCGCTGACGGTGAGCGTTCCTGTGCCGCTTTTAGCTAAGGATCCATTGCCGCTGACCACTCCAGAGAGGGTTCCACTGTTGTTGCCCGAGAATGTGAGGGCGTATCCGCCGTTGTTCACTCCACCCGAAACGGTGAGGTTCGCACCAGCGGCGCTGAATGTTTGCGATGCCATCATAGTCAGATTGGCACTAACGGTTTGCGCATAATTTGAATCATTGGCAACACCGATGGCTCCAATTTCCAAAGCAGAACCATTTACTGTGTAGGATCCCGTTGCATTCGCTGTGAAGGTGAGGCCGGTCACCGAGGTGAGCTGGTTGTTGTTTGTGCTGGTTCCACCAGAGCCGGAAAAATCGATCGGCGAGGCGTTGGAAGGGGTATTGCCCGACTGCCAATTCGCGCCGGTAGACCAGTTGCCACTGCCGGCGGTCCAGATCGCCGAGTTATTTGGCGCAGCGTAGTCGAGGGTAATATTGCCACCGGAGAGAGACAGGGAAAAGGTTCCTGTGAAACCGCTGAAACCTCCTGTGCCATTGGTAGCGGAGGTAGTAATCGCAAAATTTCCCGCGTCGAAGCCGGTCACGCTGGCAAAGCTGGCAAGAGTCCAAGAATAGTTGTTTGATGCGACGAAGCCTGTGGGGGATCCATTCACATCGGGAGTGATCCCGGAAAGCGACCAAAGGTTGATGTTGAACTTGTTGCCTGATGTGGAGTTAATCGCAAGCGTTCCTGCGGAGTTCACGAGATCCCATCCGGTGCCAGCAACGCCAGAGGCGTCGTAGATTTGCCAATTGTAGTTGCCTCCCCCCTCCCAGGTCGTGTTGCCCACGGTGAGTGTTCCGGGACTGTTTCCCGGGCTCAGGGTGGCACCGCTATTGATGACCAAGGTTCCTACGGATCCGCTGCCGCCAAGAGTCGCTCCGCTATTAATCGTAATGGCACTTGAGCTTGTGGAGCCGGAAATAATGAGTGAACCTCCGTTGACCGTTGTGGCGCCGTTGTAGGAGTTGCTACCGGAGAGAGTCAGGGCTCCGGTGCCGTTTTTTGTGAGGCTGCCGGTGCCGCTCATATTTGCCGCGAGCGTGCGGTTGCCGGAACCGACATTAAAGAGGAGCGCGCCATTGTTTGTGAGCACGGCCCCCGATCCCAATGCCCCGGCATCACTGCCCGCGCCGACCTGAAGCGTGCCGGAGGAGATGGTTGTGTTGCCGGAGTAGGTGTTGGCTCCGGTGAGAATCAATGTGCCGCCTGATTTTTGTAAGTTGCCGCTGCCGTCGATCGAGCCGGAGAGGGTGAGAACGGTGGCCCCGTTGGTGATGCTAAATGACCCCATGCCGTCGGTGCCCATTGTGAAGGCCTTGGAGCTGCTCGCTGTGGATCCCGTGTAGGAGAGTGTGCCGGTGTTGCCTGCACTGCCGAGCGTCACCGCGTTGGTGCTGTTGCCAAGTGCGCCATTGGTGCTGGCGTTGTTGATTGTCGCTATGGAGACCGTGCCCTGCTCGACTGATAAACTTCCAGAGAATGTGTTGTTGCCCGAGAGCGTGACAGTGCCTGCGGTGGTTTTGTTGGCGCCGACGCTCCCGGCCATGATGGCTGTGACGGTGCCGTTTTGTAGATCGTAGGTGCTGGTGGAAGTGAGAATGCCGGTGGTGCTGGTGATGTTGCCTGCGGTCATTTGAACCCCGGCCACCGTCTCGTTGAAGCTCGCCAAATTGAATCGGCCGCCATTCACTACGAGCGAACTGGAATCGTTGATGCGACTTGAGTTTGCCAGCACGAGGGTGCCGCTGTTGATGGTGGTTAATCCGGTGTAGGAGCTGGATGCGGCACTTCCCATCGTGAAGGTTCCGGTGCCATTCATAGTGAGGCCGCCGGCGCCGAGGGCGATGTTGTTGCGAATCGTGAAGTTTCCTGCGCCCACGAGCGTGAGGCTGGAGTTGTTTGAGCTTGTGATGAAGCTTCCACTACTACGCTCCAAGGTCAGTGTGCCCTCGTCGCTTCCGATCGAGGCATCCGCAGCCAGCGTGATCGTGACTGCCGTGGTGTTCATGGTGTTGCTGCCAGCGAGGTTTCTGAGGGCCCCATTCCCGCCTACCCCGGATCCGCTGATTGTGATGTTTTCGCCCTGCAAGGTGATATTGCCCGAAAGCGCCAGTGTGGCTCCGGATGCCACTGTGGTGCCATTGCCTGTGCCTCCCAGAGCGCTGGCGTTGGAAATCTGCAGCATGCCGGAGGAGACTGTTGTCAGCCCCGAGTAAGTGTTGACGCCACTCAAAACAAGGTTGCCACTGCCGGCTTGGATGAGTGCTCCTGTGCCAGCAATCACACTGGCGAAGTCCGTGCCTTGGGTGATGGTATCCGAGCGGTTGAAAGCAAGTGTGGCGTTGTTGGTGATGGCGCTGGAGGTGGAAAGGGAGCCTGTCGTGCTACCGCCACCGATTTGCAGCGTGCCGGCGGTGATCAGCGTCGTGCCAGTATAGGTGTTAGTTCCCGAAAGCGTCGCATTTCCCGCTCCGCTCTTGGTAAAAGACATGGTGGTATTGGCTCCGTTGACAATATTTCCTGCAAAGACGGTGTTGCCCACACCATTGAGCGTGAATGTTTTGTTTCCACTCCCGGTGGAGATCATATTCGAGGTGAATGTGAGCGTGTAGCCTGTGACATTCGAGGTGATCGTGCCACCAGAAGAAGTTGTTGTCGTGCTCTTGAGATCGATCACCTTGTCTGTCGTCTCATCCGCCGCGCCGTTCCAGACGAGGGTGCCCACGGAGGTTTCCGCTCCGAGTTGGATCGTTCCATTTGTGCCAAGGGAGCTATTGGCTCCCGTGTTACCGATCCCCGCGACAAGGATGCTTCCGTTGTCGATTTTGACTCCTCCAGAGAGGCTGCTCGAGCTATTGGTGAGGGTGAGGTTGCCTGCGCTGACTTTTGAAACAGACCCGCTGCCTGCAAAAATACCCTCGTAAGTGTTGGTTCCTGTTTCTCCGATGGTCAGCGTCTGCCCTGAGGCCACGCTCACGGTTCCACCAGTGGATCCTCCACCGATCAGTGAGCCGATTCTCTCACTCGCGGCGATGCTAAGAACAACCCCGGCTGTGTTTGCCAGCGAGACTGTGCCCGTGTCGAGGATGGCCACTCCTCCAGTCACACTCAGCGTGCCAGCGTTGATGGTCGTGGTGCCCGAGTAGGTGTTGTTACCAGTGAGCGTAAGAGTGCCCGCGCCGTCCTTTGTGAGGCCAAAGCCGGTGCCGGAAATAATGCCGCCCACCGTGAGGTTGCCACCGTTGATTGATACAGTGCGCGAGGCATTCAGAGAGACCGCGCCGGTGCCAAGATTCAGATTGTTCGTGCCCGTGAAGGCGAAATCCGCATTCCAATTCATCGCATTGTTTTGGGAATTCGTTATGGTTGCGCCGCTCGTGTTGTCGATAGTGCCTCCAGCGATAGTGAAAGTGCCGTTTCCCAGTGCGGCTGCGTTATGAATTCCCAATGTGCCAGCATTCAAAATAACGCCACCGGAAAATGTATTTGCACCACCCAAGATCAATACCCCGGAGCCGTTTTTAGTTAATGAAAAACCAACACCGGAAATCACGCCCCCCATTGTGAGATTGCTTGAGGAGGTGGTTACAGTTCTGGATGCATTCATTGTCACCGCACCTGTCCCAAGATTCAGATCATTGGAGCCGGCAAAAGTGAAGTTGGCGTTCCAACTGATCGTGTTGTTTCGCGAATTCGTTATGGCTGCGCCGCTCGTGTTGTCGATTGTGCCTCCAGCGATGGTGAAACTGCCATTCCCCAGTGCGGCTGCGTTATTAATGCCCAGTGTGCCAGCATTCAAAATAACGCCACCAGTAAATGTATTTGCACCACCCAAGATCAATGCCCCGGAGCCGTTTTTGGTTAATGAAAAACCAACACCTGAGATCGCGCCTCCCACGGTCAGCGCTGATGAGGTGATTGTTAAAATTCTGGATGCATTCATTGTCACTGCCCCAGCGCCGAGATTCAGGTCGTTCGTGCCAATAAAGGTGAAGTCGGAATTCCAATTCATGGCGTTGTTTTGGGAATTAGTGATTGCCGACCCGCTGGCGTTGTTAATGGATCCGCCCGAGATGGTGAAGGTTCCCGCTCCGAGTGCCGAGGCGTTGTTGATGGCCAAGGTGCCGGCACTCAAAACCAGACCACCGGATAATGTGTTGGCACCGCCCAAGGCAAGCGTGCCGGCACCGGCCTTGGTCAATTGATAGGCATTACCACCATCGGAAATGATTCCCCCCAGCGTGAGGGTGTTGGCTGTCACTGTGATCTGGCGGTTGCCTCCGCTGATCGTCACCGCACCCGTTCCGAAATCGTAGCTGTCCGTGCCGGTGAATGTCGTATTGCCGCCAAGAGCCATGGCGTTGTTATAGGCGTTGACCAAGCTCCCGCCTGAGGTGTTATTGAAGGACATGACGGTTGCGTTCGCAATGGTGTAGGTCCCTGTGCCCAGTGCGGTGGAGCTTGCGATTCGGAGAGCTCCGCCATTGTGATCCACACCTCCGGAAAATGAATTGGACCCAGAAAGAATCAGAATTCCCTGATTTTGGCTCTGAATGACATTACCCGTGCCGGAGATGCTACCAGTTAGGTCCAAATAAGTTGAAGGCTGACTAGCTGTGTTATAATTCAGCGTTCCATTGTTCTGAATGCCACCGGCATAGGTGTTTCCGGAAAAAGAGGAATCCAATCGAATCGTGCCGGAATTAATGATCATGTTGCCGCTGAATGTATTCACGCCCCCTAGAACGAGAATGCCGGTCCCGTTCTTGGTGATAGTCGCCGAGGAGTCGCCAGCAAAAGTTCCAGTGGAAAATGTGAGCGATGCGTTGTTGGTGATATCCCCAATAACGACATTTCCAGCAACAGTAACATTGTTGGCGACTGTTCTTGCAGTTGAGGATCCAAAACTTGAGAGCGTGCCTGAGTTGAGCGTGAGATTGCCCGTGCCCAAGACATTGGTGGCGCCATTAACCAACAATGCACCGGCATTCAAAACCACCCCACCCCCAAAAGTATTGTTACCACTAAGAATTAGATTTCCACTCCCTTCCTTAATGATGCTATTGGCTGTTGTGCCATTGGCGATAACACCGCCAATGGTTAATGAATTGCCACTGACAGTTATCGTGCGCGAAGTGCCAGATGCTGTTCCAAGCGTAGTGGTTCCATTCCCGAGACTCAAACTCTGATTTCCACCTGCATAAGTAAAATCGGAATTAATAGTTAATGGCTTGGCCCCCACTGTCACAGTTCCTGCACTCGTATTATCAATCGTGCCGCCATTAATGACAAAAGCGCCTACTGTCGCGTTACCAAGTGCTGTAGCACTATTAATATTTAACCTGCCACTATTAAAGGTAAATCCTCCAGTATAAGTATTTGATCCACTGAGAGTTAAATTTCCATTTCCGTTTTTGGTAATACCAAATCCCGTGCCAGTGATTGGTCGAGTGATTAGCAACTCTCCTGATCCGCTGTGATCAATTAATAAGTTGCTGCCCAGTATAACACTGCCATACGCAGAACTGCCGATCGTAAAATTCCCTGTTGCGCCAGAGGCAACAGTCAAATTGGCACTGCCGCTGGCAGCCTGAAAAACGAGGTTCGCGTTCGAGCTGCTGCTAACACCCGTGGTAAGTCGAATAAAAACGTCATTGTCCGCATCCGCATTGAAGGTCAAGCTCCTGATCGTTCTGTTCCCGCCGGTGAAAGCGGGTGTGGCCGATGAACTCGCATTCGCCGTGGCAGCGCTAAAAGTGAGGTCGGCAGTCGTTCCAAAAGTGACATTGGAACTCCAGTTGGTGTTCGTGCCGAAATTCCCAGAGCTGGCACCCGTCCAAGTCTGGGCTTGGAGCGAAACGGCATGGAGGCTGAGAGCCAGAAAGACAGCGAGGCCAGCATGCGAATATCTGGCTAGGATCCTCTCTCCGCCAAGCCGCTTTTTGATCATTGGGTCATTGGATCTATCAGATCGCCTCTTGTCCGTGCTCTCTGATGAGACGCAAGCCAGTGGGCTTGAGAATACCAACGGCTTTGCACTGTCCACGATTTCGAGCATCGTCGACCAAGCAGTGAAAGCATCGGAGGAGGGTAAGGGGGTTGACATGTCTTCTCAGTTAAAAATCACTATACAAAGCTTTGTATTCTGATCAATATTTTTCTAAGAACCAAAAAAATTTGTTCGCGAACCGTCGGACCTGAATTGGAAAATGGGAGCGCTGGCATATTACTGGACGGGATCAACGGAAGGTGGTGCAGGCTCTGTGGGTGTGGGTGTGGAAGAATTAGGGTTGTCTGCTTTGACTGCAATGAGAACAACCATTGAGGATTCAGGTGTTTCACGTCGCAGGTTGATCAGAATGCGGGTTTTACCCATGGATTCCGCAAGTTCTTGAAGATCAGCGGGAGAGCCATCGACACCGTTGAACGAGATCTTGAGCTTCGGCGCGAATTCGAAGGTTGCCTCATCCGCACCTTGAGGCGGTAATTTGATGGTAACAGAAGTATCCGTGACCGATTTGAGCCATCCATTTTGCAGTAAGGGGTGGGAGGCATGAACGGCGGAAAATACGAAAAACATCAGGATGCCGACAAGCGCAGGGGTGGGGAGGGTTTTTTTCATAGGTTCAGTGAAATGGAGTGTCTCCATTCAAAAGATGAGGGGTTAGAAATGGAATCTCTAAACGATCATTTCAAAATGCAAGTCCTTTTTAGAATTTTTAATCCAGCCGCGATCGACAGAACTATCAAGAGCGTCACCGTGTTCAGCCTGAATGCTCCGTGTCCACATAGGCCAAGCCCGACTCCGGTGCGGCCCAGAGGTCCTGGGACGGGCAAAGTCGGCGCCAAGAAGGGAGCGGGGTATGATGGTTTTTTGGAGGTTTAAAAAAAACGCCGATGCTCAAGGCGATGGGAGAGCAAGCGTGCGACGGGCTTCAGCGAGCAGCACCTCGGCCATCAGATTCACGCGGTCCGGCTCGGCGGCGGCGAGGTTGTTCTGTTCATTGGGGTCGGCGGCGAGATTGTAGAGCTCCCACTTGACCTTGGGTCGAGTGCCATCCTTGGCCAAGGCTCCCTTCCCGACGAGCTTCCAGTCTCCCTCCCGAAGCGCCGCATTGCGCTCGTGCTCGAAAAAAAGTCTTCGCGGTCCGGTCGGGTTGCCGAGAAATGCGGGCAGAAGACTCTGCCCCTCGGGAGAGGGAGCTGCCGAGGGGTAATCGGCCCGAGCGATTTCAAGAACGGTCGGCATGACATCCATCACATGGGCAACCTGGTTCGTGATCGCGCCCTTGTCGCGTATGCGCGCGGGCCAATGCGCGATCATCGGCGTGCGGATGCCTCCTTCGTGCGCGTGGTGTTTGTAGAGCCAGAGCGGCGTGTTGCAAAGGTTCGCCCACGCGCTGCCGTAGCTGAAGAGGCTGCCGGGGCCGCCGAGTTTTTGGAGTGCTTCGCCTTCATGCAGGATGTTGGGTTCTCGGGTCGTATTGCCATCGATTCCGTATCCGGGTTTGGGGTTGGCATAGTTCGATGGGGTCTGGTCGAAACCAAAAGGCTCCCACTCCGCACAGGCCCCATTGTCGCTGAGAAAAAGGATGAGCGTGTTCTCGAGTTCGCCGTTTTTCCGCAGGTCGGCAACCAGGCGACCGATGTTGGCATCCATGTTCTCGACCATCGCCGCATAAACCGCCATGCGGCGGGCGAGATCGGCGCGGCGCGCCGGGGCGAGAGAATCCCACGAGGGATTTTTACCGTCCGGAGTGGCGGAACCCGCCTTGCGAGCAAGAGCGATGTTTTCAATCGGAGACCGTCCCGGGTCCGCCAAAGACTCGGGAACCAGCTCAAGCGCCTTCAAACGCCTAATGCGCTCGGCCCTCAGGACATCCCAGCCTTTTTCATAGATGGACACATAGGTTTCCGTCAGCTCCGGCGGAGCCTGCACCGGAAAATGCGGGGCCTGGTAGGCCACATAGGCGAACCAAGGTTGCTTCCGCTTCCGTGCGTCGTCGATAAAGTCCAGCGCATGATCGGTGAGGGCATTTGTGGCGAAGTATTCCCCCGGCGCGTATTGGCGCTGGGGACGCCCTTCCGGTGGGCGAAGCATCATGCGAGGTTCCCAAGAATCGAGCCCATGGCCGTGGATGAACCCGTAAAATTCCTCAAAGCCACGATTTGTCGGGCCCGGCACGTTGACATGCCATTTTCCAACCATGGAAGTGCTGTAGCCTGCTTTCTGGAGAACCTCCGCGAGGGTCACAGTATTGTCATTCAAGCTCCCTCTGTAGCCGGGCATCCCGTTGTCACGGCCAACAAAGCGGCCGATTCCAGCCTGGTGGGGATAAAGGCCGGTCAGCAAACTCGCACGCGAGGGGCAACAGCGACTCGAATTGTAGGCTTGCGAAAAGCGAAGCCCCTCCTTGGCGAGGGCATCGAGATTCGGGGTTTTGATCTCTCCTCCATAGCAAGCGAGGTCGGACCAACCGAGGTCGTCAGCGAGGATGAGGAGAATGTTCGGCTTGGAGTCGGAATCAGAGGCAATGCCCGTTCGGAGGCAAAGAGCAAGAGCCAGAACGAGCTGGAGCAGGTTGTGGTGGAATGGCATGGCTTCAATCGGCGTTGGGGCTCAAACCACTGACTTCGGCCCTTGGTGGCAATGCGGCTTCGAGTTTCGAGAGTTTGTCGGAACGGGCGGTGGGATTGCCGTCGATGAGAATCTGGAACCCGGCTCCGCGATTGTATCTTTTCCCGTCGCGATCCCAGATCACGGTCAACTCGTGGCCGTGGTAGGGAACGCGGTCGAGGCAGAACCAATCCCATGTTCCATCGGGCAGAAGCGGGTTCAGCACGAGTTTGTCGTCGTGGCGCGGGCGGATGCCTACGAGGCCGCTGATCACAAGGTCACAAAAGGTGGAGTGGTTGTAGTCCTTGCCACGTTCCTCGATGGGCTTTTTCTTGGGATCGAGTTTTGGATCTTCTCCCCGCGCGATGAGCATCGTGCGGGAAATCCAGTCGCCTGTGTAGGGGTGGATGTTTTCATCGATCCACGGTACGACCCGGCCATCCTCTCGGTGGAAACGGTGGGAGTTGGAATAGGTTTGCAGAGTGTCATAGAAGACCTGTCTCGAAACAGTCTGTTGCTCGTAGTCATTGAGGAGATTGGCCAGTGCCGTGAGCGTGATGGATGTGGCCAGAGGCCAGGAAGGTCCGTTCCATTGGCATTCGTGGCCTTTGTAGGAAAGGGTGAATTTTGGGTGGCGCTGCTCGGGAAATGTCGGGCCAAACGGGGCCTTGAATCCCTTGGGGTCGTTGAGTTCCTTCCAGCCAGCCTCGTAGCCAGGATCAGGCAGGTGGAACATCCATGGTGCGTAGCCCCAAAGTTCCCGTACATCGCTGCGTGTGGACTCGTCCTCTCGGAGCACGGTGAAAAACTCCATCCCGGGGTCCCAGAGTTTGGATTGGACCACTTCCTTGAGCTTGGCGGCGCGGCCGCGAAAGTCTTCGGCAGTGCCACCACGACCGGCAGCAGTGGCAATTTCCGCAATCGCCATCATGTTTCCATACGCGGCGCTGTTGGTGAGCGGGCGAAATCCATGGCCTCCGATGGACATCTCGGAGCCATCGAAGGCATCGAGCGTGTAGTAAAGAGCATTGTCCCTGCGCCCGACCATGTGGACTCCTCTCCCCGCTTTGCCCTCATCCCAGCGCTGCTGCTGCGCGATCATTTTGTCCAACAACGCGACAGGCAGGGTGGTGTCGCCCGTCACTGCGGCGCGCTTCCAGATTCCATCGGCCAACCAGTTGGTGTAGACAAGCGATCCCTTTTCTCCGGCACCGAACCAGAAGCGCGAGTAGTCATCAAGATACTGCGGATCGCGCAGCCAGCGACCTTCGGTGAGGTGAAGTTCCGCCGCCATGTTGATTGTATTGAAACGACCCGCCCACGGGACTCCAGGGGCAAACTCCGACACGACCCACCCCACTGGCGTTTTCCGGAGGTGCTTGCGATAGGTCCACCAGCGGAACCAATAGGTTTTCTCAAACTCTTTGTCCGGGCATTCGAAAAGCGGAACATTTGCCACAAGAAAATCCCACGCCTCGGCGTTGGGAATGGCATTTTTGTAGATCTCGTTGTCGTCGGCGTTGAATTGTTCGATGAGCGGCTTGAAGGATTCCGGATCAAGCACGGCAGAATGGGAGGGGCTGGAGGCGGCAATCAATGCCATGGCTAAAGACGCACACCAAAGCGCAGGTCTGGTTTTCATGGGGGTGTCGGATGGAGTTTTGCAGCCACAGCCTGAAGTCTCTGCCGGGCGCCCTGGGACTCAGGTGTGTCGTTTTCCGGCTTCACCAGCTTTTCGGAATAGGGCGCATCACTCATGTCGTAGAGGTCACCGTTTTCGCGAAGCTTCCAGCTGGCATTTCGAATGAAGTATTCCTTGTTGTAGAGGCTGTGAACCCAATCGCGCGGCGTGCCGGGTTTTCCCTCCAGTTGAGGTGCGAAGCTGACGCCATCGAGTCCGGCGGGTATTGCCACTCCAGCTGCCTGTAAGCAAGTTGGAGTGATGTCGCTGAAATCGACCAATCCGTTGTAAATGGATCCTGCCTTGATCGCCTTCGGCCAACTGGCGATGAATGGCACCCAGGAGCCCGTGTCGTTCATCGTGCCTTTTCCGAATTTGATTTTGCGGCCGTCCTGCATTTTGGTTGTCACCCATGGCGGAGTCCCGTTGTCGCCTATGAAGAGAACGAGCGTGTTGTCACGCAGTCCCATTTCATCCAGTTTCGCCAAGATCCGACCGACTTGCTTGTCCAGGTATTCGACCAGAAAAGGCCAATTCTCCATGTTGCCATACATCTCGGCCATTTTCTCGTTGGCCATGTCGCCCTTGTAGGGCGTGTCGGGATTGAGTGGGGTGGGCCAATACGGAAAGTGAGGGAGCGGCGACGAGTAGAAGAGGAAAAACGGGCGATCCTCTTTCTTCCCTTGCTCGAAGAAACGGAACGCCCACTCGGCCATCAAATCAGGGGTGTACTCGCCTGCCACAGGCTTGCCGTAATGCCGCAAGTGCGCTCCGGGCAAGATGAATTGCCGGGCGAACCCGCACTCGCGCACATGAGGAACGCTCGTGTCTTGATCCGGCGCCTTCAATGGCTCCTCCAAGCCTGGCAAAGGACCGATATGCCATTTGCCTGTCACTCCCGTCAAGTATCCCCCGTCTTGAAGCAACGCCGCCAAGGTCGGGTGGGCTTTCGCATCCAGGCTCTTGGCCGCACCATTACGACCTGCAATGTCATGGAAACCGACGCGGAAATTGTATTTCCCTGTAAGGAATTGCGCCCGCGACGGTGAACACACCGGTGTGGCGAAGGCCCTCTTGAAAAGCATGCCCTCGCGGGCCATCACATCAAGATTCGGCGTTTTGACCGGACCCAGAACCTTTCCTTTGTCGCCTATAAATTCGGCTCCGCCGTAGCAACCGATCGCCTCCGCACCAAGGTCATCGGCAAGGATAACCACAATATTTGGACGCGTCTTTTCCGCGAATGCCGGCAAGTGAAATGCCAAGAGGGCCGCGATAAGGGGTGTTAGTGTTTTCATGGATGCAAATGGGGAACAAGCATGGACGCCATAGAAATAATACAAATGTTTGCATTTTGAGTCAATCCTGCGGATTTTGGAGGAATCGACACCTAACTCTATTCGCATGAAATTTTTTATACTTCTCGCTGTCTGCTGGAGCCTGTCCGCTGTCTCATTAGCCGCTCCGCCCAATATCGTGCTGATCAATGTGGACGACCTCGGCTACGGGGATCTGGGATGTTACGGATCAAAGGTCAATGACACCCCTCACATCGACCGACTCGCTCAGGAAGGGAAGCGCTTCACCGACTACTACTCGGCCAGTCCGGTCTGCACGCCATCGCGGGCGGCGTTGTTGAGCGGATGCTATCCGGGGCGCATCGGGTTCGATGTTTTTGGAAAAAACAAGAAACTCCCGGTGCTTTTTCCGGGCGATGCCGAGGGGCTGAATCCCAGCGAGCGCCTGCTTCCCGAGCTGCTCAAAGAAAAAGGCTATGCCACCGGCATGGTGGGTAAATGGCACCTCGGCGACCAACCCGAGCATCTCCCCACAAAGCATGGCTTCGACTCCTACTATGGGATTCCCTACAGCAACGACATGGGCCTTTCCGTGGCGCGCAAGGATTATCCCCCCTTGCCTCTCCTGCGGAATGAAACAATCATTCAGCAACAGCCCACACAGGCCGCTTTGATCGAGCGCTTCACGGAGGAAGCTATTTCGTTCATCCGTGCCAACAGCGGTAAGCCATTCTTTCTCTATCTTCCCCACATCCATGTGCATTTGCCGCACTATGTGATGGAGCCGTTCACCTCGAATTCCCGCAACGGCCGCTACGGTGCAGCCCTTGCCGCCGTGGACTGGAGCACGGGCGTGATCCTGGATGAACTCAAGCGCCTCGGGATCGATGACAACACGATCGTGATTTTCACCTCCGACAATGGAAGCCGCACCAAAGGCGAAGGCGGGAGCAACGCCCCACTGCGGGGACACAAAGGCCAAACATGGGAAGGCGGCATGAGGGTTCCATGTATCGTCCGCTGGCCCGCAGGAATTCCTGCGGGAACGGTAAGCAGGGAATTGGCCGCGGCGATGGATTTCTACCCGACTCTTGCCGCACTTGCTGGCCATGAAAAAAGCCAACTGCCAAAGCACGATGGCGTGAACCTGCTACAGGTTTGGCGTGGAGACAAAGCCGCGAAATCCCCGCGCGAGTATTTCTTCTATTTCAAGATGGCTGAACTCCAAGCCGTGCGCTCAGGGCAATGGAAACTCCGCCATGCCTTCGATGCGGGTAAGAACACCAATCCAGAAAAAATAGAACTCTACGATCTCTCTGTGGATCCCGCCGAATCACGCGATCTTGCGGCGGAACACCCGGAAATCGTGAAAGGCCTCGTTGCCGCGATGGATGGGATTCGCAAGGAACTCGGCGACTCGAGGCTTGGCATTCAAGGCAAGGATCGGCGGGAGCCGGCCGTTTCCAAGAAGCCCAAACGACTCACCACCGAGGATAAAACCTATCCCTCCATCGAGCCGATCTATCAACTCGGCGAGGCGGGGTAGGGTTAATTTTTCGACGACTTTTGCTGCTGGAACATCCATTCGACCAGCCCCGGATGTTTCCATGATTTGGTATAAACATCGTGGCCGACACCTTCGTAGAGCGACAACCGTGCATCGGTAGCACCGAGGGCCTTCAATGCCTGAGTCATATCGGTCGATCCGGAGACCGGCACCACCTTGTCTTGATCGCCATGGAAGACCCAGACAGGGACATCCTTGAGTCGATCAACGGCAGACGGATCACCAGCTCCACAGAAAACGACAACAGCGGCAGGCAGGTCAGGATTTCGGAGAACAAAATCCCATGCCCCGTATCCTCCCATCGAGGTGCCGACGACATACACGCGGTTGCGGTCGATGGGTTTTGTCGCAAGCAAAACATCGACCATTTCCTTGAGAAGCACGATCGATTCGCTCGGGGGGCGTTTGTCCACGGAGTAAGAGCCATTGTTAAATGCTACGGGCACCCACTGCATTTTCGTCTGCGGCATCACGATGAAGCAGGGGTTGTCTTTTTGAACATCATCCGCCGTCCATCCAGCAACCCATGGGACGAGATGCTTCACATTGTCATCCCCGCGCGAGCCCGCACCATGGAGAGAAACCACCAGCGGATAGGTCTTGCCCGGTTCCAATCGGGGAGGCGAATACAAGCGGTAAGGCATGCATTTTCCCTGCGAGTTTGAATGGGCAAGCGCCTCTGTCTTGGAGGCGTAGTGCTCTTTGGATTCCAAACCTATTGGACCGTCCGAACCCTGAACAACAGCAAAAGCAAAAATCATAAAGCCGAGAGCGCACAGGAATCTAGCGTTCCAGCTCTGGAGGTAGCTCATGCGATGCGGTTCTGGCGGATTGATTCGCGATACCATTGGTAGCTGAGCTTCGGCGTGCGTTTTTGTGTTTCGTAATCCACACGGATCATGCCGAAGCGCTTCGAGTAACCATCCATCCACTCGAAGTTATCGAGCAGGCTCCAGGGGAAATAGCCAATAACCGGATAGCCCTCGGCCACGGCACGCCGCACCTGCCCAAGGTAGGCACGCAAATACATCACGCGGTCGAGATCCACGACCTCACCCGAAGCGAGAGGCTCCACACCATCGGACATACCGTTTTCGGTAATGAAAACTGGAAGATCATTTTTGCCGAGCGAGTCGGTGAGAGATCGGATGCCCCAGTAGATCGACTCCGGAACGATGTTCAGCCAGGGCATGTTACCTTTCGGATAATTCGCAAAGGGCACGAAGACCTCGTAGCCCTTGGTGTTGTCTGCGGCGCGCACATAGTCGCCAGAGTAGCAGTTGAAGCCGAGACCATCGAGTGGCTGGGCGATGAGTTCCATGTCGCCGGGTTGGATGTCAGGCACCTCGTCGCCCATGTCGTTGAGCCATTCCTCCGGATAGCGACCCGTGAGCAGCGGAATGATGGTTCGCCCGTTGCGCCTTTCCCGCACGAAGGCCTTGCGGACTGCTTCGATGTTCTCGGAGGTTTCCACGACAGGCACGAAGCTGTGGTAGTTCTCCGCGATCGAGACGAAGCATTTTCCCGGCGAACCGGCGCGAAGAGCTTGGCAGGAGGCTCCGTGGGCTAGCAAGGCGTGATGGAAGATCTGCGCCCGCTCTTTTGGCTTCTGCAAAATCCCACCCGGTGCATGAATGCCCGGCTTGCCGATGTCCCAACCGATTTCGGCGAAGGTCTCAATCTCGTTGAGCGTCATCCAGTGGGTGATGCGGTCGCCGAGGCCCTTGGCAACCACCGAGGCGTAGTTGGCGAAATCCGCCACAATCTCCCGGCTCCGCCAACCCCCATACGCATCCTCCAAGGCTTGGGGCTGATCCCAGTGGTAAAGCGTGGCATGCGGGGTGATGCCATTTTCCAGAAGCGTGTCGGCCAAGCGACGGTAGTGATCGAGTCCCTTCTGGTTCACCGCCCCGCAGCCTGTCGGAAGGATGCGCGGCCAGGAGATGCTGAAGCGGTAGTGCTTCACGCCAAGATCGGCCATGAGCTTCGCATCTTCGGGATAGCGCTGGTATTGCTCGCAGGCGATGTCGCCGTTGTCGTTGCTCCAAACCTTTCCGTGCGTGTGGCTGAAGGTGTCCCAAATGCTCGGCCCCTTGCCTTCCTCGTCCGCCGCACCTTCCACCTGAAATGCGGCCGTGGCCGCACCCCACCAGAAATTGGCGGGGAAGTCTGCTGATGCTTGGTTGTTTGTCATGGGATTGATCAATGAAATGAAGATTCCCGAATTCGCTTCGTGAGTCGCTGGTGCCACTCGACATCGCGCCACATTCCGGTGAATTGGGGGCCGCAGAAATTGCTCGTAGCGATGCCGGTCCAGCGTCCGGTTTTGACCGCCTCCTCGACGCCGTGGGCGCAAAGTTCCTTCACCCATCCCCAATCAAGGAGAGGCCAGTCTTTATAGTTCACGATCGCCCAGCATTCGGTGGTGACGAGCGGGAGGCCGGTGGAACGACTCCAGTCGGCGAGTGTTTGGATGAGTGAGGTCAGGGATTTTTTCCAGTGCTCTTCGTCCATGCGGTAGAGGCGTTCGGCGAATTCGACCACCGGCGCATATTCCACAATGTCAGTGAGGTTCCATTTGAAACCGATCTGGCGGTAGAACGAAGTATCCTTCGCCATCCAGACATGGGGCTCGAGCAGGCCGAAGTGCGAAAGGTCGATGCCAGCTTTGTCATTGAACAAATTTTCGCTGAAAGAAAAACACAGGGGCATTTGGGGATAAGCCTGCTGGAGCACTTCAGTCGCCCGCTTCATCCATGCGAGGGAGTCTTCCGAACGCCAATCAAAACGCTTCGCATCTTCATCGAAGAAGGTCGCCCACCACGGCCATTCGTTGCATAAATCGACATAGACCACCGTGTCGAGCAAGCCGGCCCGCTCGATCGATCGCAGTGTCTCGATCCAAATGCGGGCGTGGATTTCCGGCGAGGCGACCAAGGCGCGTTGGTTGGTCACATCCTCGCGGAACCAACTGGAGAGGCTGACTGAGATGTTGCGATCTCGGCATTTGGATAGGAATTCATTCAGCTGCGGCTGGATTTGGACATCCACCAAGCCGCAGGCGCCCCAATCGTGGATCGTCCATTGTGGCTTAAGCCGCCAGGTTTTCTCTGAGTCCGCCGCGAGCAGGTGCGGGTAGGCATCGATGCGGACGGCGTTATAGCCGCGCTCGGCCAATTCGTCCAAGGTGGGATCCCAGTCCTCGTAGCCTGCGCCGGACCATCGGCGTTCAAGCCACGAAAAATCCCACATAGCCATCGCCAGAGAGTTTTTGGTTTGAAGCACAGGTATCTTATTCACTTCGGTATGTTTTAAAAATGAGCGTGCCCACATCGCGTGCTGGGCAGATCAAAGATATCTTCATTCTTTGCGGCGTGTTCGTTGAGAGGATTGGCGAGAATCAGAAGCTGTAAGCCTCTCTTTTCGCTGTGCTTGGTGCGGGGTTGTTTCAGTCCTGGAAAGTCAAAAACCTGAAGGTTGCATCGGCAAGGCCCGGTAGGCCTTCGTGGCTGAAATCCTGGTAAACAAGCGGCGTTTTCTTGGAGCGGATGTTGTTGTAAACGGCAAATTGTGTGGATGGCGGACAGATCGGATCTTGAAGCGTGAGCGCCACCACCGCCTCTGCTTTTATGCGCGGTGCGAGGTGGTGAACATCGATGTAGCCGAGCGTTTTGAAAAGAGCCGCCCGGTTCTTGGAGAGCGGGTCGAACTGACGGAAATAAGACTTCAACTCCGCGTAGGCGTCCTTCGCCAGGTCCATTTCCCAGACACGCTGGAAGTCGGATAGAAACGGATACACCGAAACACATCGGGCGATACGCGGCTCGAGTGCGGCACATGCGATCGAGAGTGCGCCGCCTTGGGAGGCTCCGTTTGTGGCCAACCGTGAGGTATCAACCTCATCGAATGAGGCTACTACGCGGGCGAGTTGGACGGTATCGAGGTAGATCGAGCGGTAGAGCAGTTTTTCCGGGCCTTCGGAGAGGCCACGAATGATATGGCCATGAAGTGTATTGCCCTTCGTCCCGCCTACATCCTCGCTGCGCCCGCCCTGGCCACGACAATCCATCGCAGCCACAGCGACGCCATCCCCCGAGTAGCGCAACTTGTCAGCCCACTCGCCGCTGTTCCCTGCGTAGCCGTGGAATTCCAGGATCGCGGGGTGTTTTCCTGAGGGATTTTTCGGTCGCACATATTTGGCATAGATGCGCGCGCCGCCCACGCCGGTGAAGGTGAGGTCGAAAGCCTCGCTGCTCACAGAACGGATTTGATCCGTCGGCGTCAGCTCCGGCTTCGGATCAATCGAGTCGAGTTCCTTGAGTGCGCGGAGCCAGTATTCATCAAAGTCCGCGGGTTTCGGATTCGTGCCGTTGTAGGTTTCGAGTTCTCTGAGTGGTTTGTCGAGGCAGGGCATGGTGGGTTGGGTTTGTTAGAGGAAAATCCGGCTAAAAAGGGTACGGGGATCCCGGTTGGCATGATCGCTGAGTGTGAAGCAAAGGCTGTGCATTCACTTTGCTGGATCTTGATTTGGCATCCGTTTGCGCCAATCGCTTTCTGACATGGCGGCGCGGAATCCTGAGTGGATCATGCCGGTGTCGGGGCTCGTTTTCATGCGGGCTGCAGGTCTGTAGCTTGCGCAGTAGGAGGCGTCGCAGAGGAAGGATCCGCCGCGCGTGACGCGCTTCGGCACGCCGGGTTCCGCGGGATCGTGGCTGTCTGGCGGGCCAGTTGGGTTGAGGCTGATCTTTTCGTCAGTCCGGTTTTTGTAGGTATCCGCGCGATACCAATCCGCACACCATTCCCACACATTTCCGATCATGTGGTGCAAGCCGTAGGCGTTCGGTTTGTCCGAATCGACGGGAGCCGAGAGGAGGTATCCATCGAGCGTTTCGGGGTTGTGCGGAAATTCCCCCTGCCAAAGATTCGCGGGAAGGAAGTTCTTGGAGGGCGGTTCGTCACCCCAGTTGAAGCGGCGCGCCGGCCCGCCTCCGAGCGACGCAAATTCCCATTCCGCCTCGGTCGGAAGGCGCTTCCCAGCCCATTCGCAATAGGCGACCGCATCATCCCACGAGACATGGACAACCGGTAAGCGGTTGTCATTTTCGGAGAGATGGCTTTCGGGGCCCTGTGGATGCTTCCAGTCGGCCCCCTGCACCCATTCCCACCAGCGGCCGTGGTTGTTCAGCGGCACGGGGCCTGGAGGGGATTTGAAAACGAGAGAACCGGGGACGAACACCGAGTCGTCCGGCTTTGGCGTTCCGGGTGGGAGTTGTTTTTTGATTTCTTCCCACTCGGGTTTTCTTTCGGCGGTGGTGATGTAGCCAGTGGCCTCGACGAAGCGGCGGAACTCGGCGTTCGAGACTTCGGTGGCGTCCATCCAAAATCCATCGACCTTCGCGCGGTGGACCGGGAATTCGTCATCGCGGGCCTCTGGTCCCACCCCGCCCATGTCAAACTCGCCGCCGGGAATCCAGACCATGCCCTCCGGCCAAGGTTGTTCCGGCCACTTCGAGGTGTCCGGGCAGACCCGCGACTGGAGGGCGGCCGCTCGCGAACCCGGCGTGAGACATTGGGAATCGGCTTTGCCCAAAGGAATCGCCGCGAGGAGAGCGAATGCCGTTGCAGCGCAGCGGAAGAAGAAAGATGTTGTCGTTCTTAAAAGCATTTTTAGATCGGAATCTTCAAAGTGCACTGGATAGCCCCTCTGATCGAATGTAATCGATGAACTCAAGAAAAAAATCCTCAGGGCATGTGGAAGCACTCCACAAGAGGCTGGCTGGCTGGCGAGCCATCAAGATTTGTCACCATGATATCGGCCATGTGGGCCCACCAGCGTTGGCAGGCATCCGTTTGTGCAATGGCATTCCAGCGCTCTTCGCTCTCGATCTCCGCATAGCCAAAGAGTTCATTGGTCTCGGGATTGAGATGGATCGAGTAGTTCGATACGCCATGGGTGCGGAGCGTCGCTTCCAAGTCCGGCCAGATCGGGCTGTGGCGGCGCGTGTATTCCTCGGCAGAGCCAGGCTTGATTTTAAGGAGAAAAGCTTTGCGGATATTCATGGATCGACAATCAATCCTCCATCATTCCCCACCGCAAATGCAAACATTCGTTTTTTATAGCGACCGGAAATTAAGACACCCGCTTGAAGATTGACTTCACAAACTGGAGTCGCTAGCTTCTGATAACTTGATTCCCCCAACGACCTCTTCTGGCATGTATCATTCGGACTTTAAGCAAAAGACAAAGGATTGTATTAAGGGCGTCTTTGTGTTTCCGAACAGCCTAGGTTTCAGGAATAGAAACAGTGGTCATTCTACAAAAGGTTTAGGGAAGTGTGGGCGTCTATTCAGGGAATCAACCGAAAAAGGAGCGGCTTTGGTTACCACTCTCATGGTGATTGTCGTTCTCTCGGTTGCAACCGTCGCCTTTATTCAGAGCGTCAAAACATTAAATATAATATCTCAAAGTCATGAGAATTATGTCCGGGCACAATTAGCTGCGCGAGCAGGTCTGGCAGCGGGCATTGGATCCCTCACGCGAGGAACTACCAATGATCACTACATTGTGGTTCTGAATCAGAGCAATGGACAACTTTATGCAGGAACCGGACAGACTAACGGTAACTCATTTGAATACATCCCTCTTTTTTCGGCATCGTCTAATTACACGAATAATTCGCAAACCGTCTCATTCACCAATCTGCCCTCGACCAATGTTTCCGGCGCAACCAATTTAACTTTTACGCTACCGGGAGGGTTGGGAGTTACGGGGCCTGGCGTTTCGTGGATTCCATTAACAAATTCCCTTGGAAATACTAATGCCCGATTTGCCTATTGGGTGGAGGATCTTTCGGGAAAAATTGATCTCTCGGTCATGGGAGCCAGCGGCAACGATGCCCGCCGCCCATCTGGCACGAATTCTCAAGAGATTGCCCTCTGGAGCTTATTCAACGCAAATGCGACTTCCGATATAAATAATCCCGAGGTCTCGGCTTTGGTCGCTGCCAGATCGGCTCTATTTACTCCGGCCACCGCACGCGTCATATCCGGGAATGTCACAGCAAATATGCTCAGAGATTTGGCCTCTGGCTTGCAGCACGACACCAACGAACCGCAATTGATTCCCTTTGGATTCGGCTACGCTCTAGAAGGTCAGCCCAAGATGAATCTGAATGCCAATCTTTCCGCAGTGGGGGCAAGCAACATTATTAACCATATCCAAACAAATCTGCCGCTTTTTTCAAGCGCAAACAGATCAGGAGGAATGTCCAATACGACTTACATGAACTACATTGTCGCTAATATCGTTGATTATGCAGATGCTGATCCCACACCAACCGTGGTTGGTGGTGAAGCCGGAAATGAACCCATGCCTTGGCTGAATGAAATTTGGGATCACTATCAGTGGCAGGGTTGGCCTGGAGCCTCGCCAGTAGTAACAAATTCAGATGGAACGAAAAAAATCAACATAACTGTTGCGAGTTATGCTGAGTTCTGGAACATGACAGATAAAGAAGTCACGGGTAATTTGTTGTTTGTTCAAGATCAAACAAACAGAACAGTGAGAATGGGAAATGCAACGACAGGCCCAGTCGAGCAGCTTACCTCAGCCCCTTGGTCTTTTTTAACTAACAGCATTACTTTTCGCCCCAATGAATATAAGGTTTTGATGGTTGCATCTAATAGAATATCTCTGCCATGGGGAACTGATCCAGTTCCTACTTTAGCTATGATTTATCCACAGGGAAATAGCAATGTAACATATAGATTGTCATGGAATGGTGTTGAAATAGATTCTGTAACAAATAGTGCTGTAGGGCTTTTAAGGGGATCTACATGGCTGCGTAGAGAAAATGTTGTTACTTGGAATAATGCCTGGGTTGGTAACTCTTTTATTTCTCCTCATAATATTGGTGTTGGCTTATTCGGTGATCCTCGCATAAATAGATATGTTAATCAGGGGCCAACCAATAATTCAGGAGCAACTCGCTGGCAGGGAAATAATATTGGTCATTCAAGTTTTGGAGGACGCAATACAAATGCAGGTGCTGCTGGATCAACTGATCAACTGAGAAACTGGCCCGATGGCTCTTATGTTACCAGATCACCTTTGGGGTATCAAGGAATGAGCGTAAATAACACCCCATTTACTCCTAGCGTCGCTGATGCTATTTCAAATCTGTATTATAGCAATGCTCCCATTCGATTTAATAATACCGGAGAATTTTCGAGTATTTGTGAACTTAGTCACATTTTTGATCCATTGCAGTGGGGGCTCAACGCATCTTCAGGAGTCGTGCATATCACCAGCTCCAATAATGCAACTAACAATGCTGGCGGAGGCCAAAGTCTTCGAATCGGAAGAGCCGAGCACCCCAGATTTGCATTAACGGCAAATGCAACTCCTCAGTTAACGAATGGACTAAGAGCCTCTCAATTGTTGGATATCTTTGAGGTGGGGCCCACTAATAACTCAGGCGTCAGTAATGTTCCAGCAGGCCGAATTAATATCAATACTGCTTCCACGAATGTGCTTCGTGCTTTGGCGGCAGGTGTATTCAACTCAACGGATCCTGCTCTCACGCCTGGAGGCACAAATTTTGTTGTTCCAACCAATGCGGTGAATGCTTTCATTTCAAGTGTCACAAATTATCGTTCACGCCAGCCCTTCTTTGCACCAAGCCAACTAACCCTTCTTTCCACCAATACGAATCTCAGCCAGTGGCCAACCAATGCGGTGTTTGGAAGCAAAACACTCGCTGGTGTCACAGAGTGGAGCGATGCAGCCTCGGAGGAATGGTTTTCCAAAATTTACCCGCTTTCCACAATCCGAAGCCGAAATTTCCTTGTATATGTCGTTGGACAATCGATAACAACAAATGCTCCTTCTCGGATCGAATCCAGCGCGACGAATGTTTTTCAAATCTACATGGAGCCCATTCGGAACTCCAGTGGCGTAACAACAAATAGTCGGCCAATTATTATTAGATCATGGGCCCTGTGATAAAAAAAATGTCACGGCGCGCTGCTACAAAATCTAGGGCATTTTCTCTGGTTGAGTTGCTTGCCGTGATTGGGGTTATTGGCTTGCTGATGGTGTTAATCGTGCCGGCGATTCAGGGGCTGGTAGCTCCTTCTGGCAATAAAGCTGCAGTGAATCAACTGGTGAATGCACTGGAACAGATACGGATGTCAGCGATTGAAAATGGTGTGAATGCTTATTTGGCAATGCCGCCCGAGACTGCCCCTGAGGATGTGAAAGGCAACGCATTTATGCTTCTTAGGGACACTAAGGATGGGGAGGC
>JBILBH010000071.1:0-10508 GCA_044353785.1 Terrimicrobiaceae bacterium
CCTCGAGTCGGCGGATGTCATTCACAGCTTCTGGGTGCCACAACTCGCAGGAAAAACCGATCTCGTTCCAAACCGCGTCAACCACACTTGGATCGAGCCTTTTAAAACCGGTGTCTTCCTTGGGAATTGCGCCGAATACTGCGGCACCCAACATGCCAACATGCTCCTACGCGTCATCGTTCAAACGCCGGAGGACTTCCAGAAATGGGTGGAAAATCAAAAGCAACTCCCTGCCGAGCCGAAGGATGCTATCGCCATTCAGGGCAAGAAGGATTTTTTCGATCTCTCCTGCGTCTCCTGTCATAAAATCGACTCGACACCCGCAGAAGGCGTTTTCGGCCCAGATCTCACGAAATTCGCGATCCGCCAGACCCTCGGGGCCGGGGTGGCCGACAACACGCCGGAAAATCTTCACGCTTGGCTTCATGAGCCAGACTCCCTCAAGCCCGGTTGCTACATGCCGGATATGAAACTCTCGCCTCAGCAACTCGACTCGCTCGTGGCCTACCTTCAAACTCTCAAGTAGCCACCTACAAGAACCATGTCCCAGGAAACCATCATCGACGAGAACTACCGCATGCCTGAACCCGTGAGGGTAGGGGAGGAGACGGGTTCGCTGACCCGCGTTATCCAGCAACTGGTCTTCACGGTGGATCACAAAAAACTCGGCCTCATGTATATCGGGTCGGGATTGCTTTTCTTCGTCATCGCCGGCTTTCTTGCCACGCTCATGCGCATTCAGTTGGCGTTCCCCAACAACCAATTCCTGCCTCCGGATGTTTTCAATCAGAGCTTCACCATGCACGGTACGACCATGGTGTTCCTCGTCGGTATGCCGCTCGCCTTTGGCTTCGCCAACTACCTCGTCCCCCTCATGATCGGTGCAAGGGATATGGCATTTCCCCGCCTGAATGCCTTTGGCTTCTGGGTTTTCTTCTTCAGCGGTTTATTCCTGTATTTCAGCTATGTCGGCGCCCCCGGTCTTTACGCCGCAGGCTCCGCACCGGATGTCGGTTGGTTTGCTTATTCGCCATTGACCACCAAGGCCTTCTCTCGTGGTCATAGCACGGATTACTGGACCCTTTCGCTCCTCCTCGGAGGCATCGGCAGTGTGGCGACGGCGCTCAATATCCTCGTCACCGTCTTCTGCATGCGCTGCCCGGGAATGACCCTCGGTCGCCTGCCAATATTCGTTTGGTGCATGGTCGTGCTGGCATTTCTTGTCATCTTGGCTCTGCCTTGCCTCTCGGCTTGTCAGATCATGATTTCGCTGGACCGCTACCTCGGCGCGAAATTCTTTGACACCCAAGCCGGTGGTGACGCCGTGCTCTGGCAGCATTTCTTTTGGATCTTCGGCCACCCCGAGGTTTACATCCTCATCATGCCGGCGTTTGCGATTACCTCCGAGGTGATTCCGGTATTCTCCCGCAAACCAATCTTCGGTTACCCGATCATGGTAGCTGCTGTCGTGGCTATTGCCTTTATCAGCTTGGGTGTCTGGGCTCACCATATGTTCTGTGTCGGCATGGTCTCGCTGGCCAATGCCTTCTTCGTCACCTCGACGCTGCTCGTTTCCATCCCCACAGGAATAAAAATATTCAACTGGCTGGCAACGATGTATGGTGGCAAACTTCGCTTCGAGTTGCCGCTCATCTTCTGCGTCGGCTTCCTCTTCCAGTTCCTCATCGCCGGTCTCACGGGCGTCATGCTTGCCGTGGCGCCATTTACTTGGCAACTTAGCGACTCGTATTTCGTTGTGGCCCACTTTCATTATGTGCTGATCGGTGGACTTCTCTTCACGATCTTTGCAGGCATTTATTACTGGTATCCGAAGGCCTTTGGCAAAATGCCCGACCACAAGCTCGGCCTCTGGCATTTCTGGCTTTTCACCATTGGGTTCCATGTCACCTTCCTGCCACAGCATTTCTTGGGTTTCCTCGGAATGCCGCGTCGTATCTACACCTATCAAGATGATCGTGGCTGGGATACGATGAACCTCATCTCCACCATTGGCGTGGCCATCCAAGCTGCTGGCATCCTCTTCTTCGTTTTCAACCTCATTTATTCCTACATCTGGGGCAAAAAGTCCGGCGATGATCCCTGGGACGCCTGGACACTCGAGTGGGCGACCACATCGCCTCCGCCGGAATACAACTTCGCAAAAATCCCCGTTGTCAAAAGCCGCCGCCCGCTCTGGGATGCCAAGCATCCAGAAGATCCAGACTGGAAACACGAATGAACTACGCCACCACAGAAAATCCAGCCGACTGGAAGTTGCCATCTCCAAGGAAACTCGGCATCCTGACACTCATCCTCGCCGAGTCCGCCCTCTTCACGATCTTCGTCGTAGCCTACCTCTTCTACATGGGGAAAAGCCTCAACGGCCCGTATCCGCATGATGTGTTGGAATTCCCGCTCCTCGGCACAATAGCCCTCTTCAGCAGCAGTGGCACGATCTTCTTGGCCGAACGCTGCCTCCGAGCTGGCAACAAGCCCGGTTTCTCCCTCTGGTGGGGAGTCACAGCAGCCCTTGGCATTTACTTCCTCTACTTCACTGGAGCGGAATGGTATCACCTCATCTTTGAAAAAAATCTCACCCTCGCCTCAAATACCTTTGGCACGACATTTTACTCGCTGGTCGGTCTTCATGCCTTCCATGTGATCGTCGGCGTCCTCCTCCTCTTGGCGATCCTTATTTCCGCTCTGCGCGGGCGCCTGCACTCCGACCACACCGAGCATGTCGAAGCCATCTCATACTACTGGCACTTCGTTGATTGCATCTGGATCGTTGTCCTCACCATCGTTTACATCCTCAGCGTCCGCGTCCCACAATGAATAATCCTGACTCGGAAGACCCAAAACTCGTCGAACTTCCCGAACCCACCGGTTGGCCGATAATCGCAGCATTCGGCTTGGTGCTCCTCTTCGCTGGTTTAGTGACCAGCTTCTTCATCACTTTCCTCGGTGTCCTCATCGCCATTGCTGGATTCGCAGGCTGGTTCCTCGATGTTTTCCCACACCCAAAACACTATGCTGTTGCTCTCGAGGAAGCGCCTGAACCTCACACCACAGCCCGTTCCATTAAATACCTCAAGATCGGTCAGCGCGGCCACCGCATGCGCCTCCCCGTGGAAGTTCCGCCACTCATGGCCGGCATCAAAGGCGGCATCGTGGGTGCAGTGGCCATGGCCATGCTCGCATGTGCCTGGGGATTTTTTAAATACAACAGCATCTGGTATCCCGTGAATCTCCTCGCAGCCGCAGCCGTTCCATCACTCGCGGAGGCCTCGCAAGCCGCCCTATCCCAATTCCACCTCGTGGGATTCATTGTGGCGCTCATCAGCCACGGATCTGTATCCATCATGATCGGACTCCTTTATATCGTCCTCCTTCCCATGCTTCCCGCGAAATTCGAGTGGTTCTGGGGCGGCATCATGACACCTCTCATCTGGAGTGGATTCCTCTTTGCCACAATCCGTTTCATCAATCCCGCGCTTGCTGTGCATGTCGATTGGCCATGGTTCGTCGTTTGCCAAGTCGCGTTCGGCATGGTCTGCGGCTATGTCGTCTTCAAGGAGGAAAAAGTCGAAACCATGCAGTCGCTCTCACTCGCCGCCAAGCTCGGCATCGAAGCTCCGGAGGAGAACCAATGAAACGCCTTCTCTTCCTTCTGATTCCACTCGGCCTCGTTTCCTGTGATCCTCCGGGTAAACCGACTCTCGCGGACAAATGGAAATCACCCGCAGATGTCACAGGCTTTACGCAACTCTACGCGCAAAACTGCGTGGCGTGCCATGGTGATGGAAAATCCATCGCTGGCTCAATCACGCTCAAAAATCCCCTCTACCTCGCCACCGTTCCCGAGGAAAAACTCCGCGATGTCATCGCGAACGGCGTCCCCGGCTACAACATGCCGGCCTTCGCCAGAGAAAATGGCGGCTCTCTTTCGGATGAGCAAATCGACACGATTGTGAAAGGCCTCCTCGCTTGGAAGGATGCCTCGAAACTCCCCGCCGCCCCGCTCCCGCCCTACAGCGCGCCACTTGGCGATGTCGCCGCAGGCAAAGCCGCCTTCGCTCAATCTTGCGCCTCCTGCCATGGAGCCGATGGCACAGGCGGAAAAGCCGGTTCGGTTGTGGATCGAGACTACCTCAACCTCGTCAGCAACCAATATCTCCGCACAGTGACCATTGCCGGACGCCCCGAACTCGGTTGCCCGGACTTCGCCCACCGCACACCCGGTTCGCCCATGACGCCTGCCGCCATCTCGGATATCACCGCTTGGCTCGTCTCACAGCGCATCAACGAATTCAATCAACCCATCACGCCAGCTCCCGCAAAAAAATGAACCAAGACCCCGCTCAAGATCCTAAAGACCAGGCCCCTTGCGCTTGCTCCGGTTCCTCACCCTGCGAGGATCCCAAGAAAAAGACCCGCCGCGAGTTCATGCTGGCCCTTGGTTTCGGCCTGAATGCCGTAGCTGGTGCCGCCGTGGGTATCCCGCTCCTTGGCTATGTGTTGTCTTCTTTTTTAAAACCCCATCAACTCGATTGGGTGAGCCTCGGACCCGTCGAGAAATTTCCCGAAGGCAAAACCCGCCTCGGCAATTACAAAAATCCCGTCCACCGTTCCTGGGATGGCTCGACTGCCGATATCCCTTGCTGGGTGCGACGCATCAAAGGCAATGAATTCCAGGTTTTCGCCATCAATTGCGCCCACCTCGGCTGCCCAGTCCGCTGGTTCGAAGAATCCAAACTTTTCATGTGCCCCTGCCACGGCGGAGCCTACTACGAGAACGGGGATCACGCTGCCGGTCCACCGCCTCGCGGCCTTTTCACCTACGAATTCAAGATCGACAACGGCAACCTCATGATCCTCGCAGGAGCCTTGCCGACACTCGCACAGCCCAACGCATGAAGGTTCCGATCCAAAAACTTACCGACCTCGGACTCGGCGTCTTCAATTGGGTGGACGACCGCCTGCATGTCAAAAAAATCTGGGAATCCACCGCGGGTCACCATGTTCCGCAGAGTGCCGGCAGTTGGTTCTATGTCTTTGGCAGCGCCACGCTCCTCTGCTTCATGCTGCAGCTCGTCACCGGCATCATGCTCGCGCTCGTCTATGTGCCTTCCGCTGACGAAGCCTATGCGACACTGGAGTATCTGACCTACCACCAGCAACTCGGTTGGTTCCTGCGCGCCATGCATTACTGGGGTTCGGACTTCATGGTGGGCATCATGCTCTTGCACATGACGCAAGTTTTCCTCTTCGGTGCTTACAAATACCCCCGCGAAATCACTTGGCTCTCGGGACTTGCCCTCCTTGTTTGCACCCTCGGCCTTGCCTTCACCGGCCAAGTCTTGCGCTTCGACGAGGACGCCTACTGGGGCCTTGGCATCGGTGCAGCCATCATGGGACGCGTTCCCTTTATTGGCCAGCAACTTGTGGACTTCATGCTTGGTGGCCAGATCATCGCCTCCGAGACCCTCTCGCGCTTCTTCGCACTCCATGTCTTCATCCTGCCGGGTGCTGTCATCGCTCTCGTGAGTCTCCACCTCCGCATGGTCCTCACCAAGGGTATCAACGAATACCCCGTTCCTGGAATGCTTGTTCGTCGTGAGACTTACGACAAGGAATATGCCGCCATTCTTAAAAAAGAGGGTGTCCCATTTTTCCCAAAAGCGATTGATAAAGATATCATCACTGCCGCATTCGTCATCGGCGGCATCGTTACCTGTGCGCTCCTTTTCGGCCCGAAAGGCCCAGGCGGTCCTGCCGACCCCCTTCAAATCGACGCAAACCCACGCCCCGATTTCTGGTTCCTCTGGATTTTCTCCGTAGCCGCCCTCATGCCTGCGGAAATCGAGACCTTCGCCCTTCTCGTTGGCCCAGTCGTTATCGGCCTTGTCCTTGTCGCCCTGCCATTTGTTAACGGCACTGGTGAGAAAAGCTGGCGCCGCCGCCCTGTGGCCGTCATCGTCACGCTCCTCGTCTGGATTTCCCTTGGAATGCTCACCTACCTCGGCGTCACATCCCCATGGTCGCCCGTCATGGATGGTTGGTCCGCCGAAACCACGCCCGACGCCAAAATTCTCAACCGCACGCCCCTCGAACTCCAAGGCGCCGTCACCCTCCAATACAAACAATGCCGCAACTGCCACGCCATCGACGGCCTCGGCGGCGAACGCGGTCCAAGCCTCAGCGATGTCGGCCTCCGCCTCACCAAACCCCAACTCGTCCGCCAAGTCGTGCAGGGTGGGGGAAACATGCCCGCCTATGGCCAGAACCTCTCACCCAGCGAAGTCGAAGCCCTCGCCCAATACATGATCTCCCTCCGCCCCGAAGGCATCCCCCCCGCCCGCGACACCACATTGCCACGCAAACCCAAGAATTGACCACAGAGGACACAGAGAACACGGAGAAAAATTAATTTGTAAAAAATACATTTAAGTTTCTGCATACAAGATTAAAATCTGCATTTTCTATCACCTCTTGCGCCAGTCCCCAATCGAAAAACCTAGATAAGCAAAAAAACAGTCCCAACCTCCTCCTCTTCTACTCCGTGCTCTCTGTGTCCTCTGTGGTCAATCCCCACCAAACGCTTCCGCTCCTCAACGACTCCCAAACCACCACCCACCTAAAACTTAATCCTTAATCCTTAAAACTCCTATGTCTCAACTCGGTATGATCGGCCTCGGCCGCATGGGGGCCAACATGGTCCTCCGACTCCTTCGCAACGCCCACAAAGCCACTGTCTTCGACCGCTCGCAAACCGCCATCGACTCCCTCGTCAAGGAAGGCGCCACAGGTGCGACATCCCTCGCGGATCTCGTTTCCAAGCTCGAAGCTCCTCGCGCCATTTGGCTTATGGTGCCAGCAGCTGCGGTGGACTCCACCATCGAGGAACTCCTACCGCTTTTGGAAAAAGGTGACACCATCATCGACGGCGGCAATTCCTATTACATCGACGATATCCGCCGCGCCAAACACATTGCGCCAAAGGGAATCCATTATGTGGATGTAGGAACCAGCGGTGGCGTCTGGGGCCTCGAGCGTGGGTATTGCATGATGATCGGCGGCGAGAACGAAATCGTCCAAGGCCTCGATCCGATCTTCCGCACGCTCGCACCCGGCATCGGCGACATCCCTCGCACCATGGGTCGCCCTGAAAACCAAGGCACCGCCGAACTCGGCTACCTCCACTGTGGAGGCAATGGTGCCGGGCATTTCGTTAAAATGGTCCACAACGGCATCGAATACGGCATCATGGCCGCCTACGCCGAAGGCATGAATGTCCTCAAAAATGCCAATATCGGCACCAAAACCCAAACGATTGACGCAGAAACCACCCCGCTCCGCGACCCTGAGCAATACCAATACGACTTCAACCTCACCGACATCTCCGAAGTCTGGCGCCGTGGCAGCGTCGTAGCCAGCTGGCTCCTCGACCTCACCGCGAACTCCCTCGTCAAAGACCCCGCCCTCAACGACTTCGCCGGCCGAGTCAGCGACTCCGGCGAGGGGCGCTGGACCATCAAAGCCGCCATCGACGAAGGCGTGCCTGTCCCGGTCCTCACTACCGCCCTCTACGAGCGCTTCAGCTCCCGTGGCGACGCCGACTTCCAAGACAAGCTCCTCTCCGCAATGAGATTCCAATTCGGAGGCCACCTCGAAAAGAAGGATTGACCACCGAGGACACAGAGAGCACAGAGGAGGAGATAAAGTAGTAAATCTAATGTGTAAAAACACAAAGTTAAAGCCTTGTCATCAGCCTAAAGACGCATAAAAACTTAACCGCGGATAACGCTGAGGATAATTTTAAGCCAAGACAAAAAATCCCCCTTCTTTCCGCTCCTTAAAACATAGTGCAAAGCCTCCTCATCCACTCCGTGTCCTTTGACTCGCTCACTCCGCTCGCCTCGCCCTTCGGGCCAACCTTCGGTTGCTCTATCTCAAAGGCCTTGCCTTTTCGATTGTGATTAGTTCCCACAACCTGCCCGCTCCTAAAAAATCCCCAACCCCTTTCCACCTCTGTGCTCTCTGTGTCCTCTGTGGTCAATACCCGCCAAACTACCGCCAACTTAAAACTTAATCCTTAAAACTTCTTATGCTCACCACACACCCCGCTTGGGAAACCCTCTCCATCCAATCCGAGTCTCTTCCTCATCTCCGCGAGCTTTTCGCTGCCGATCCGTCCCGCGCTGAGAAGTTCCAACTCGAAGCCGCTGGGCTGTTTTTTGATTATTCTAAGAACCTCATCACCAGCGAGACAGTCGCTTGCCTGATCGATCTCGCGAACGCCGCGGGTCTGCGCGGCAAAATCGACGCCATGTTCCGTGGTGACAAGATCAACATCACCGAGAACCGAGCCGTTCTGCACACCGCCCTCCGCGCTCCCCGCACTACTTCGATCAAAGTCGATGGTGTTGATGTCGTTCCAGAAGTCCATGCCGTTCTCGACCGCATGTCCGATTTTTCCAACCGCGTCCGCTCTGGCGAGTGGAAAGGCCACACTGGCAAGCGCATTAAAAATATCGTCAATATCGGCATCGGCGGTTCGGACCTCGGTCCCGTGATGGCCTACGAGGCCCTGCGCCACTACACCGACCGCTCGCTCACCTTCCGCTTCGTCTCGAATGTGGACGGCACCGACTTCGCCGAGGCCACCCACGACCTCGACCCCGCCGAGACGCTCTTTATTATCTCCTCCAAGACATTTACCACGCTGGAGACAATGACCAATGCCGCCTCGGCCCGCGAGTGGTCGCTCGCTGGTCTCGGTGGTGACAAAGCCGCCGTCGCCAAGCACTTCGTCGCCGTTTCCACAAACGCCGAGAAGGTCTCCGAGTTCGGCATCGACACCGCCAACATGTTCGGCTTCTGGGATTGGGTAGGGGGCCGCTATTCGATGGATTCTGCCATAGGCCTCTCCAACATGATCGCCCTCGGCCCAGACAACTTCCGCGAAATGCTCGCCGGATTCCATGCGATGGACGAGCACTTCCGCACCGCGCCCTTTGAGCAAAACATCCCCGTCCTCCACGGCCTCTTGGCCCTGTGGTATAACGACTTCTACGGCGCACAAACCGTCGCCGTCCTGCCCTACGACCAATACCTGAAACGCTTCCCCGCCTACCTCCAGCAACTCACTATGGAGAGCAACGGCAAGCATGTGAAACTCGATGGCACCCATGTGGATGCCGAAACGGGTCCGATCTACTGGGGCGAGCCCGGCACCAACGGCCAGCACAGCTTCTACCAGCTCATCCACCAAGGCACCCGCCTCATCCCCTGCGACTTCATCGCCTTCGCCAAGTCCCTCAACCCGCTCGGCCGTCATCACGACCTCCTCATGTCGAATGTCTTCGCTCAAACTCAGGCCCTCGCGTTCGGAAAAACCCTCGCCCAAGTCGAAGCCGAAGGCACCCCTGCCGCACTCGCCCCACACCGCGTCTTCGACGGCAACCGCCCGTCCAATGTCATCCTCGCCGAAAAACTCACCCCCGCCATCCTCGGCAGCCTCGTCTCCCTCTACGAAATGAGCGTCTTCACCCAAGGCGTCCTCTGGAACATCAACTCCTTCGACCAATGGGGCGTCGAACTCGGCAAAGTCCTCGCCCAACGCATCATCCCCGAACTCGAATCCACAGGTGAGCCCGACCTGAAACACGACAGCAGCACAAACTCGTTGATCCGTAGGTATCGCAAGATGAAAGGCTAAGTTGTCAAGTTTGTTGTCATGCCGCAAAAAGATTTCCAAATCTGGCTGACTGACAAAATCTATCTGGTCGTCGACTATGAAACCATCGATGGACGGATTGTTTCTTTTGTGGTGAGGTTAATGCTCATTCAAGATGATCATTTGTATAATGTTGCTCGCTATGATACGGCTCATGGAACTCCGCACCGAGACATCATGTCCAAATCAAACAACATATTGGAGAAAAATTGGCTCACCCAAATGGAGTTTGACTCCGCGTTGACATATGCGATCAATGATTTTAAAGAAAACTATGCTCAATACATTAACGCTTGGGAAAACCAATAAACCTCAATTTGTTAAACTTCCAGAAATTCCTGTGGAGTGGAAACGAGAAACCCGCCCCCAAGAAGAAAAGGTGGAAGAGATGTTACTTAAAATGGGATTCACACCCCTCTCAGAAGGATTGCGAAACCAGTTAATAGCTGCCGGGCATTATGGCATGCCACAAGATTAATATGACATTCTCTCGCGATTCCAGCGCGAATTCGCTGATCCGTAGGTATCGGAAGATGAAGCGTGTTTAATGGAATGCGCATGGGGGCTCGAGCTTGTGTCTGCCGCAGCATCAAGCGGCATCAAGAATGGTTTAAAACCGATGCCAAGCTTGCAGGCGTGGGACTGGAAATTATGTCAATAATTTATGCCTTCTCTGAAAAAGCGTTGTCAAGAGGGTAATTTTCTTTTCATTTATTATCAGTAGCTTGCAAATAATGCGCAGTCGACCGTTTCAGATATTTGCTTTTAA
>JBILBH010000027.1:0-36665 GCA_044353785.1 Terrimicrobiaceae bacterium
GATTTCCGAATCACTGACGCGTTTGCCGATCCGCAGGAAACGACGGAGCAGCTCCATACTGAAAAACTCATCCGCGTGTCCGAGTGCGCTTGGTGCTTTGAGCCAGATGCCTCCGCGCCAGAGATCGAGCCTCTGCCTGCTTTGAAAAATGGCTATGTGACCTTCGGTTGCTTCAACAACATGGCGAAGCTGAATCCCTCACTATTCGAGACATGGGCGGAAATTCTGCTCCGAGTTCCGGGATCGCATCTGCGCTTGAAAGCCCGCACGCTTACGGATGACGGCGTGCGCAAGGAATTGAAATCCTACTTCACCGAGCGAGGTATCGAAGAAGATCGGCTCGATTTCTTTGGCCACACCAGAAAAATTGTCGAGCATTTGGGTCATTATCACTCGGTGGATATCGCCCTCGACAGCTTCCCGTATCACGGCACAACGACGACCTGTGAGGCGATGTGGATGGGATGCCCCGTCGTCACGCGAGCCGGAAAAACCCATGTGTCCCGCGTTGGCGTGAGCCTGCTGAGCGCCGTGGGCCTACAGGAACTCATCACCGATACGCGCGAAGCCTACATCGAAAAAGCCGTCGCGCTGGCAGGCCAAACCGAGCGCCTCCAGGAACTCCGCGCCGGAATGCGCGAGCGTTTGCGCCAGTCTGTTCTCATGGACGAAAAACGCTTCGTCCAAGGCTTTGAAACCGCTCTCATGGAAATGGCAACCCTCGCAGGGTTGATGCGTCCGTAAGGGTTTTAAAGATTGACAAGAGTCGTTCGATGGAACTCTTGTTAAGAAGGACAGACCAAGTCTTTTTTTAAGCCCATGATAACGATCAACCTTCACCAAGCGAAAATTCAACTTTCTCGATTGGTTGCAGCTGTTGAAAAACAAGGCGAGCGAATCGTTCTCTGCCGAAATGGTTCGCCTGTGGCGGATTTGGTCCCCCATGTGCGAGCAGCATCCAATCATTTCGCGCCTGATCCCTCGCTTGCTGGGGCGCGTTTTTTGGGAGATCCAACGGCGCCGCTCGATATCGTAGACCGGCCTGAGGCATTGCGATGACCCTTCTCGATACCCATACTTTCGGCCTGGCTTCCGACCAGATGGAGCTGTCTGCAAAAGCCGCTGCAGCCTTCAAAAAAGACATTGCGGCACTCATGGGCGCTCGAAGAATTTCACTATGAAAAAAAACATCCTCTTCTTGTTATGTGCGGCACTCGGGTTCGCTCTTTCGCTTCCCGTTCGTGCTGATGCCAAGCCGGTTCTTTTGGTTCTCACGAGTCATGGAGAGTTGGGCGATACCGGAAAACAAACCGGTTTTTTCCTGTCGGAACTCACTCATCCGCTTGAGGTCTTTGAAAAAGCGGGACTCGCGGTGGAAATGGCTTCGATCAAAGGCGGCGAGCCTCCGGTGGATGGTCTGGATTTGAAGGACGCCGTGAATGCCCGCTATTGGAACGATTCGGCATTTCGCGCAAAATTGTCGGCGACAAAGAAACTCTCCTCGCTTGATCCAAAAGGGTTCTCGGCTGTGTTTTTCGCCGGGGGGCATGGAACGATGTGGGATTTTCCGGATGACGAAGCGGTTCAAAAAATGATTCGGGAATTTTATGAAGCCGGCTTGCCGGTTGGCGCTGTCTGTCACGGGCCGGTCGCCTTGGTGAATGTGAAACTCTCGGACGGCACATTTCTTGTTGCTGGAAAAGATGTGGCCGCCTTCACGAACGCCGAGGAGGAGAAGGTCGGCCTCACGAAAGTTGTTCCTTTTCTGCTGGCGTCGAAGTTGGAGGAGCGGGGGGCATAACACCTTCCGGCTCCTGATTTCCAGAAGCAGGTGGTGGCCAGCGGCCCGCTCGTAACCGGCCAAAATCCGGCATCCGCCGCTGGCGTTGCACAAAAAATGGTGGAGTTGCTCAAGGTTTCACCAAACTCGCCGTAGTTTTTAGCCGCTATCCTGGAGCTCCTTCCAGAGACTTCGTCCAACGGCCCGCCCTCAAGGCTGCGTCGCTTTACCAAGATCACCCCACGGCATCTCGCTTTTGCCGTTCTTATAGTGTCACTATATGAAAGCGACACTTGCTCGATCCGGCGTAGCTGCGGCACTGGTTTTTCTGCTCGCTGGATCTCTTACCATCTCCTCGGCGCAGGCTGCGGGGGAGGTTCTCGTTCTTTTTTACGATCGCGATGGCGGTGTGCTGACGCCAGAGGAGATGAGGGCGACATCGAACAATGGCGAGGCTGGCTATGACAACGATTACCTGGTCGATCCCACCACCCTGCAGGCCGTCCAGCGCGGACCTTTGGTGGAAGCTATCGGGCAGGGTTTCACCTTCAGCGTTCCGGATTCTCCCGTCGCCCTGGCTCTGAACTGGCCCACCTTGCCGCTTGGTTATGGTTTGGTCATCGTGGACAAAAACGGCGCCGGTTACAGTGGGGGGGAGACGATGAATTTCAGCTATCAGGCGGCCTATGATATTCGTCGTCGTTTGGCTTCCGCCTTGGCCGCGCGGCCGGACTATGTGCCATCGGCGAAATTCAACGAGGCCTACACTGAGGCGCAGGCCATTCTCGACGCCATTCCGCTCAGGGCGACAGAGCCGGTGAAAGGCCGTGAGGGGCAACGCGCCTTGGACCTCTATGCCGTGGCCTACGATGCCTTGCTCGCCGAACACGGTCCGCAACGGGCGATCGCCCAAGCTTCAGCGGGCCTGCCATGGCTCGGGGCCACTATCGAATCCACAACGAACTATCCTGCGGTTCTGGACTTGGCTGCCAGCCTCACACAGCCCTACGGATGGGTTCGGTTGGTTTTCCCGGCCTCCGCGCGTCCTGCGGATTGGGCGCCGCTGGTTTTCTACGCGAAAACCAAAGGCCTGAAAATTCTCGGTCAGCCCGTGCGCGCCGAGGACGAGCCTTTATTGACCCGCGAGCAATACCGGCAGCGTTTCCGGGATTTCGTCGCCGCGTTTCCGGAGATCGATGCATGGGAGGCGGGCGACCAAGCCAACGGGGCATGGCACAGCACAGGCATGGCTGCGAAGTTGGCGGATGCGGTGACCGAGATCGAAGCGCTCGCTCCCGGCCGTTTGGTGGTGCTCAACCTCCTGCACCAAATCAATACCGAGGCGCCGGAGTTCTCGATGTTCACCTGGATCGCATCCAACCTTTCGCCAACGCTGCGTGCCAAGTTCGACCTCGTGCTTGTGTCTCTTTACCCGGGCCAATCCCCGGTCGGCATGTTTTACGAGCAACTCATGGAGAGGACCCGCGCCGCTTTTCCCGGCAAGAAGATCGGGCTCGGAGAGATCGGCTATGGCGCTCCGGGCGAACAACTCTGGTGGTGTTACGATGAGGTTGACCCAGCCGGTGCGGCGCGCCGCGCAGTGGTGGCGCAGTATGATCCTGCCATGTTCGATTTCGCAGGAAGCACAGGTGGTGGATTCTGGTGGAATTTCGCCGGGGAATTCCCTGACGACCCCGCCCTGCAAGCAACGCTATCTGGCTTACGCGACCGGCTTGCAGCCGGTATCGGGCAGCCGAGCCCCGCGCGCAACGGCTCTTGGTATGCACTCGCCACGACTCGGAATCGCGCAACTTGGAAGGACCTCTACCAGCAAGTGGCCGTGCGGCCCTACACCAACTACACCGCTGGCACTTGGGCCAAGGGAACGGGCGCCGTGGCCCTGCAAATTTGGGGCGATCCCGCGTGGACCAAGTTGTTGGCCTCTGTGCGTTGCGACGGCGGCCTCGATTGGAAAAAGGTTGCGACCCCAGTCTTCAACTCCGGGAACCGTTCGCGTGTGTGGATCACGTTTGATAATGCTTTTGACCGTTCGGCCGGAACGCTGCTTCTCGACGATGCCTGGTTTCGCCGCCAAGGCACGACAAGCAACCTCCTGCGCAACCCCGGCTTCGAGCTGGGCGGCACGGTTTGGACCACCACGGATCCGAGCGTATTCCGCATCACCGACCATTGATGCCTGAGGTGTCGGCGCCGCAAGGTGCGACAGTTCATTGAGCTCAAAAAACTTGGCGCGGCTTGCGACTGGTTTTGTTCAGCCAACAAGATTTTTATGAACGGGCTTGAATACCAACCCAACGCGCGCTTGCAAAGACACTGTGTGGTTTCCATGATGAGTAGCGTATGGATGCCATAATCGATCTGCTTCAGAAGAACGCCCTCATGCCGCGCGATGAGATGGCGCGTTTGCTTAATATGACCACTGCCGAGGTCGAGGCGGCCATAGCCAAGCTCGAGGCCGATGGCATCATTCTTGGTTATCAGCCCGTGTTGAACCGCGAAAAGTGGGAGACCGACAAGGTCACGGCGGTCATCGAGGTGAAAATAACTCCCGAGCGTGATGGCGGCTTCGACCGCATTGCTTCGCGCATTGCGCGGTTCCCGGAGGTGCAGAGCTGCTACCTCGTGAGTGGTGGCTACGATCTGCTCATTCTGGTCGAGGCTCCGAATCTTCGCGCCGCCGCCGCGTTCGTTTCCGAGCGGCTCAGCACGATCGATGCGGTGCAGTCCACCGCCACACACTTCCGCCTGAAAACCTACAAGGAAAACGGCACCTTCCACACCTTCGAGGCGAGCTCCGAGCGTCTCTCCGTCACGCCGTGAGCATCGCCATCGCAGACCATATCCGCGACATCCCTCGCTCGGGAATCCGCGACTTTTTTGAAATCGTGCAGTCGATGGATGATGTCATCTCGCTGGGCATCGGCGAGCCGGACTTCGCCACGCCATGGCACATCCGCGAGGCGGCCATTTACGCTCTGGAGCGCGGCCGCACTGGCTACACCTCGAACCTCGGCCTGCCACGCCTGCGCCGCAGTATTTCCGATTACATCAACAAACATTTCGCCATTCGCTATGAACCGCTCTCCGAGATTCTTGTCTCCGTGGGCGTCTCCGAGGCGATCGATCTCGCGCTGCGCGCCTTGCTGAATGCCGGCGACGAGGTGATCTATCACGAGCCGTGCTATGTGTCCTACGCGCCTACGATCACGATGGCGCATGGCGTTCCCGTGCCCGTCCGCACCCGCGCGGAGGATGGATTTTCCCTGCGCGCCGAGGATTTGGAGAAGGTCATCACGCCCCGCTCCCGCGCTCTCATGTTGAATTTCCCGACTAATCCGACCGGTGCCACGATGGAGCCTGCGGAACTCGAAAAAATCGCCGCCGTCTGCATTCGTCACAATCTCGTTGTCCTCTCGGATGAAATCTACAGCGAGCTGACCTACGAAGGCGCCAAGCACACCAGCATTGCCGTTTTTCCCGGAATGAAGGAGCGCACGGTCTTTCTCCATGGCCTCTCCAAGGCTTTTGCCATGACCGGTTGGCGCATCGGTTTCGCCTGCGCGCCGGCTCCGCTCATTGAGGCCATGATGAAAATCCACCAATACTCGATTCTCTGTGCGTCGATCATGGGACAGGATGCTGCCATCGAAGCTCTCGACCGCGGCGAACACAGCGTCGCGCAGATGCGCCGCGAATACGAGATGCGCCGGAATTTCATCGTCTCCGCCCTCAACGAAATGGGCCTCGAATGCCGCTGCCCGCGCGGATCGTTCTATGTCTTCCCGAAAATCATATCCACCGGCCTCTCTAGCCGCGACTTCTCCATGCGATTGCTGCAAGAAAAGAAAGTCGCCGTCGTTCCGGGTCCCGCCTTCGGCGCAGGAGGGGAGGGCCATGTGCGCTGCAGCTTCGCAACCGCTCTTCCACAAATCAAAACCGCCATGCAGCGCATGGCGGAGTTCGTCGTGGAGTTAAAGCTCAAATCGAATTAACCCGCGCCAGCCGTGTTCTCAGCCGTGCGTGAAATCTCCACAGCGGCGATGTTTTGCGACAAGCCCCAGTGAGGGACAATCAAGCGAGGATAGTGGCGCTGCCGGGCGGCGAGGATGGTGTTCCAGGCGGAAGATGCCGTGAAGCCATCGTGCTGTGGGCCTTGGCTGAGACTGACGAGTTGGCGGTTGCTTAAGAGGGATGCTGCTTTTTGAGCTGCCCAACTGGTGGCCGTGTTCATTACAGGGGCGTTCATGTCGAACTCGCCGAGACACTCGACGCCTGCAATCCGAGCTTGGTCTCGGGTGCGGAAGGTGTAGCCGTCTGCGATGCGCGTGATTTCCGCAATGGCGTTGGGCGTCTTCTTGCCTATGAGGACGGCGCCGGCCCCCTCGGCGATGCGGAAGGGATGGTCCGCCGTGAACCAGCGAAGGGCGTGGAAGGCATCGAGGAGGTGTGGTTCAAACTCCTCCGCTCCGGCGACGATGACATGGTCGACGTCTCCGTTTTCGATCCACAGACAGGCCGTCCGCAGCGCCGAGACCCAGCAGGAAGTGTCGCCGACTTGGGAATAAACAGGGCCGCCGATTCCGAGTTCGGCCACCACATGGCTGAGTGGTGTGTTGACGACGGTCTCTGGAAACAGAATGGGACTTGCGAAGCGGCGTCCATCGGTGCTCAGGCCTTTGTAAAACCTCACCGAGTATTCCAGGCACCCGAAGAAAAATGCGCCGACCACCCCCACGCGCGCGGGGTCGATATCAGGGCGGGCCTCAAGCGTCTGCGCGATGGCCTCTATGAGGTGATGCGAAAGCGGGCTGGCACGGCGGAGCCTCGGTTTCATGCGCCAGCGGTTCACGGGTTCTACTGAGAGGTTGATGCGGGCGACTTCGTGAAGTCTGCGTCCACCGGCCTCGGGCATGGATTCGACCGGCCATTTGGAAAAATCCTCCAGTGCTTCAGCGGAAGTGCCGCCTGGGCAGGAAATGCCGAATGAGAGAATGGAGACAGGATTTTTCATGCGGCGGTGAAGACGAGCGCGGCATTGGATCCACCGAAGCCGAGATTCACGCTGAGAACGGCGGGCTTGGTCAGTTTTTCCCCCGGTCGCGCCAGGCAGGGGGCGAGTTCTGGGATCGGATGTGTGGTATTGATCTGCGGGGGGATGTCGCCCGTGCGGAGGCACTCGAGCGCAAAGACGGCCTCGAGTGAGCCTGCGGCGCCCAGCGTGTGGCCGATTGCCGCTTTGGTGGAGCTGATGCGCACAGTGGCGAGATCCTCGGCAAACACGCGCGCAAAGGCCGCAGCCTCGGCGCCGTCGTTGAAGACCGTCGCCGTGCCATGGGCATTGAGGTAGCCAATTTCGGAAGGCTTGAGCCCGGCCTGTTGAAGAGCGCGTTGGATTGCACCTTCGAGCGGGGCTCCCGTGGGGTCGGGTTGGGTGATGTGGTGTGTGTCCGTCGTATGCCCGTAGCCTGCGAGGCGACCTTTGATTTTTGCGCCGCGATGGTTTGCATGCGCTGAAGTTTCCATGACGAGAAAGGCCGCGCCCTCGCCGAGCATGAGGCCCCGACGATGGAGGTCGAATGGCTTGCACAGATCAGGATCCAGCGCCTGGAGCGAATCGAAACCGCAAAACACCAACTCGCAGAGCGCTTCGTAACCACCCGCCAGAACGATGTCGGCAAAGCCTGCCCGAAGCAGGTCCGCCGCATGGCCGATGGCGTTCGCGCCGCTCGCGCAGGCGTTTGACACAATCATGGACGGACCGGAAAAGCCGAGATGTTGCTGCAGGTCGCCGATTTGCTGATGTGCGGGATAGTGCGAAATTTTGGACGCCAAATGGCGCGGATTGCCGGAGCAAATGTCGCGCAGGAATGCCTCTCCGTGTTCCATGCCGCAAGCCGTCGTGCTCATGCTGAGTTCCAGCCTCGAAAAAACACTGCGCCCGTTGTCATCGAGGATTCCGGCATCCGCCATCGCCTGTCTCGCTGCGGGAATCGCGAGTCGCGAGGCGCGGCTGAGGCGGGAGACTTCCTTTTTAGAAACCCCCGACAATTCCGGCAATTGCGCCTCGGCACCCTGTGTGACGCGGCATCCCTCGACGGGAATACACGTGATTTCTCCCCTCGCCGATTCACCACGCATCAAGGCAGCCCATGTCGTGGGTGCGTCGCCGCCGAGAGGCGAGACGCATCCCCAACCGGTAATGACAACATCCTCGTGCGAATTCACTCTCCCAAAATAGCCTCCATGCTACGCAACTGGAAATGTGAAATTCGCACAGGCATCAGCAGAAATTCCTGCACGCCGGAGAATGATCCCCGGAAGAAACACCACGGCCACCCACTGGGAGAGCCATCCTCCGGCATGGCTCAAATATCCCCTCTAAATGCGCGGAACTACTCACAGAGATCTCCCGCCTCGATCTTTCGATTGAGCCCTGTGGCGCGCAAATTCGAAGAGCGGGGCTGTCATGAGTGTTGTGACCACGGCCATCACGACCATCATGGTAAAAAACCGGGGAGTTATGATTCCAGCCTGCAGGCCGATGTTTAGCAGGATCAGCTCCATTAGTCCTCGGGCGTTCATCAGTGAGGCCACTGTAAGCGCGTCGCCATGGGGTTCCCCGCACCACCTTGCCGCGAGGTAGCAGGCGCCCATCTTGCCTGCCACCGCCGCAAGCACGACCGCGCCAGCCATTGCCCAATCTGATACGGAATTCAGAAGATCGAGGCGGGTGTTCAATCCCGAGTAGGTAAAAAAAACGGGCAACAAAAGCAGTGTCGTGAGCGGTCCGATTTTGCGAATCGCATGATCCGCGAGAGGTCCGCGAGGCACGCACACGCCAAGGATGAATGCCCCGAATACCGCGTAGAGCTGGATCTTGTCGGTAAACCACGATCCCAGCACCAGCAGGACGAGTAGCAGGGACATCCCACGCGAGAAGTCCGCTTCGTTCTCCATCGCCTTGGAAAAAAAGCGCGGCACCACGAAACGGCAGAACACCACATAGGCTACCGCTCCGCCAATCGTCCAAAGCACGAGCAGGAAATTTCCACTTGCGGCGGCGATCACTCCGGCCAGAAGAATCCATGCGGCCACATCGTCTATACTACCGCTCGCAAGTGCCAGTGTTCCGGCCGTTGTTCCCGCCAATCCCCGTTCCTTGATGATCCGCGCCAGCATAGGGAAGGCGGTAACACACATCGCCGCACCGGTGAAAACCATGCCTAGGCTCGGCGAAATACCTTCACCGTAGAATCCGCCCTCCGCTCCGATCCACAGTGAGAGAAGCACGCCCAAAGCGAATGGCGCTGCCATCCCTGCAAAGGAAATCGAGGTCGCTGAGCGCAGGCGCGAACGCAAGAGATCGGCACGGAATTCCAAGCCGACGACGAACATGTAGAGCGAGAGCCCAAGCTGCGCGACATCGAAGAGGATCGGCTTCGAAGCCGCTGGAAAAAGATATCCCGACACGCTCGGCGCCAGCGCTCCAAGAAGCGAGGGGCCCAGCACAATGCCCGCGATCATTTCCCCGATGATCGCCGGTTGGCCTACCTTCTTCATAGCCATCGAGCAAACTCGGCACGCCAGCAGGATCACGCCGAGTTGGAGAAAAAAGTGGCCGAGCGGCAAACCATGGACGGTGGACATGGTCGCGCACGATGCACAGCGACAGTTGTCATGGCAACATCGCGCTCGCAAAAAAACCTAAAATTGTCATTGCATCCCAAGTCGCGCCTGCTAATTTCTTGCCCCTTTTCCAATGCCAAAAGCAATAGCACGCAGCAAAACGCGCAAATCCGTGGCCAAGCGCTTCAAGATCACCGGGACCGGCAAGGTTGTTCGCAACCACGCTTCCCGGCGGCACCTGTTGGCGAGTAAAAACGCCAACAAGAAACGCCACATGGCGAAATCCGCAGTGGTCGATGAGACCGATGTGGATCGCATCAAGGCCTGCCTGCCTTTCAGCCACTAAAGCGCGCTGAACCAAAATCCCTTCGACTGCCTCGGGGTTTGCCTGAGGATCACGGAGCCGGTGAGTCGGGGGATTTCAACTAAACAAACAACCGCTCCAAGGAGGCTCCGCGCCAAACGCGGAGTTTTATGACATGCCAAGAGCCACAAACGCTCCAGCCAGCCGGGCGCGCCGCAAGCGCGTCGTAGCAGCCTCGAAAGGATATCGCGGCCGCCGTTCCAAACTCTTCCGCTACGCAAAAGATGCGCAGATGAAGGGAAAATACTGGGCCTACCGCGACCGCAAGACCCGCAAGCGCAACTTCCGCGCCCTGTGGATCGCCCGTCTCAGCGCCGCAGTCCGCGCCGAAGGTATCACTTACAGTCGTTTCATCGAAGGCCTCAAATTCGCCAATATCGAGCTCGACCGCAAAGTCCTGTCCGACATCGCGATCAATGATGAGGCGACCTTCAAGGCGATCGTGGACAAAGTCCGCACCGCCCTCGATAACAAAAAAGCAGCCTGATCCGTCAAAACCCGTTCGTCGGGAATTGACCACAGAGCGTACAGAGAACACAGAGGACGGGGCCCATTGCTCCGATTCCTCTGTGGTATCTCTGGAGGGTTTAATAGAGTAATCTTGTGCAGTGCTCTAAGATTGTTTTTATTACATCAAATAAGTCTTTCTTGGGCTCCGATTTGGGTGAGAAAATCAGAGGCGGGCCCAGATAATCAAGGCCCGAGCCAGTTCGCGCTTCTTCCAAGCAGGTTCGCTTATTTTGTAAATTCTGTAATTCTGTCGAAATAAATCGTATCAGGCCCAACACCCAATGACACCGACACCCGCTTTTTCCTCCTCCGTGCTCTCCGTGTCCTTTGACTCGCTCGCTTCCGCTCGGCTCGCCCTTCGGGCCAACCTTCGGTTGCTCTATCTCAAAGGTCCCACCTTTTCGATTGTGGTTAAACCTCTTTCCCATGCAACAGCAAGCTGACGCCCTTCGCACCGAGGCCCTTGAGCTTATCGCTTCGGCCCATGATCCCGCTTCCCTTGAGGCGGCCCGTTTGAAATACCTCGGTAAGAGCGGTGCCATCACCGCGCTCAGCGAGGGCATGCGCAATGTGCCTAAGGAGGAGCGGCCCGTCATCGGGAAACTTCTCAACGACCTGCGTGCGGCGGTCACGACCGCTTTGGAGGACTCCCAAAAGCGCCTCCTTGCAGCCTCCGACCTCGCCGCCTTTGCTTCGCTCGATCTCTCGCTGCCCGGCACATTTCCTTCGCCTGGCACTTTGCATCCGCTCACGCAACTCTTGGATCGTGCCGTGCGGTGTTTCCGCCGCATGGGGTTTGCGATTGCCGATGGCCCTGACATCGAGACCGAGTGGCATTGTTTCGATGCGCTCAACACGCCGCCGGATCATCCCGCGCGCAACGAGCAGGATACTTTTTATCTCCCCGATGGCCGTCTCCTGCGCTCGCACACCTCGAGCGTGCAGATTCGCGTCATGGAAACAACGCCGCCACCGGTGCGCATCATTGCTCCCGGTTCCGCCTACCGCCGCGATGAAGTGGATGCCACGCATCTCGCGCAGTTCACGCAGATGGAAGGTCTCTATGTTGCCGAAAAGGTCAGCCTCGCCGATCTCAAGGGGACGCTGGAATTTTTCTTCCGCGAACTTTTTGGCGCGGGCACTGACATTCAATTCCGTCCTCATTTCTTCCCCTTCACCGAGCCCAGCTACGAAATCGACATCCGCACTGGGGCCCTCGGTGGCGAATGGATGGAACTGGCCGGCTGCGGTATGGTTGATCCCGCTGTTTTCGAAGCCATCTGCGAGCGTCGCGGCGACCGGGTCTACGATCCGGAAAAAGTCAGCGGCTTTGCTTTCGGCTTCGGCCTCGAGCGTCTGGCCATGAACCTCTCGCGCATTCCCGACATCCGCATGCTTGTCGAAAACGATCTGCGCTTCCTGAAACAATTCTAATCCTGTCGTGAAAATTTCCATCAACTGGCTGCGTGATTTTGTGGACTGCCAACTTCCGGCGTCCGAATTGGAAACTCTCCTGCGCCGTGCGGGGCTTGAAGTGGCGGGTATCGACCAGCGCGGTGCCGCGATCGACCATGTCGTCGCCGCCGAGATTCTCGAGTCCACCCAACACCCGAATGCCGACCGCCTAAGCGTATGTAAGGTGAACGACGGTTCGCCCGAACCGCGCCAGATCGTTTGCGGTGCCAAAAATTACAAAGTTGGCGACAAGGTGACTCTCGCCCTTCCAGGCGCTGTGCTGCCGGGGGATTTCAAAATCAAAACGGGCAAGCTCCGTGGCGTGGAAAGTGAAGGCATGATGTGCAGCGCAAAGGAACTCCGGCTCGCCGAGGACTCCGAGGGGCTTCTCATCCTGCCGCCCGAGACCGCTCCTGGAACGCCGATCAAAGACCTTTTCCCTGCTGAGATGATTTTGGAACTTGAGATCACGCCGAACCGCTCCGACTGGCTCAGCCACCTTGGTGTCGCGCGCGAGATCGGAGTTTTCACTGGTTTGACGGTCAAGGCACCGGAGCCTGCTCTTCCATCCACTGCGAGTGCCGAGGGTTCGGTTCGCCTCGAAGGCGAGGGATGTTCCTTCTACGCCCTGCGTCGCATCTCCGGCGTCAAAGTCGGCCCCAGCCCACAGTGGCTGCGCGACCGCCTGGCAGCCGTGGGGTTGCGTTCAGTGAACAATGTGGTCGATGTCACGAACTATGTTCTCTTCGAACTCGGCCAGCCGCTTCACGCCTTCGATGCCGCAAAAATATCCGGCCCGTTGCAAGTGCGCTCCGCATCGGAGGGCGAAGCCTTCCGCGCCCTTGATGGTCGTGAATATAAGCTGCCGGCCGGTTCGTTGGTCATCGCCGACGATAACGGTCCCGCCGCCCTCGCAGGTGTCATGGGCGGCGAGGGCAGTGGTGTGAGCGAGTCCACCACCGACATTCTTTTGGAAAGCGCCGTCTTCGATCCTTCGTTCGTGCGCCGCGCCTCGCGTGCGCTTGGGCTTTTCAGCGACTCCAGCTACCGCTTCGAGCGCGGCGTAGATCCCGAGGGCGTCATTCTTGCATCAGCCCGCGCTGTCGAGTTGATCTTGCAGGTCGCCGGTGGCACAGCCGAGCCTGCTCTGCTCGTTGCAGGCAAATGCCCCGAACGCGGCAAGGTGTCCCTGCGGCACAGCCGCTTGCGCGATTTGCTCGGCTTCTCGCTCTCGAATTCCGAGATCGAATCCAGCCTCGCCCGCGTCGGTTTGGAAAAACTCGCTGCTGGTGACGAAACCCGCTGGAGCATTCCCGGATACCGCCGCGAACTCCGGCGCGAAGCCGATCTCATCGAGGAAATCGCCCGCGTCGTGGGAATCGAAAAAATCCCATCCCTCGCTCAAGGCCCCTTCGCGGCAAGCTCGGATGCCGACGCCGCCTACGATTTTGCGATGAACCTGCGCCGCAGTCTGGCCGGAATGGGCTTCCACGAGGCCCGCACCAGCACGCTCGTCTCCGCCGCCGATGTCTCGCACTTTGGCGAAGCCGTGGCCCTCAAAAATCCCTTCGGCGAAGACCAGTCGCAGCTTCGCAACAGCCTCGTTCCTGGCTTGCTTGCCGCTCTCCGGCGAAACCTCGATCAAGGCGCGAAATCCATTGCTCTCTTCGAGTGCGGTCGCATTTTCAAGTCCATCGGCGAGGGGCAACGCCTCGCCATCGTGCTCGCTGGTGAACGCCACGAATCGGACTGGCGCGGCGAGTCGGTGCGTTCGTGGGATGTCTTCGATCTCACCGGAGCCGTGTGTCAACTCGCAGGTCTCAGCGAGAAGGATATTGCCCCCATGGCAGCCCCCACAGAGCCCTTCGGAGCTTGCGCGGATGTTTTTCTCAACGGTAAAAAAATTGGTCTCGTTGGCCAACTCGCTCCTGTCGTGGCGCGCGACATCGGAGCATCCGCCCCGCTCCTCGCCGCCGAGTTCGACCTCGATTTGTGGCGTGCTGCCGCATCGGCTAAAACTCAAGTCGCCGCACTTGCGAAGTTCCCGGGTTCCGCCCGGGACATCGCCTTCGTGGCACCGCTGGCTCTGCCCTACGGCGAGGTGAGGTCGCTCATCGAGAACCTCAAGGAACCCCTCCTCGAATCCGTCCGCCTCTTCGATCTCTTCACCGATCCGAAGGGCGAAAAAATTCCGTCCGACAAAAAATCGTTGGCCATTTCCTTGACTTTCCGCAGCCCCGAGCGAACGCTCACTGCAGACGAAATTCAGGCCGCAGCCGACCGCATCAAGGTAGCCCTGCGAGAAAAGTTGGGCGTGGATTTCCGAGAATAGATCTTTCCAAAAAACAGAAAAAATTTCGCGGCCATGCCGCAACGAATTTGCCCTTCTGTGTTCGCGATTAAACGGAGCGAAGTCCCGGACCTATGTTGAATAAATCCCGGAGGCTTGGCGCCCGGCGAGATGACAGGCCTTCATTGGAAGTCTGATTGCCGGTAACGCGGTCATCCACCCTATCATTAGGGAACGGGAACTGCTCCGGAACGGCACGAGGAGGGCAATTTTTTTGGATGCCAACAAACCTTTGAGCTTTGTTATGTGCGATCCTCAGAGGAATTTCAAATGGCCATCGATGACAGTGATGCCTTGCAATCCAAAAGAGGGTGCGGATTCGAAAGCATTTTCCAGACGGGCTTGGACTTTATCAGTGAGCGCACACCAGAAAAAATGAGTCGAATGTTGTTCCTCCTTGAACTGGTTCAAAGCGAACAGATATCGCTCTGCGGTAAAACAGCCTTCGCGGTAAGCACGATGCAGCGCTGCAATGGTCTCTGCCTGACCATGCCACGCCGAAACCAAGGGTAGGAGCTGCAGCGGCCATCACGATTGTCGGATATTATGTCGGTGATGTCGCGATCGTCAGGCTTGGGGCGATAGTCTCCTGCCTTCTGGGCGGCTGCAAATTCTGGAAGAAGCTTGCGATTCGCCCAATACGAGGTCACCGGCTCTTGGGGGAATGGAGAAACTTGTAATTCGCGCTCCAAGGATCTGAGAACGATCTGCTTGAGGGTTAGACCACATTCGATAGCCCGAATTTTGGTCTTTTTGTAAAGATCCTCGGGAATATCGATCGTCGTCTTCATGTGAGAAGCATACGGGAATATGGTTTGCAGGCAATCCGACTTCTGCTCGCATGCGCGATCATCACGCCCAGATCAATCGCAGCGCGCCGAGCAGGGAGAGGCCGATTAGGATCCACTCAAAGGCTTTTTGATTAATTTTACCCAAGAGAAATTTTCCACAGAAAAGGCCGATGAGGACGGCGGGGGCGAGGATGAGGTTGAAGAGAAGAGTTTGTGGGGTGATAAGGCCGAGCGAGGCGCTGAAGGGGACTTTGATGATGTTGATGAAAAAGAAAAACCAGGCGGCTGTGCCGACGAATTCGTATTTCGGTAGGCGGCTGGCTAGGAGGTAAACGGTCATTGCCGGACCGGCTGCGTTGGCCAGCATGGTTGAGATACCGGCGAGAAGGCCCAGTGGCCAGGCCACGGCGGGGTGATCTGCGGCTGTTTTTTGAAGCTGAGTGGAACATTTCTGAAGGATCGTCAGCAAGAGGAGGGCGAGGATTATCCAGCCGATAACCGGGGTGAAAAGACCTGTCGGGATGCGCGGCATGAGCCACCAGCCTACAATGACTCCGAGCACGGCTGCTGGTAGGATATTCACCAGAAGTCGCCACACTGTGAATTGGCGGAACGCGTGGACAGCGAAGAGGTCGGCGAGGATGAGCATGGGAAGGATTACGCCGGTGGATTCCCTCGCAGGTATGACTTGGGTCATCAGGAGAATGCCGGGAATAGCCATCGCGCCGAAGCCGGATTTGCTGATGCCAACACAGGCTGCCGCAAGGATGGCGAAGATCCATTGTGGCGCGGCGAGGTCGAATGGGATTGGCACGGATTACGCGTCCGGTTTGGCCGGAGGCGGTGGCTCGGAAGAGAACGAAAAGGCGGAGTTTTTCTCCTCGAGGTACCCGATTGTCCAACTGCTCGGCAGGAGCACGACCCAAAAGCCGGAGGCATCCTGTGCGAGTACACAGCCAGATGGCAGGAGCAACTCGGGACGAGAGGTGAGGGGAGCGCCGTCCTTCTGCGGCCAGCGTGCGAATTGCCATGGAGCTGACTCGACCCGGCAGTCCGCGCTGTATTCGGTCTCGAGGCGGTATTGCATGACCTCGAATTGGAGTGGGCCGACCGCGCCGAGGAGCGGTACGCGTTGGACGGCGTCGGGAAGTTCGAATTGCTGGGCGACGCCTTCTTTGAGCAGTTGGTCGAGACCCTCGCGGAAGCGTTTGAATTTTGCCGTGCTGGAATTTCGCAGGTAGGCGAAACACTCCGGTGCGAAGCGCGGAATCTCATGGTAGGCGAGAGATGAATCCTCTGTCACCGTGTCTCCAATGAGAAAATCATAATTCCCCACGATGCCCACGACATCGCCGGCCCAGGCTTTATCCACCGTCTCGCGATCCTGTGCGAAGAGGCGTTGGGAATTGCCGAGGCGAATGGTTTTTCCGAGGCGCGAGTGGGTGGCGACCATGTCACGACGGAAGCAGCCGGATACGACGCGAATAAACGAAACGCGGTCGCGGTGCTTGGGGTTCATGTTCGCCTGGATTTTAAAAACAAAACCGGAGAAGGCCTCTGAATGCGGATCGATGGTTTTTCCGGAACTCAATCGGGGGGCGGGTGGGGGAGCGAGTTGGAGAAAGTTGTCGAGAAGCAGTTGGACGCCGAAGTTGTTCGCCGCGCTGCCGAAGAAGACCGGCGTGGCCTCGCCGGCACGAACGGCTTCGAAGTCGAAATCCGTTCCCGCTCCGTCGAGCAGGTCGAGTTCGTCGCAGACCTTCGCATGGACATCTGGCGCGAGTGCGGCTCGCACGGTTTCGTCCTGTATGCCAGCCACGGAGACAGGCGCACGGTAGGCTCCCGCAGGCGTCTTCTCAAAGAGGTGCACGGACTTTTCCTTGCGGTCGAAAACGCCGCGAAACTCGGGGCCATCGCCCAGTGGCCAGTTCATGGGGAGGGCGTGGATGCCGAGCACCGACTCCAACTCGTCCAGTAGCTCCAACGGCGGGCGCGCCGGACGGTCGAGTTTGTTCATGAAGGTGAAAATCGGAACGCCCCGCTTGCGGCAAACCTCGAAAAGTTTGCGTGTTTGGGACTCGATGCCCTTGCCGGCGTCCACAACCATCACGGCCGCATCGACCGCAGTGAGGACGCGGTACGTGTCCTCCGAGAAATCCTTGTGGCCAGGAGTGTCGAGAAGGTTCACCACGCAGTTGCGGTAGTCGAATTGCAGGACGGTGGATGACACAGAGATCCCGCGTTGTTTTTCGAGTTCCATCCAGTCGCTGGTTGTGGCGCGCGCATTTTTGCGGGAGGTCACGCTGCCGGCGAGTTGGACGGCGCCGCCGTAGAGAAGGAATTTTTCGGTGAGGGTGGTCTTGCCCGCATCAGGGTGCGAGATGATGGCGAAAGTTCGTCGGCGCGCGATTTCGCGCTCTGCAGTGGTCATATTTCAAAAGGTTTTGGAAGCGTGGTCAGGAAGCGGGCACCGGATTTTGTGATGAGGGCGACATCCTCGTGGCGCACGCCGCCGAGTCCGGGCATGTAGATGCCGGGCTCGACCGTGATGACCTGTCCCGGCAGGAAAATGGAGTCGGAAAAACGCGGCGACTCGTGGATTTCGAGGCCAAGCCCGTGGCCGGTGCCGTGAAAGAAGCCCTGCCAGCGTCCGTTTTTGATCTCCGTGGGATAGCCCTGCGCGGCGAAATGGTTTTTCACCATGTTGTGGATGATGCGGCCTTCGGTGCCGGGCTTCATGGCGTCGTGGGCAAGTTTTTGTCCAGCGAGGCATGTTTCCCAGAGGTGACACTGGGCGTCTGTCGCCTTGCCACGAACAACTGTGCGGGTGATGTCGCCGAACCAGCCGGTGCGGGCGTCGCGGGGGAAGATGTCGAGGATGATCAGTTGGTTCGCAAAAAGCGGGCCGGAGCCGCGAGAGTGGGGGTCGCACGCCTGCTCACCGCACGCGACGATTGTATCTCCACGAGCTTCGCCTCCGCTGCGCAGCACGGCGGTCTCCATTTCGATGCGGAGGAGTTCCGAGGTGAGCATTTTTCCGTTGAATGACAGGCTGCCGTCTTTGCGGATGCGGGAGGAGCGGAGGATTTCGATGCCACGAGTCATACCGGCTTCGGCGATGTGGAGGGCCTTTTCGATGAGCTGCACCTCCTGGCGGGATTTGATTTCCCGCTCGGGTTGAAAGGCTCCGCGCACGGGCTTCAGATCGAGTCCCTCTTTTTTCAGGTCGCGCGCGAGGCCGAGTGGAAAGTCATGGGGAACCTTGATTTCGAGAACGCCTTTCGAGGCGATCCATGCGGCGGTCACCTTTGCCTGCGAGGGCTTTTTATCGTTCGATTGACGGACTGTTTTTTCGATCTCGGAATAAGAATCGACCGCGTCCACCTTGGCCTCGGCCCGGCCGCGATCGACTTCGAGATCGCTCAAGAGAATGTGTTTTTTTCCATCAACCTCAAGGTACGCGAAAGAGTCCGGCGCGCGGAAATGTGTGGCGTAAAGCAAGTCCGCGCAGGTCTCGGGGGATCCGAAAATAAGCTTGGGTCGCGACATCCGACAACCATAGCAACCGCTTCGGGAAATGCCAGCGGGACTCAAAATGATTTCAGCAGCCGCATCGCTGTGACAAAGTCACCGCATGTTGCCAAATTTTGTTCTCATAGGGTTCATGGGATGTGGGAAATCCAGTGTCGGTCGGAGATTGTCCAGCCTCACGGGCCATCGTTTTGTGGACACGGACGAACTTGTCGTGAAGGCCGAGGGCCGGAGTATTCCTGAAATCTTCGCAGCCTGCGGCGAGGAGGGGTTTCGCGAGATCGAGCAAAGGGTGCTTGCCGATCTCGTCGGTGTCGCCGGCGTGGTTCTTTCAACGGGGGGCGGGGCTATTTTGCGCGATGCCAACCGCGAGGTGCTAAAGAAGATCGGAATTGTTGTGTGGCTTGATTCCGATCCGAACACTCTCTTCGATCGCGCGATTCGAAGTGGCAAGCGTCCGCTTTTGCAAACGCCGAACCCGCGCGAGACATTTCATCAGCTCCTCTCCGCGAGGAGATCGATTTACGATTCGGCTGCGGATTTCCGCTTCGACTCGACTCATGTGAATCAAGACGAGGCGGCTCGAAAGGTGCTGGAGCAGGCGATGCGCCTCCAGTCCCAGAGACCCTGAATTTGGCTTAGGGTAGCGGGAACCGGGCTGTGAAGCTCGTCACCTCGCGGCGCAGTGCTGCCAGGCGGGATTCATCGTTCCGGGCGTCGAGCGCCGTGTGGATGAAGTCGGCGACCTGCATCATGTCATCCTCGCGGAGGCCGCGGGTCGTCATGGCAGGCGTGCCGATGCGGATGCCGCCGGTTTTCATGATTGACTCGGTGTCGAAGGGAATGGCGTTCTTGTTCACCGTGATCGCGGCCTTGTCGAGCACCACCGAGGCTTCGGCGCCGGTGATTCCCGCAGGGCGGAGGTCAACGAGGAGGACATGGTTGTCGGTGCCGCCTGAGACGATGCGGTGGCCGAGTTTCGAGAGGCGGGCTGCGAGGGATTTGGCGTTATTCACGACCTGCTGGGCATAGTCGCGAAAACCGGGTTGAAGGGCTTCGTGGAAGCAAACCGCCTTCGCGGCGATGACATGCATAAGCGGTCCTCCTTGAACGCCCGGGAAAACTTGGCCATCGATTTTTTTGGCGAATTCCTCTTTGCACATCACGAGACCAGCACGCGGACCGCGTAGGCTTTTGTGAGTGGTTGTGGTGACAAAGTCGGCGTGCGGAAATGGCGAGGGATGCACCCCGCCGGCGACGAGTCCCGAGATGTGGGCCATGTCCACGAAGAGGAATGCCCCGACAGCGTCGGCGATCTCTCGCATCCGCTTGAAGTCAATGATGCGTGGATAGGCCGAGGCCCCGGCTGTGATCATTTTGGGACGCACCTCCTCTGCTTGGCGGGCGAGGGCGTCGTACTCGATTGTCTCAGTTTCTTGGCTCACGCCGTAGTGGTGAACCTCGTAGAGCTTGCCCGAGAAATTCGCCTTGTGACCGTGAGTCAGGTGGCCGCCATGTGCGAGATCCATCGTCAGAATTTTGTCGCCGGGCGTGAGCACGCTGAAATAGACGGCCATATTTGCTTGGCTGCCGCTGTGGGGCTGAACATTGACGTGTTGTGCTCCGAAGAGTTTCTTCGCCCGCTCGATGGCGAGTGTTTCCACGATGTCCACATACTCGCAGCCTCCATACCAGCGGCGGCCTGGGTAGCCTTCGGCATATTTGTTGGTGAGGCAGGATCCCTGGGCCTCCATCACGGCGCGACTTGTGAAATTCTCGGAGGCGATCAGCTCGATGTGTTCGAATTGGCGTTTATACTCCTTCTCGATTGCTGCTGCGATTTCTGGGTCGGTTTCAGTGAGGGTGGAGAGTCCGGTTTGGGATTCGGCGGATGTCGTCATGAGTTTTTGATTTATGATTCGTAGTACGGATGGCATGGCCTGCTCGATGCTCCGCTTGCACTCGGCATAAACGGCGCGCCCTTGGCCGATCGGATCCGGCACATCGGGGGTTCCTTTTTCATCGAAGCGGAGCAGGCGAACCTTGTGGATATATTCAGGAAAAAACATGTCCACCAAGCGGTGATGTTCGCGCGTCATGACGAAGACATGGGATGCCTTCTCAAGCAAATCCTCGGTAACCGGCTGGCTGCGGAATTTCGAGAGATCGATGCCTTGGGCGGCGAGGACATCGACTGCATCGCGGCTGGCCGGGGCTCCCTGAGGGGCGCTGAGTCCGGCTGAAAAAACGCGCACATCACCCAATCCAGCGGACATGCTACGGAAGAGCGCCTCCGCCATGGGGCTTCGGCATACATTCCCAGTGCAGATGAATAAAACGCTTCGTTTCGATTTCTGGCTCATTCGGTATGTCGCAGTTTAGTTTGGCTGGGTATCAAGTCAAACGCTGTCGGGTTCGATGAAATGGGTGGTCAAGGTTCCGTTGCATCCCCTGCGGCCGCAGGCGCGCTGGTGTCTTTATACCAGAGGATGCCGTGCTTGCGGAGGTTCAAAACCAGAGCGCGCAGGTTGTTAGCCATCTCGCGGTTGCTGATGAGTGTGCCAAGGACACCGCTGCCCGACTTGGCCTGATCGACAAGTTTGTGCATGGCGGAGAGGGTCTGCTGAAGCTCGTCGGCGGCCTTTTTTGCGGAGTCCATCGTCGCTTTGCCGCTGGCCAACGTGGTGTCAAAATTTTTGGAAGCCTCCGCGATTTGTCCTGTGGCTGTTTGGAGGTTCTTCATCGTGGACGAGATGGATTCGAGCTCAGCCTTGGAAAGCACGGTCGAGTCGAGCTTCTTGACGACCGCATTGATGTTGCCCACGGTGGTTTTGAGGTCGGCGATCAAATCCCCTGCGCCGGCGGCCATGCCTGCGATGCCGCCGTCATTTTCAGCGCCTTTCAGAACGCTATCGGGCTTGATGAAGCCGGTTTCCTTGCCATCGCCATCGAGGGCGATTTCGATATATTTGTCTCCAAGCAGGCCGGAGCTGCCTATGGAAAATGTGCTTCCGACAGGTATTTGCACCTGTTCAAGAATGCGGACATCCACATAGACGCCGCGCATGTCTGGAAGGATCGTAGGATCATTCGTGATGCGGCCGACCTTCGCGCCGGCGAGCAGGACTTCGGATCCACGGAGGAGGCCGCTGGCATTGGCGAATTCCACCCGCACATTATAGTAGTTTGAAAATCCCTCTCCGAGTCTTCCGAAATAGACAACCATGAGTCCGACGGTCACCAGTCCGATCAGGATGAAAATTCCGACTTTGATTTGTGTGCCTCTGTCTTCGCTGCTCATGTGTGGTTCTTCAATAAATGGTTTCTCCCGATCTTCCATCCACAAAATCCCGTATTGTGGGATCAGTGGTCGCTCGAAGGTCATCAGTTGTGCCCGTGAAATAGATGCGACCCTCGTTCAGTAACGCTACGCGGTCTGCAATATGGTTGCAGCTCACCATGTCGTGCGTGACGACGATGGAGGTGACATGCAACTCGGATTGGAGACGGCGGATGAGTTTGTTGATGCTGTCTGAAACGATGGGGTCGAGACCGGCGGTGGGTTCGTCGTAGAGGATGACATCCGGCGGCGAGATGATCGCCCTCGCCAGAGCCACCCGCTTGCGCATGCCGCCGCTCAGGTTCACTGGCATTTTTTTGTCGTGCCCACGCATGTTAACCATGCCCAGGGACTCTTCGACCTTCCGATGGATCACCGCCGGATCGCGCTCTCCGCGTTCGCGGAGCGGGAAGGCGACATTGTCAAAAACATTCATCGAGTCGAACAGGGCACCGTCTTGGAAGAGCATGCCGATCTTTTTGCGCACAGGCTCCAGTTCTCGCTCCTTGAGGGTGGTGACCTCCCTCCCTTCAAACAAAATACTGCCAGATACCGGTCGCATGAGGCCGATGAGGTGTCTCAAAAACACGCTCTTTCCGCCACCGCTTTTTCCCAGCAGGACGAGCGTTTCGCCCTTTTGGATATCCATCGAGATGCCCTTCAGGATTTCTTGGCCACCGATTTTTTGGACGAGGTCCCGGACTTGGATCAATGGTGCGCTCATCATTGACCAGCAGGAAAGAGGACATTGAGTGCCATGGTCAGGAAAAAATTCACGATGAGGATGGCAAGCGAGCAATTCACTACGGTGGATGTCGTGGCGCGTCCGACGCCTACTGCGCCATCCTTTGCGTTCAGACCCTCGCGGCAGCTGATGAACACGATCACTCCTGCAAAGAAAAAGCCCTTCACGAGCGCCATGATGATGTCACTTGAATCTGCGAATTTTTGAGTATTGGCCAGGAAGTAAACGCCCGAAATATTGAGAACATTCACCCCAACATAGTAGCTCGCCAGAATGCCGCAACCGACGCATTCCACGACCAGAAATGGCATGGATATAAACATCGCCATAGCTCTTGGCACCACAAGGTAGTCCACGGGGTTCACCGCCAGGGCGCGCAGGGCATCGATTTGCTGCGTGACCCGCATGGTGCCGATCTCCGCGCTCATGGCGGCACCCACACGACCTGCTACCATCAGTCCCGCCAGCACAGGCCCGAGTTCGCGGAACATCGAGATGGCGACGACCGGACCGACAGCGGTTTCCATATTCAAGCTCGCAAATTGGAAATAAGCCTGAGCTGTGAAAACCGCTCCCGTAAACGCTCCGGTGACGATGACTACCAGTTGGGAGCGGAATCCGATTTCGGCGATTTGTTGGATCACCAACTTCAGTCGAATGCGTCCGCAGAATATTGAAAGAATCGTCTCGCCGGCCAGCATCGCCACCTGACCCAGAAATGTCAGGAATGCGGTGTAAACCTTCGAAAAAATTCCAAGAATCGGCATGGGAATTTCAGCAGCGAGCTTTAGTAAATTCGCTGGGTTTTCTTGGGCGAGTTCTCTTCGGGAGGAAGTTGGCCGACAAAGAGTGCCTTCAGGCCGAGCTTGTTGAAGATCGACTCTAGAATGCTTGCCGATGGCACGCCTCCACCGAATTCCATGTAAACAATATCATGGTTCGTATCGACCTTGTAGCAGAGGTTCGGAATCACATCCAATTCCAGAGCCAGTCCGAGCATTTTCTCGGGCTGGCGAACTCCGGCAGCATAAATTTCCAACTCGCTCATACCCTGATCATGTCTTGCACAGGTTCCAAGGCAAGGTCGATTTTGGAATCACGGAACCTTGATTCCGATTGAAATCCTCCAAGGCCTCAGGCAAAGTGCCGCCTCTTCTGCCTGCTTTGAAATGATCTCCCGACTCCTTGCGCTTTTTACCGCAGCACTGCTTCTACCCGTTGCTGCTGCTTTTGCAGGCGATCCAGCAGATTTTCATCTCAAGGCCTATCGGGATTATCAAGCCGGCGAGAAATTCGAGCGTGACGGGCGTTTGAGGGATGCCCTGAATTCCTATGCATCCACGGTTGCTATTCTTGAGCAGGTCCGGAAAGACAACCCCTCTTACGAGGAAAATTCGGTGAATTTTCGCATGCGCACGGCTCAGGAAAGTATCGAGCGTGTCCGAGCCATGGTCGCCTCCGAGCCTGAAAAACTTCCCTCATATAAAGATCCGCTCCCAACGCGGGCCTTTGAAATCGATATTCCTGAGCCAGCTGTCACGACCCGTCCCCGGCAGCAGAAGGTGGAGACTGGCCAGAAGACCGAGTCGGGGTCTGAAATCGCCAGCTTGGAGCGTCAACTCGCCGAGTATCGAAAACTCCATGCCGAGGAGAAGAAAAAGCGCGAGGCTCTGGAGGTTCATGTAGCCAGCTTTAGGACAGAGCTCGACAGAACCAAAACCGAGCTTGTGGCTACGAATTCCAATCTCGCTCAGGCCCATGGGGCCCTTAAGAACATCACCCAGGAAAGGGACGCCCTAAAGAAAAAAGTGGGCGAGCCTCAAGATAAGCGGATCGAGAAGCTTTCCGACCGTATTGCTCGACTCGAAGCGGAAAAAGAAGTCGCCCAAGACGAGTATACCCGCGTTGTTGGAAAGCTCGAAAAAGCTGCCGCCTACATTTCGGAAAGCAAAAAAGTCCTCTCCGCCACCGATGAAGACCGCCGGAGTGTCGCCGCCCAGCGAGACAAGGCGCTCGCCCGCATCAAGCGCCTCAAGGACAATGACGCTGAACTTGAAGCCCTTGAAGCGGAGAAGGTCGTCCTTCAAAACCAACTCGCCGCGCAGAAACCCGACCTCGAGCGCTTGGCCAAGATGGAGTCTGAGAATAAAGACCTCGCTCAAAGACTCGCTGCATCGGAAGAGAAACTCGCCGAGGCCTCCAAATCCGGTGGTCTTTCCAAAGCTGAAGCCGAGGGGCTCCAAGAGGAAATCGGACTGCTGCAGGACCGCCTCGCGGCATCTCGGCAGGATTTGGTAGCGCGCGATGCAAGCGTCAAGTCACTCATGGCGCAACTCGATGAAGCCACTGGTGAGTTGGCTCGCCTTCGCCTCAACCCGGAGCCGAGCGAGGAGCAAAAACACCTTTTCACGGAAAGCCAACTCCTCCGCCAGATCGTCCTTCGTCAAATTCATGAACAAAGCGAGCGCAGCCAGGCGGTATCGGACCTCGAAAAGGAACTCAAGCGCCTTCAGGTTCAATCCGAGGTCCTAGCATCCTCCATAGGCATTCTCTCAAACCCCCCGCCGGTCTTGAAAGACGAGGAGCGCGCCCTCTTCCGCGAGCCAATCGTCGTTCTCAAGGATCCCGAAGTCGAGGGTGCAGATATCTCTCTCACCATGGTCAAGCCCTCCAATGCCGCCAGCAGTCCCCAGCAATCCAGCGGCGGAGCGGATGCCCTTGCCGACGATGCCAAAATACTCGCAGCCGAAGCTGCATCCCTCGCCAAACAGCGTCGCTTCACGGATGCCGAGAAAATATACCAACAGGTGGTGGATGCCGCTCCGGAAAACCACTTCGCCCTCGCCAACCTCGCCGTCACTCAAATCCAGGCCGGCAAACTCTCGGCCGCCCAAGTCGCCCTGGAAAAAGCCCTATCCCTGAAATCCGACGACGACTTCTCTTCGGTGAACCTTGCCAATGTCTACTGCCGCCAAGGCCGCTTCGACGACTCGATCGCCATTCTCAACCGCGTCATCTCTGCCGACCCGAAAAATGCCGTTGCCCATCATTACCTCGCAATCGCTCTCGGGAAGAAAGGCGACATCGCCAAGGCGGAGGAATCCTTCCGCGAAAGCCTCGCCATCGATCCAAACTACGCGAACGCCCATTTCAACCTAGCCGTCATGTATGCCAACGCCGAACCCCCTTCGCTACAGCTTGCCATGAAGCATTACGAAAAAGCCAAGCTCCTCGGTGCCGAGCCGGATTCCGTTTTGGAACGCCGCTTTGCCCAAATCCAGCCAGCAAACTGAAGCGCTCCCCCCGAGCGAAGTTTTCCGATCGAGCCTCACCACCGTGCCTCACGAAAAAATGTGAGTCCAAAGTTGCCATGCGGAACGAACATTGTTAGAACCAGCAAACTTTATGGCTTACACCGTCACGCGTCCGCGCCTCACTTTGGCCGAAAAGATCTACCTGCCCTCGATTGTCGCGGGTCTTCTGATCACGCTCAAACATATGCTCCGCCTCCTGACGGGTCAGACGAAAGTCACCATGCAATATCCCGAACAGAAGTGGGACGCCCAAATGCCTTCTTGGTATCGCGGTGCCCCGACTCTGGTGAGCAATGAGTTTGGACGAGACAAGTGTGTGGGTTGCCAACTCTGTGAATTCATTTGCCCGCCCCGGGCGATCACCATTCATCCCGAAGAAATCCCCGCCGACGAGCGCTGGGGCAAGGTGGAGAAACGCCCGAAGACATTCGATATCGACATGATCCGTTGCATCTATTGCGGCCTCTGCGAAGAGGTCTGCCCCGAGCAGGCGATCTATCTCCGTAAGGATTATTCGATCACCGGTCTCTCCCGCGCCGAGATGGTTCACGACATCCACAAACTCCGTGAACTCGGTGGCGAAATGCCCGGTCTTGTCAACAAGTGGAACGAAAAAAAGTAGAACAACCCGCCTCACGCTGGTAGAACGCCACCTCTCACCACCACATGCAACTCGCCCTTTTCTCGATCTTTTCCCTCCTCATGCTTGCCTTCGCGCTGGGAGTGATCCTGCTGAGAAACCCCGTTTCCTGCGCCATGAGTCTCGTTATGTCGTTCGTAGCTCTCGCGGCCATCTTCGTAACGCTCGATGCCTACTTCATCGCCGTTGTCCAAGTGCTTGTTTACGCAGGAGCCGTGATGGTGCTTTTCCTTTTCATCATCATGTTGCTCGACCTGCGCGAGGAGAAACGCCGCCGCGTCCGCCTCTCTGCCTGGGTCGGTGGCGGCATCGTGGTTGGTGGCTTTCTTTCCGCTCTCACCCAAGTCATCTCCGCCCTCCCGGCCTTGGATGTCGTGAAACCCGCTGTTTCCCACCCCATGGCAAATGATGTCGCCCTGGTCGGTTTTGCCCTTTTCCGTAATTTCAACCTGCCCTTCCAAATCATCGGCGTCCTCCTCCTCGTGGCCACGGTCGGGGTTGTTCTCCTCAGCAAGAAGGAACTTAAGTGATTCTTTGATTTCTCCATGCCAACCTTAGCGCATTACCTCATCGTCAGCGGACTCCTCTTCGCCATCGGCCTCGGCGGAGTTCTTCTGCGCCGGAATATTCTCATTATTTTCATGGGTCTCGAACTCATGCTGAACGCGGCCAACCTCTCTCTCGTCGCCTTCTCCCGCTTCAACCTGCTTGCCGACGGCATGCCGAACTACAACGGCCAAGTGCTTGTGTTTTTCATCATCACCGTCGCCGCCGCCGAGGTCGCCGTAGGCCTCGCCATCATTGTCGCGCTCTTCCGCGCCAAGCAGACCACCCATGTTGAAGACTTGAATACGCTGAAGTTCTGATGAGCACGCAAACCGCGCCCTGGATTATTCTTTTTACCCCGCTGGTCAGCGCCGCGCTGATCCTCCTCCTCGGGAAATTCTCAAAAACACTCAGTGCCTCTCTTGCGCTTATTGCCGCTGGCACAGGATGCGCTTTGAGTTGGTGGCTGTTCAATCAGCCGGTTGATGGCAAGACGCTCTCCCTGAATTGGTTGACTCTTGGTCCTGAGCTGAATCTCACCATCGGCGTGACCCTTGACCACCTCAGCAAGGTGATGCTTCTGGTGGTGACCTCCATTTCCGTCCTAGTTTTCACCTACTCGCTCGGCTACATGCGCGACGAGGAGGGGTATTCCCGCTTTTTTGCCGGTCTCTCACTCTTTCTGTTCTCCATGCTCGGTATCGTGCTGGCGGATAACTTTGTGATGATGTTTATCTTCTGGGAACTCGTCGGCGTGAGTTCCTACATTCTCATCGGACACTATTACTCGAAGGATTCGGCAGCGGATGCCGGAAAACAGGCTTTCATCGTGAACCGCATTGGCGACTTCGGTTTCTTGCTCGGTATTCTTCTCCTCTGGTTTGGAACAGGCACGGTTGTCTTCACCGAGTTGTTCGAAGCCATTCCCGGTCTGGTCACCGCCCCGATTTACCTCACGGTCGCCTGCGTGCTCGTCTTCATGGGAACCATCGGCAAATCCGCACAGATGCCGCTCCATGTGTGGTTGCCGAATTCGATGGAAGGCCCAACGCCAGTTTCTTCCCTTCTTCACGCGGCAACAATGGTTGCAGCAGGTGTTTACATGTTGGCTCGCATTTTCCCGATTCTGGAAATTGTGCCACCCGCCCGTGAGATCATTGCCTGGATCGGAGGCATTACCTGCTTCGCCGCCGCGCTCATGGCCACCCAGCAGAGTGATATCAAGCGCATCCTCGCTTATTCCACGATTTCCCAGCTTGGTTACATGGTGCTCGGCATTGGCGTTGCTCCCACATCCGATGTCGCGATGTTCCACCTATTCACCCACGCTTGCTTCAAGTGCCTCCTCTTCTTGGCCGCGGGTTCCGTCATGATAGCCATGCACCACGAGGTGAATATGTGGCATATGGGTGGACTTCGCAAGAAGACCCCGGTGACCATGATTTGCTTTTTCCTTGGAATGCTGGCCCTTGCCGGATGCCCCTACACCAGCGGTTATTTCAGCAAAGACCTTATCATCGAGTGGGCTGTCGTGAAAATTCCTTTTCTCGGCTGGCTCGTTGCCGCAGCGGCTGGTCTCACCGCCTTCTACATCTTCCGCGAGTTCTTCGTTGTCTTTTTCGGCAAAGCCCGTAGCGAGCATGCGGAACATGCCAAGGAGCAACCTATTACCATGTTGGTTCCGATGCTCGTTCTCTCGGTTCTCGCCATTTTTGCAGGCTTCCCGTTCATTCAGGATCACTTCTTCAATTTGGCCCGCCCGGATCACGAACTCGTCCCACACCTTTTGCACCCGCTCCTCTACGCCATGTTCTTCGGCGGCGCGGGCCTCTCGGCATTGCTTTACTTCAAAGCCCAGAAGGACCCCATCTCCATCCCGCTTTTTGCCAACCGCCTTTACATCGACAATGTGTATTTCTGGTTCGTCAACAACATCCAAGGCGGAGGAGCGGCCTTTCTCTCTTGGGCGGATCGATGGATCGTTGACCTCCTTGTCGTTCAAGTTCCAAGCAAGCTCACTTGGGCCTGCGGGTTCGCACTGCGCTTCCTTCAACTCGGTAATATCCAAGCCTACGCCTTCTTCTTTGGCGCCGGTGTGGTCGGTCTTCTTTATATCCTGATTTCCAAATGAGTTCCGTCAGCCCGCTTCTCTTCCTCATTCTTGTGCCGATCCTCTCGGCCGTGCTCGTCATGGCCGGAGCCAATCCGAGGTTCACTTCCATCCTCGGCGCGGCGTTGAATGTCCTTTTCTTCCTTGCGGTTGCTGTTTTCTTCAACCCCGCGCAGGCCGGCTTCCAATTCGTCTCCAGCTTCCCGGTCGTTCCCCAGTTGGGCATCAGCTTCACATTGGGAGCCGACGGACTGAGCCTGATCATGCTTCTCCTCTCGGTCATCGTCACGCTGGCAGCCGTTTGCGTAGCCCGTGCGCCGCTTGAAAATGCCCGTTGGTTCTACGCCAGCATCCTCCTCATTTCGGCCGGTGTGGTTGGCGCCTTTGCTTCGGTGGATGTCTTCTTCTTCTACATGTTCCATGAGTTGGCCCTCATCCCGACCTTCCTCCTCATCGGCATCTGGGGCTCGGGAGACCGCCAGGCGGCCGCATGGAAAGCCACCGTTTATCTTGCGACAGGCAGTTTTATTCTCCTTCTCGGCATCATCGGCTTGTACCTCATTCAACCTGAAGGTGCCCGTTCGTTTGATCTCCGCCAGATGGTGGCCAATGCCCAAGCGGGACAAGTCCCCGATTCGCCGGTTGTTTATCTCCTTCTTTTGGTTGGGTTTGGTATCCTTGTATCACTCTTTCCGTTCCACACCTGGGCTCCGCAGGCCTACGCGAGCGCTCCTGCTCCGGCATCCATGCTGCACGCCGGTGTCTTAAAAAAATTCGGCCTTTATGGTTTGATCCGCTTGGCTGTTCCGATTCTTCCGGAATCCGTTCAAGCATTTGCCCCAATCCTTTTGACTCTGCTCGCCTGCAATATTCTCTATGTCGGGTATTGCACGATTGCCCAGCGAAAGCTGGATCTCATGCTCGGCTATTCCAGCGTCATGCACATGGGCTACATCTTCCTTGGATTTGTGGCCTTGAATCAAGTTAGCCTCACCGGCGCCTCGCTCATGCTCCTGAGTCACGGTCTCACCATTGCCGTTCTCTTCGCCCTCTGCGGGGAAATCCGCGAGCGCACCGGCACTTTGGATTTCTCCGAACTCGGTGGAATCGCCCGCGCGACACCAAAACTCGGCCTCGCTTTCGGCTTCGCTGCCATGGCATCCGTTGGGCTCCCTGGCTTCGTCGGCTTCGCCGGTGAGTTGCTGGTGTTCTTTGGATCCTTCGCCACGGGAGAGCCACAAATGGGCTTCCTCGACGGCAAAGAAGTATTTGGCTTCAACGGCTACCAAATTGCAACCATCTGTGCCGTCTGGGGTATAGTGATTTCCGCCATCTATATGCTCCGCGCCTACCGCCGCGTGTTCATGGGCCCGCTGTCTGATCGCTGGTCCCGCCTCACCGATCTCTCCGGATTCCCGCATGCCGCTATCGTTATTCTCCTCGCCATCATGCTGTTCTTCGGTTTCTTCCCGCAAATTCTCGTGAACCTCGTTACACCCGCTTTGCTTCTGCCATGATCCCGCCCGTCGCTCTTGAAATCTGTGTCGTCTGTCTGGGCATCTTTCTGCTCATGGCGGAATCCTTCAGCTTTAAATCCAACAAAGTCACCCTCGCACACGGTGCAATCTTTGGCTTGGTATGCGTTTTCATCCTCAGCTTCTTCATCGAAACGAACCCCGTTGGCATGCAGGATTCAGGATTCTATGTGGTGGATAGTCTATCACTTTTCTTTAAGCGATTTGCTCTCCTTGCCACGATTTTCACGCTTATCCTTGCGATTGACTACCTCCCGATCGTTCAGCGCCTCGTGCCAGCCGAGCGTCCGGAGGCTGGTTCGGGCGAGTTTTTCATCCTGCCTGTCTTCACCTGCGCCGGTCTCATGTGGATGGCCTCAGCCGCCGACTTCATCATGATCTTCTGCGCTTTGGAGTTGGTCACGATATCCCTTTACATCCAAGTGGCCTACACCCGCCGCAGTCTTGCGAGTCTCGAGGCCGGCACGAAGTTCCTCGTTCTTGGGGCTCTCTCGACCGGATTCTTCATCTACGGCATCACCTGGATTTTCGGTATGACGGGTGAGACCAACCTCGCTTTAATCCAGAAAAACCTCTCCATCGTTCCCGAAGCGAACCACACCGCCATCCTCTTCGGCCTGGCAATGGTTCTCGTGGCCATCGGATTCAAAATCGCCGCCGCACCATTCCAATTTTGGGTTCCAGATGTCTATCAAGGCGCGCCAACGCCCATTACCGCCTTCCTCGCGGTGGCGTCGAAAGCCGCTGGATTTGTCATTCTCATCCGGGTGCTCCAACCGTTCTTCGTGCTGGAATCCTTCCAAGATAAACTGATCCTCGTTCTCATTCTCTTGGCCGCCCTCACGCTGATCTACGGAAACTTGGCCGCCATCCCGCAGACGAATTTCAAACGCCTGCTTGGCTATTCCAGTATCGCCAACGCCGGGTATCTCCTCGTCGGCCTCGCCGCCGTTGGTGACGCCTTTGCGGGCCGCGCCGTGGTTTTCTACTTGGGCGGCTATTTCCTCATGACCTTCCTGGCCTTCCTCGTCATGGTGCCCGTCACCAAGGCCACCGGCGGTGATGATTTATCTCATTTCAACGGCCTTGCCCGCCGGGCTCCCGGCCTTGCCCTCGCGATGCTCATCGCCGCAGCCTCGTTGGCGGGCGTTCCCTTCACAGTCGGGTTCTTCGGCAAATTCTTCATTTTCGAAGCCGCCATGAACCAAGAGCTTTATCTCCTTGTGCTCATCGGAGTCATCACGGTCGCCAGTGGCTTTTACTACTACTTCAAGGTGATCCGTGCCATGTATTGGCAACCTGCTCCCGAAGGTTGCGGCGCAGTCGCTGTTTCGCCCCTCTCGAAGTTGGCTATTGGGCTTTGCACCCTGCTGATTCTCGTTCTCGGCTTCTACCCGCAGCTGCTGATCCGCTTCCTGCCGTAGTCGCCTCCGCCCATGGACGATTTCTGGAACCAGTGGCAACCCCGTGAGCGGGCCACGCTGTGTTTCGTTCTTCAAGACGGGCAAATCCTCCTCATCCGCAAAAAACGCGGACTCGGTGCAGGTAAAATCAACGCCCCCGGCGGTCGTATCGAACCCGGCGAGGCCCCCCACGAATGCGCCGTGCGGGAGACGCAGGAAGAGGTTGGCATCACGCCGCACGCAGTCCAGCCGCGCGGAGAACTTCATTTTCAATTCGTTGATGGCTACAGCCTTCATTGCACCGTGTTCACGGCGGAATCCTTCTCCGGCACCCTCATCGAAACCGACGAAGCCCTGCCAATCTGGACCCCGATTGATTCCATTCCCTATCACGAAATGTGGGCCGACGACATTCACTGGCTGCCAGGAGTGATCGAGGGCGGATCATTCCGCGCCTACTTCCACTTCGATGGTGACTCAATGCTCTCCAAGCATGTTGACTGGCATTCCTCCACCCCAAACCTCGCCGCATGCGAAATCTAAAGCACCAGAAAGCGCCTCTCACCGCAGAGGAAGAAGCCAGAAAATTGGTTGAAGCCTTTCCCGGTCAGGATGTCTTTCTATTCGGCCTGTTGGAGCGTCAGTTGAACATTCTCCACCAGCGCTCCCAAGTGATCATTGGTTTCGCCGCTGTCGCCATCACCACCACAGGCTTCTCCGGCAGGCTCATTGCCGGGACAAATACCCACGCCCAGATTCTGATCATCGCCGCCATGGCGCTCATCCTGGCCTCCTGTTTCTGGATCTTCGTCCGCGTCCTTGCTGTGAAATGGGTCCTCACCCGCAGCATCCAGCCCGAGATCGTCCAAACACTCGCCGCAATCATCGCCTGTCGCGATTCCAAAACCGCCGCCTATCGCCTGGGCTCTATCGGCGTCTTCCTCGGACTCGCCATCTACGCCGCCGCCATGGCCATCATGCTCCTCAACCCCACGCCGCTTAGCATTCCCATTCGCTGACGAATCGCCCCCGCGCGGTAGCGCGCAAACACTTGGATGCTAAGTTTTTGCCTTTCTAGTGCCCCCTGCTCGCTGCGCCCTCCGGGCCATCTGCGATGTGCTTCCTCCGCCGCGCCCGCGGCCTCGGTTGGCTTGACCCAAGATTGAGCGGCTCCGCTACCACGGCGTCTCGTTCCCATCGCGCCGCGTAGAGTATTCCCAGCATCCGCAGAAACGCCGCTTCTCTCCGACCCGTAGGCTCTACCAGCCGGAGGGCGGCTGAAAAATGGGTCATGCGAAGACGATGAACCCAGTGTCACGCCGTAGCCGCGAAGCGCGTAGGCGGGTCCCCCAAAAAATGATTCTGCTATCCATGATTTTGTCAAACCACCCCCTGCGCTCATAGAGACGCAGCTACAGAACCCACCTGACACCTCAACATGGTCAAAATCGTCACATTCCAGTCGTTGAAGCGCCCCGTGTTGTTCCCAATTCTCTCCCAACATGCCTGAGAGTCCTCTCCACCAACCCCACGACAAGTTGGTCAAGTCGACCTTCTCCGACCCCGACAACGCCCGGGCCTTTCTGGAAGCCAATCTCCCGCGCAAGCTCACCCGCCGCATGGATTGGAACTCGTTGAGTCTTGTCAGTGGCAGTTTCATCGATCCCGAATTCGCCGCCACCTCGAGCGATCTCCTCTTTACTGCGAAAATCGACGGCCAACCCGCCTTCCTCTACATCCTCTTCGAGCATCAAAACCAGGAAGACCCTCTCATCGGCCTGCGCCTGCTCACCTACATCGTCCGCATCTGGAACGACTATCTTCGCAACAATCCCGCCGCAACGAAACTCCCGCCCATCCTCCCTCTCGTTCTCGCACAGGACAACAAACCCTGGAAAAGTTCCACCCGCTTCGCTGACTTGATCGACATCCCCGAAGGGGCAGGGGAGGACATCAGAAAACACATCCCCGACTTTGAATTCCATCTCGTGGAGTTGTTCCGCATGCCGTATGAAAAAATACTCGGCACGCCGATGGGGATTCTCACGCTGCGAGCGCTCAAAGCCGAAAAACTCCAAGCTCTCCTTGATGACTCCGTCTGGGACGAATCATTACTGGTCCAGTTGTCCCCAGCGTGCTTCGAAATGCTGATGCGCTACATCCTGGACCGCGACCTTGACAAGCCCGCCTTTCGTCGGAAACTACAAACGCTGCACAACCCAAAACTGAGCAAAAACGCCATGTCACTCGCCGAACAATTCCGCCAAGAAGGCCGTCAAGAAGGCCGTCAAGAAGGTCGCCAAGAAGGTCGCCAAGAAGGTCTGGTCTTCTCGAAGCAACAAGACATCCTCGAAGCGTTGGAAATCCGGTTCCAGCGAGTGCCAGAGGGGCTGCGTGAGGAAATCGAGTTGATCGCCGATACTGCCAAGCTACAAGAATTGCACCGCGCTGCAATCCGTAGCGCCACGCTCGAAGAATTCGCTGCAGAGCTTTAAAGCCGGGAGGGCATCCTCCGGCATGGCCCAAATATTCCCACGAAAGCTGCCGAATCACTCCCGGACACTTCCCTGCCCAAAAAACTCCCGATCCACACTCGGCACAAAGCCCTACTTGGTGCACCCAAGGCATCAGGAACCAGTGTGCAAAGGCTTTTTGACAATTTCGTGACCCATGTCCTTGCGGAGCACCAACTGGAAGCCCGATTTGCAGTTCGTCAAAACCGGGGGAAATCCCGAGCGTGGTCGTCGTTTGCTGGCGGAGATCAGGCAGCGATTGTCATAGGTGTAGCAAAAGCAACAGGAGTCGGCATACATAAGGTAGTCGATGGAAACGCTGAAAACCTGCCAACTGTCATGAAAATCGGGCATCCAATGGAAGTTGATAAACCTCCGAAAATTTCAAGAGCGCCAACCCAAAGCCTTCGATGAACAAATCCACAGGATGGAAAAAGTGTTTGACTAGAACCCAGTCCACGGAACTCGCAAGGCATTTTGGGGAGTAGTTGGAGCAGTAATCGAGGGCGATAGAGCCATACGAATTTTTTTTAGGAAAAATTTCCCTCCCCCAGCAGATGTCCGACCGAGGTTGGTAGGCTTGCGGTGAAATGATCACCAAAATCCTACACATCATCGAAGCAGCCTTGAATCGCATTCACCCGCAGAGCCAATCCAGAGGCTCTTCTGCATGGCAGAGTGAGTTTCTTTTCATTCAGGAAAAATCACGACTCACCCTTGCACCAATTGGGCAGGACAAGTTGCAGCGATGCGATTTTTCATCCGCATCCTATGACACAGTGCGTTCGCCATATGACACGTCGGTGCGTTGTCCGGTCTCCTCCGGAGATTCACGCTTTTCGTCGATATGAAACGACGCGATTTTCTTTCTCTATGCGGCCTTGCAGCCGGTTCGGTCCTTATTCCAGCGCCCATTGCGCGGCTAATTCGGGATACCTGTGTTCTTGGCGGGCAGCCTCTTATTGTCCCCCCGCAATCCAAGAACGCTTCCATCCTTTATGCCGTCTACGACTACGGCGACTACACACTTCATTTCGGCGATCCTGATGCCGAGCCACCCGTGCCGACATGGGAGGAGTTCATCGACAGTCGAAGCGTGGATATGAACGACGACGAGGAGCGTGCGGACTTCCTGGAGCAATACTTCGGTTGGGACCGCTCGGAGGGCGAGGAGGAGCCCGAAGTGCCATTGAGCGAGCCTATCGATGGCGGAGCCTTGGAACATTATATGGAGTGGGATTTTGAGATGCGCGAAAGCCCGATGGCGCTTGCATATCATTATCTCAACGACCTGCCGCTCTGCCCCGAGACCATCCCAAGCACAGGCGATCCGCTCGGCAATCTCAGCTTCATCGAGGGAGACCGACCGGGTTCGAACCTCACCTACGTGCGGGCCCCAGACCTCGCGACGATCGCCTGCCTCCAGCACCGGTTGAACGAACTGAATAAAAACATTCGCATCGAAATCCAAGGCTCATGAATTTTTTAAAAACACCCGCCTCCACTGAACTCGCTGACCTCGATCATCGCCATGCGCTCAAGATTGCAAAGGATAGCGATACCCACCCCGACGTGCTTTCGCAATTGGCTGAGTCGAAGGACGAGGCCGTTGCCGCTGCGGTAGCTGCAAATCCGAATACACCAGAAGCCATCCTGTTTCTTCTTTGGGTAAAACATCCCGCCTGTCTTCTAAAAAACCCACTGCTCCACCTGTGGGAGTTCACCGAACCAGGCTCGCTGCAGTCTAAAATTCCACCTACTGCGCTACTCAGTCTCTACGCACACCTCATCGAAAACGAAGCCGAGCAGATTCCAGAGAACATCCTGCCCGTAAAACGAAGAATGCAGCTTTTTTATGATGTGATGAAGATCGATCACGACGTGGATTTTGATATCTTTGCACGAGATCCATCGCCCCAAGTTCGATGCTTATTCATCGATCCCAGAAAGTCCTTCTACTCCCATGGTCAAGAGAAGGTCTTCATTCAGCCTGAAACTATTCTAGTCGGCCCTGAAAAACATTTTAACTAATTTTCGTGGAATGTAATAGGCATGATTCCTGCTGTGTCGGACTGCAGGCAAAACCTGCCC
>JBILBH010000028.1:0-36288 GCA_044353785.1 Terrimicrobiaceae bacterium
TGCTTTATCAGGCAGGCAATGGTATAACTGGCAGCGTTCAGCGTCTCTCCGATCTTGGGATTAATTTTGCGGGTATTGAGCCTACGATTTCCCTCACCAAATCCAACGCTCTGGAGTCTAAACTCGCCACTGCGGCCGATGATATTTCAGCGTATTTCTCTAGTGCTAGTAATGGCTTGATTGACCGTTTGGATACCCTTTTAAGCAGTTATGTCTCGGATTCTGGTAGTCCAACTGGTGGTCTAAAAGCTCAACTCGATAGCATCACAAAGCAAAATACAAGCCTCGATAAGCAAATCGAAGATGTGGAGCGGCGTTTAGCCTCTCAGCGTTCCTTGCTCGAAAGTTCTTTTATAGCCATGGAAAGGGCGCAGTCTGGCTTTCAACAACAATCGGCATATCTCGCAAAAACCTTCAATAATTCAAAATAATTTCTAAATTTTTTTAAAAAATCGCTCGATAGCAGACATAAGTAAAATTTCTTAATACATCAATTAATCAAATACTAATAAGAAAGAGCAACAAAATGAACAATATGCAACCGATCCTGCCGCAAACCTCACCGGTTTGGCCTGAAATCAATGCAACAACTGCGAAAAGCAACATGTCTGCATCTCAAGTCGGAGCCAGCGAGCTTCCTATCCGTGACTCAGTAATTGCCACAGGCAAAGTTGAGTTGCCAATTAAAAAATCCGTTACGGATACCTTGGAAGCCCCCCATCGCGAGTTGGTAAGGGAATGGCAAAACAGCCAAACAGAAGTGCGACCCGGTCAAGTAACCAAAGCCATCGATTGGAATTTAGACCCAACTTACCCGTCTTTAAATGTCCTGAATGGCATTGCTGCAATGCTCGTGGGATCTGTGCTCAACGACTCGGGATCAAATCTTAAAGGTCAAATTACTCCGTAAGATTACTGTTGAAATCCTCACTGGACGTCATACTTTAGGATAACTTTTATCCGTTTTGAAATCCAATAATCCTCTCAACATTTATCGTAAAACAGCTGCGACAACGGCATCACCGGGCGAGTTGGTTCTGATGCTTTTCGATGGAGCCTTGCGCTTCTTGGCAGCTGCTGAGTTGGGTTTCAGCGAAGAAAACTTTGCGCGTCAAAACGAGCAAATTCACAATAATATTCAGCGCACGCAGGCCATCATCACTGAGCTCCAAGCCACTCTGAATATGGAAAAAGGTGGGGAATTCTCAGAAAATCTCTACCGCTTGTATGACTTCATGCAAGAGCACTTGAATCAGGCCAATCGCGAAAAAAGCAGGGAGAAAATCAAAGCTGTTGCTGGTTTTATGCAGGACATCCGCGACGCCTGGGCCCAGATGCTCCTTCAGACTGCGGCTGAGCAGGCCTCGGCGACTGGAGCCCCTGCTCATGGTTTGGGAGCGAAATGCTGATTAGAAAATCTCAGCCAAAAGCTGAAGAGGGCTTGCCGGATCGCCTTGAGAAACTCCTGTCACTCTACGAAAAAAACCTCTGTCTGGAGGTTTTTTTTATTCAGCGAAAAGATATCGAAAGCCTCCTGGATATTTTACCCGCCCAGGGAGATTTGATCAATGCCCTCACGCGAATGCTCGCCGATTTGCGTCTTCCACCAGCCATGGCCGAGACCCTGCAGAAACGCCTTGAGGCGGTGGATGCTCTTCGCGAATCCAACAAGCAGGCATTGGATCAAGAAATGCAGGAAGTGAGTGCGGAGCTTGAGCAAATGAATGGTGCCAGGCAGCGGATTCGCCAAGTCCGCCAACTTTCCAAGTCCATGTATCAAGAGTCGCAGATACCTGCTCGCTTACAGAACTGGGCTTAGCACTGCGGCACTTTGTTGAGATTTACAGGATCATGAGTGCTTGCCCGCTACGCATCGGAATCACGCTGGGTGATCCGGCTGGGATTGGACCTGAGGTTGTGTTCGCAGCATTGGAGTCAGTCCAGCTTCCAGAGGGAATTTGTGTGGATGTGATTGGTTCGAGCGAGGGGCACACTGCGGGAAAGCTGACGGATACCTCGGCGCTCGCGGCGGTGGACGCCATGGAGGAGGCGGCTCGGCGTTTGTTGGTGGGTGAGATTCAAGCAGTGGTGACGGGACCTGTGTGCAAGCATGCCTTGCATCGGGTCGGCTTCGAATTTCCGGGGCAGACAGAGTTTTTTGCGGCGCGGGCTGGTGTCGAGGATTTCGCCATGTGCTTGACCGGCGGGAAACTGACGGTTGCCCTCGTTACAGCTCATGTGCCGCTGGCGATGGTCCCGGAAATGCTGAGCGAGGCGGAAATCTTTCGCGTGGGATGCCTGCTGCGGGATTTCTTGGTTCTCAAGGGTATAGAGAATCCCCGCATCGCCGTGGCTGGTCTAAATCCCCACGCCGGCGAGCAGGGAGACATGGGGCACGAGGAAATTGATGTCATCGCCCCTGCGGCGGCTTGTTTAAGACGGACAGGTAACTTTGTCGGGCCACTCCCGCCGGATACGCTATTTCACAGGGCCGTGGAGGGTGACTTCGACGGAGTTCTCTGCATGTATCACGATCAGGGGTTGATCCCGCTGAAGCTGCATGCTTTTCATGAAGGCGTAAATGTCACGCTCGGCTTGCCATTTATTCGCACCAGTCCGGATCACGGAACGGCATTTGATATCGCAGGTCGCGGCATTGCCAGAGCTGATAGCATGAGGCAGGCAATTCAGCTGGCAGCGGAGTTGGCGCTGGCTCGTTCGGGATTAAGCGACCGGACGGATGAGCCGCTGGATATCATTTGAGAAATCCATGCGGTCTTCGGCGACGGCGCGGTCGATATAGAGGATGCCTTGGGTGTGGTCGAGTTCGTGCTGAACGGCACGGGCGAGGAGGCCGTCGGCTTCGAATTCCAATATCGATCCCTCGAGTGTGAGGGCTTTGACGCGAACGGAAAGTTGGCGGGAAACATTGGCCGAGAGTTCCGGGAAACTGAGGCAGCCTTCGCTCTCGGTATGGATGCGTCCGAAGGTTTGCACCTCGGCATTCAAAAGCACCATGGGCATGAGGGACTCGAAATCGGCCCGCTTGCCCCCGATGCGCATGGCGCTGGGGCGTTTTTTGATCTGTGGCACATCGAGGACGAACATTTGGAGCGGCATTCCCACTTGTTGTGCTGCGAGTCCGAGCCCTTCGGCGTGGCGCATGGTTTCGATCATGTCGGCGGCGAGTTGCCGAATGGAGTCGTCGACTTGCTCGATGCGGGCCCCGGGTGTGCGGAGGGCGGGATGGTCAAATGTGGTGATTTCGAGGATCATTTCGAGGATTCGGGTTGGGTGAATGCCGGAACATCGCGGAGGCCAGCGGCTTTCAGCGAGTCCAGGATTTTTACGATTGTGCCAAAGGGGGCCTCCCTGTCGGCCTGCATGGCGATTCCCCGACTGGGCTGAGTTTCACGGATTTTTTGCAAGGCGGCTGTAAGGTTTTCGATGGTGACAGGTTTCTCATCCAGCGTGATTTCTTTTTCGGACTTTACACGCAGCACGGCGGGCTCCTTCTGCGAGGAGGCGGTGGCTTCGGCGGATTTCGAATCGGGCAAATTGATCTGCAGTTGAGGCTGGGGCTTTCGGAAGTTTGTCGTGACGATGAAAAAAATGAGAAGGATCGCCAGGATATCGATGAGTGAAACGATATTTATGAAAGGGCTCCGGCGCTTGCGGGTGTAGAACTGCATTTGGCTCGGGCGGCTATTGAGGTTGGTAGAGCTTGGCGAGCAGGCTTGCGGCGAGGGATTCCATCTCGACCGCTAGCATCTCGATGCGACGCTGAAAATAGCTGTGGGCAATGAGGCTCGGAACTGCCACGGCGAGTCCGGCGATCGTCGTATTCAACGCTTCGGAAATGCCGCGCGCCACCAATACGGGGTCACCGTTGTTTCCGAGTGTTGCGAAAATGCCCACCAGGCCCGAAAGGGTCCCTAGTAAACCAAGGAGCGGGCCAGTGCCCGTGGCGATCTCAAGGATGACGAGGCCTTTTTCCATACGGGCGATTTCGTGTCTCGCGCAGGTCTGTACGGCTTCCAGATTCTCGGATTTCGACCAGTTCAGATGCGAGAGCAGCGTCGAAAGAATGAGCGAGATCGCCGAGGGATGTTGCTCCATTTCCTCCTGTAGAGATTGAAGGGTGTGCCCAGGCCGCAAGGCATCCACCGCCTCGGCTACCTGCCTCGGAATAATGGCGCTCTCGCGCAGTCTCCAAGCCCGGAGCAAAATCGCTGCCAGTGTTATAATCGAAAGCAAAACGAGCAGCACCATGAAGGGGCCACCATTTTCAAAAAAATCGGCAATCGCCGAAAGCGTCTTTTGGGATGTCATCAATGGCCGAGGATCGTAAACGAGAAGTCGATTTCGAGGCGACCGTTTTCGATCAGCTTGGCGACTTCCGGCGGCATCGGAGGGATTTCAGCTTGCACCACCGAGGCGAGGCTCACCGAGGCGAAGCTCTCATTCGAGGAGTTTGAGAGCACCTGCGGGGATTTGATTTTCCCCTCAGGTGTAACGGTGAAGCGGATATCAACCGTTCCGATGTTCAGCAGGCCCATCTGCGAATTCACATAATAATACCACCGCGATCCAATCGCATCGGAGACTTGTTTTTTGTAGCGACCCAGAGGCGTGGCATTTGCTTCCAGAGACGCTTTTCCGCGATTCGACACATTGCCGCGCAGACGCGTCACCCGGGTCTCTGGTTGGAAGCCGGAGGCGGAATTCTGGCTCGGCCGAGGCGTTGCTTTTGCTGTTTGGGCCGGGCTCGGCTTGGGAGTGGGCTTCGGCGCTTCAAGAAGAGCCAGATCGGTCTCCATGCGCGGGGTGGGGGATGCCTCTGCCTCTGGCGTGGATTGCTCTGCAGCTTGCGTTCTGGGCGTTGTTTGAGCCGGCTTCTGACCCGTTGTGTAACGCTGGTCGCGCAGGTCGAGGCTTTGGTCCTCGCGGCCTTCGAGGGATGGCATCATCTCTTGTCCAGTCGGCGGAGCTTCGCTGGCTGCGATGGAATCATTGTCCGATTCAAATGCCGCATCCTTGTTTGGTTTATTCTCCAATTTTTCCTGAGGCGCCGTGCTCACAAATCTCGGCGCAGCTTTCGGGACAGCCGACATGGGGAGAATGGTGAGTTGAGGAGGTTCCTCAATTGCCGGAGATTTTTCCTTGGGAATGCTGGGCCCCTTTAAAATTACAAAAGCCACAGCCAGCAGAAAAAAAAGATGGACCAGCAGCGAGGCCAGAAAAGCCGCAGCTGTCTCCCAGCGCGACGTATTTTTCCTCATGCCCACTGAATTCATGGGGCTAGATTAACCTCCATCCGCGTGCTCGGCAATTCCATGTCTTGACCGCGCAAGAAAGCGCGTGACATCATGACTGTTTAGTAAAAAACCTACTTCTATCGTGGACATCAAAGAAATTCGCACACTCATCGACCTCATGAAGAAAAACGGCGTCGCCGTTTTCAAAATGGAGCGGGAAGGCTTCAAAATCACGCTCAAGACAGCTGGAGCCGTCGGCCCCGCTCAGTATGTGACCAACCAACCGGTCTTCTCGGTCAGCGAGCCAGCGGCGCTCCCTGCTATTTCCACAGAAGCTCCGGCTTCGACTCCCGCCTCTGCGGCGGCTGCCGGTGGAATCGAAATCAAATCTCCCATGGTCGGCACTTTTTACTCAGCGCCATCTCCTGATTCGCCGGCATTCCTCACGGTTGGCCAGCAAGTCACGCCGGATACCGTTATTTGCATCATCGAAGCCATGAAGGTTATGAACGAGGTGAAGGCCGAGGTCTCTGGCGTTGTCACGGAAATCTGCGCCGAAAATGGCAAGCCCGTGCAATTCGGTCAGACACTCTTCCGCCTCAAGTAATCCCTCGGCCACCCCGCCATGTTTAAAAAAATCCTGATCGCCAATCGCGGTGAAATCGCCCTTCGTATTATTCGCGCCTGTAGGGAACTGGGAGTCCAGTCGGTTGCCATTTACTCTGAGCCCGACATCGACAGCCTTCATGTGCAGCTCGCCGACGAGGCCATTTGTATTGGCCCGGCTGTCAGTTCGGAGAGTTATCTCAAGATTGACCGCATCATCAGCGCTGCGGAGATTTGCGATGCCGATGCGATCCACCCAGGCTATGGATTTTTGGCGGAGAACGCGCACTTCGCCGAGGTTTGCGCCAGTTGCAACATCAAGTTCATCGGCCCCACGCCGCAGGCGATTCGTTTAATGGGCGATAAAAATTCCGCCCGCGATTGCGCCCGCAAGGCTGGCGTGCCGATCTCGCCCGGCAGTGACGGCACGATCGATACCGAAGCCGAGGCCCTCCGCATCGCCCGCAAAATAGGTTTTCCAGTGATGATCAAAGCCGTTGCCGGTGGCGGCGGTCGCGGCATGCGCATCGCGAGCAACGAAGGCAGTCTGGTGCAAGGATACCACGCCGCCCGTATGGAAGCGGAGAAGGCATTTGGAAACGGTGCGGTTTACATCGAGAAATTTATCGTTAATCCGCACCACATTGAATTTCAGGTCTTTGGTGACGAGCACGGTCGTGTCGTGCATCTCGGTGAGCGCGACTGCTCACTCCAGCGCCGCAACCAAAAGATCGTCGAAGAGTGTCCCTCGCCGCTGATGTCTCCCGAGCTTCGCAAAAAAATGGGCGATGCATCGATTAGTCTTTGTCAGAGCGTCGGCTACACAAACGCCGGAACCATCGAGTATCTCGTGGACGATGACGGGAATTTCTACTTCATGGAAATGAACACCCGCATCCAGGTCGAGCACCCCATCACCGAGGAGGTTTATGGATGCGATCTCGTGAAGCAGCAGATTCAAGTCGCCGCTGGCGAACATCTGAGCAGCTATGTCGTTGAAGCCCAGCCTCGCGGTCATGCCATCGAGTGCCGTATCAACGCCGAGGATCCAGAGAAAAATTTCCAGCCTTGCCCAGGCAATATCGGCCTTTACTACGCACCAGGTGGTCGAGGCATCCGCATCGACTCTCACGCCTACGCCGGCTACCCGATTCCGTCGAATTACGATTCGATGATTGCCAAAGTCATTGCCACGGCATCCAGTCGCAGCGCCTGCATCAAGCGCATGTCTAGGGCTCTCAACGAATACATGATCACTGGGATCAAGACCACGATCCCCTTCCAACAAGCGATCATGCACAATGAGTCCTTCCGCCAAGGCAAGTACCACACTGGCTTCGTCGAGCAACTTCTGCGCGACGGCGTGCCAATGATGCGCTGAGCTTTTTCAAAAACTCCAAAACAGGCTTCGCCGCGTTCTATCTTTCGGCGAAGTTTGTCCACCACGAGGCGCTGGAAAAATAGCCCTGTAGCAGCGTTCTCGCACTTCAGCGCAGACCAAAATTTTGGACGATCGTCCAAAATTTTGGTTTGAGTGATCGGATGGCGGAGCTGCATGCCTCGAGAAATGCAGAGGAGCTTCGAGCATAGTCCTCAGCAATGTGACCTCGGGGCGCTTTGTTTTCGCCCGGGGGCTTCTCCGGCGGATGCTTGTCAGATGACTTGCCAGGCGGGTTTGTTGTCGAAGACCCAGCGGTAGTAGTCGATGCGGGTGAGTTCGGATGCGGCATCTTCGTCGAGGCAGAAGATGGCGGAGGGGTGCAGTTGGAGGGCGGAAGCTGGGTTCATCGAGGTGATCGGGCCTTCGATTGCTTGGGCCACGGCTTGGGCTTTATTTTTTCCTGTGGCGAGGAGGACGGTTTTGCGGGTGTCGAGGATGGTTCCGATGCCCATGGTGATGACATGGAATGGCACCGCGTCCTCACTGCCAAAAAAGCGGGCGTTGTCCTTCCGGGTGCGGGCTGTGAGGGTTTTGATGCGGGTGCGTGAGGCGAGGGAGGATGTCGGTTCGTTGAAGCCAATGTGGCCGTCAGTGCCGATGCCGAGGAGTTGGAGGTCGATGCCGCCAGCGGCGCGGATTTTTTCCTCATAGTTGCGGCAGAATGTTTCGGGATCGGCCGCCATGCCATCGGGGATGTGGATGTTTGCCTTATTGATGTTCACATGGCGAAAGAGATTTTCGTACATGAATGCGTGGTAGGATTGCGGATGTTCGGCTCCGACTCCGATGTATTCGTCGAGATTGAACGAGGTGATCTGTGACCAATCGAGGTTTTGCTGGATGAGTTGATTGTAGAGTGGCACGGGCGTGCCGCCTGTGGCGAGGCCGAGAACCGCATTGGGCTTGGTGCGGATGAGGTCGGTGAAGAGGCGTGCGGCCATGCAAGCGGCCGATTCGGCATTGGGTTCGATGATGACTTCCACAGCGTGTTTTAGAAATAAGGATTCAGGGCCGTGCAGACGCTGTCTTCGAAGCGGCGGATCGCCTGGCGCGTGAATTCCACCACACTCAACGAATCGTCCAGAATTAAGGGGGTGAGCTCCATGGCAACGAGAACCTGAGTGGATTCATCGCCTTCGCGTGGCTCGTAAAATGTGGCATTCGCCGAGCGGCGGCCGGTCACGGCCAGGTCGTAGCGTTTTCCACCGACGATTTGCGAGGCGAAGACAGTATTGAGCCGGTTAGCCAGACCGTCGTGGCCGCTCACATCCATGCGGACTTTTTCTGAGTCGAGCATCCAATCCAGATCGCGCCAGACTTCGCAGCCGATCAATTGTTTCGGCCTCTCACTCGCAGGTAGCGATCGCAGCGCGCGCAGGAGGGAGGCGAAAACGCTCACGTGGGTCCTGTGTTTGTCAGCCGGGCTGTGTGTGTAAATGACATCCGGGTGCGTTGCCTTGAGAATCCGAATCAAATCCCCGCAGAGGTGGGTGTCGGAGGGATTGGTGACTGCGGAACTCGGGTAGCCGAGTTGAACCATCAATCCATATTGCCCGATGCTCGCGGCCTCGTTCTGCTCGCTGGCGCGCACCTTTCCGAGTTCCTCAGGTGTCATTTGTGCAAAAACCCCGCTGCGTGAGCTGCCCTTGCCGTCGGTGCAGGTGACTCCTCCAAACCAGCGTTCGTTACTGTCCATGCACTGCACGATCCCGTGGAATGCCATGAACTCGAGATCGTCATGATGCGCTCCCACACCGAGGTGGGTGACCCGTGAGGCGGCCTCCGGCAGCAGGTTGCCGTCTGGAATAAAAATCTGCGCCGCTGTGTTGGAAAGAAGGGCTGAAGACATCATGTTCAAGAAACAACAAGCCGCACTCAATAGAAGGCCGAAGCTTGCCCCGAGATTTGCACAGGCTTTTTAGAAAAAACAGCCAGATCATCATGTGGCCGTTTCTGTGTTTCCTGACGGGCGATGAGCCGGTTCGCGGCGCGCAGGGATGGATTCGAGAGGTTCGAATCCTGATCTTGTGCGGTTAGGTGGCGTCGCCATAGTTCGGGAAGGCATGTTTATTTTCAACGGAGTCATTCTCGGGCTGGGCCTTTTTTTCTTGGGCCTTCAGCTTACTGGGCAAAACATGCGTGCGCTCAGCGGGGGAGGGCTTCGCCAACTTGTGCGGGGGGCTACAGGCACTCCTTGGGTTTCTGGTGTCTGCGGACTCGTGGCCGGAGCGCTCATGCAGAGTGCCACGGCGGTCACCTTTATTCTGGTGAGCATGGTGGGCAGCGGATTGATCAAGTCGGCCTCTGCGAGGGTTATTGTGGTGTGGTGCAATGTTGGACTCACGGCGCTGGCATTTCTGGCGGCGTTCAATATCCATCCCATTGTCGCTTTCGTAGTCGGTGTTGCTGGCATTGGCATGGGATCCGTGCGGCGAAAGCCATGGAACACCATAGCGGGTGCTGTGCTGGGCGTGGGTATTATCCTTTTCGGCCTGGAACAGCTTGGCGCTGGATTGGCCCCGCTCAAAGATGAGGCGTGGTTTCGTCAGACGATCGAAGTCGCGCTTTCCTCTCCGCTTCAAGCTTTCGGCATCGGTGTCGCGGCGGCCGCCCTGCTTCAATCCAATACAGGCGCGGCGATGGTCTTGATCACCTTGGCCGCCGGCGGTGCATTTGGAGTCGCTGAGGCTGCACCCGCGATTTACGGGACAAATCTCGGGGCGATCGCGCTGCGGGCATTCTTGGCGCGCGGCCTCAGTGGCTCGGCAATCCGCCTTGTTCGCATGGAAGATTTGTTCTGCGTCTTCAGCGGCCTACTGATGATGGCATTGTTCTTTTTGGAACGCGCCGGCGCTCCGCTCGTGCAGGCTTTTGTCTATTCCTTGCATGGCGGGGATGCCATGCGATTGGCTGCGGTGTTTCTGCTCTCGAATCTGATTCCCGCAGTGGTGTTGAGTCCTTTTCTTCCGCACTGCGAATCGTTACTCAAACGATTCTGGCCGAGCGATGCCGCCGAACGACCGGGTGAACCGAAATTCCTTCGCTCCCAGGCGCTCGCTGATCCCGAGACCGCGTTGGATTTGATTCCCAAGGAACTCGGTCGCCTCTTTGGAAGTCTGAGTTTGGAGAACAGGCCATCGGTTAACGATTCGGATTCCCATGAAATGCCTGCATTCATCCAGCTCGGAGCAGTAATCGAAGGCTTCTGCGTCCGCTTGGCCTCGGAAAACCCGCTCTCTCAAACTCAATCGCTGCGCCTTCAGCGCTGCCGGGCCTGGTTGCACACGATTCGCCACATCGGCGAAGCATCTGGCGAGCTCGCCGCGTCCCGCGCTGCGTTGCCTTCAAGCGCCGAACCTCGTGCCAAGGTACTTCTGGACTGGGTGCAGGCAAATATTCTTCTTGGGGCCGAGGCCACGGCATCGATGGATCCTCAGAAAATCCAGGAGTTTTTTGAGTCGAGTAAGCAAAAAGTTCCCGCCGTTCGCGCCATGCGGCAAAGCTTTTTAGAATCGTGTGTGGCTTTTTCTCCTGCGGGCAATCTCGAAATGTCATCCCTCGTGGACAACTTCGACATCACGGCCTGGCTTATTCACCGACTTTCCAAGCTGCAGGTGAAGGCGATTCAAGCGGCGCCCGGCGCGGTTGGTTTCTGAGAGCGGCTTTGGCTGACCGGTGGACTCGTGTGTGAATTAACTTTATCTGGACATTGGGCTGCCTCCTCGGCGCTGGCACTGCTCGTAGCTTCAGCATGAAAAAGGGCAGCTAAGTGGTTGCTGGTCTCGGCATCATCCAACACGCCAAATTCACGGAGGTCTTTTTCAAATAGACGCAGGCCGGCGATTTCCTGCACCGGCAACCATTCGTTGATATGCCTGTGAATCGAGCGCAGGTCTGTGTGGGCGGGCTCTTCGTCCTCAATCAGAATCGAGTCATCATCAAACCCTCCGCCAGAACTCTGCGGGGCGGCCGGTAGCGCCGAAATCTGAAGCCAGCCATCCGGACGCATGGAGCGAGAATCACCTGCCAGCCAGAGTAAAACAGCGCCATCGATGAGGCATGTGCGGGCGCGCATGTGCAGACGCGTTTGAGAGGAACGATTTTGCAATTCTTCAAAAAGCATGAGCGCATTGTCGTGGAGAAGAATTCCTGGACCGATAAGCTCGATGGTCAAATTCTGCGGAGTTTTTGCCAATGCGCCTTCGAGAATCGCAAGAAGGCTGCCCGGATTCTTCTCGGCGAGATTGAGGTGAACCTTCGCATTGCTCTCTCGGAGAAGCTGGCTCGCGGTGATCGGCGAATCAAAGTGGAATTCTGTCTGTGTAGCAGATCTTTGCTGGGACTTGCTCTGCGGGCGGATAAGTTTCAGGGCGGCGCGGATGTATTGGGTGAGCGTGGTGTTCATTTCACTTCGCAGGCTATCAACCCTGCTCGGACATCCGCTGGGGGAGGAAATATTTTTTTCGCCCCTTTTTTAGCTCAGTCCCCAGGCTCGTATTCCGTTATTTTGGTAATATGAACGCCGATATCCAGCATGAGACCAGTCTGGCTGAAAGCGAAGGTGAGAATGCCTGGCGTTTTGTTTGTCGTGGAAACCGAATGGGAAATAATCCCATCCGCGATGACGAGGCTGGGGGAACTCCCGATTTCAAATCCTCGGGAGTCGTAGAGATAGTCCAGCGCTTCCTCATTCATGAAAAAAATCGCATACCCGAATTTCTGAATTCCCAGCTCCAACCCGCATGAGAAGCCCGTGAGGTTGTAAAAACTCCTAGCCTTCCTTTTTTCGAAAAGAACACCGGTGGCGGTTTCCACGCCGATTCCCAGCGCGAGTTTTTTGGCCTCTGGAAATACGAGGATCGCATAGGCGCGATCAACATTCTCGACGGCCTCTCGGTTGTGCCTGAAAAGTCGGCTCAGAGCGCCCCGTGCCTTTTTTTCGATCTCGTTCGGTGCGTCTGCTTCAGCCTGAGGCAACGAGCCGATGGCGAGGCATAAGAACAGAATGCCGCACACCCATCGCTTTCCAAAATGGGGCAGAGTTTTCATCAAATCACCATGCCCGCCGCCGCTGTTTGTCGCCTATGGGGGGAAGTCCTCATGCGCTCCCGCATAATGGCGGCGAGGGAACTCACGTGCGGGTTTGGTGATTTATTGGTTCCGACAATTGTCGCATCTCTACGGCATCGGGGAGCGTAGAAAACACATGGCAAACATTCTTATCACAGGTGGGTCGAGCGGGGTAGGGGCAGAATTGGCGAGGCGTCTCGCAGTTCGTGGAGATTCGATTTTTCTCAGCGGACGCTCTGAGGAGAAACTCAAGAATCTCGGGTTGAACGCCTCAATTTCAGCTGTCGATCTCACCTCTCCCGGAGCAGCTGAGAAGCTTGTTGCTTCTGCCATTTCCGAGTTGGGTTCCTTGGATGTCGTCATTCACTGCGCAGGGATTGGTCTCATCAAGCCAGCGGCTGACACGACGGATGCCGAATTCACACATGTCATGAATGTGAACACCCGCGCGGCGTTTCTCCTCGCCCGCGAGTCTTGCAAAGCGATGGCGACTGCGAAGAAGGGGCTGTTTATCACGATCCCCGGCATTCTCGGCAAGGCTCCCATGCGTAATGCTTCAGCGTATGTAGCCAGCAAATATGCGCTCACCGGGATGATCAAATGCTTCGCCCAAGAGTATCAGCGTTCGGGTCTGCGATTTTGTCTCTTCCACCTTGGAGGCATTGACACGCCATTCTGGGATCAAATTCAAATGGCCGTTCAGCGTGAAAAAATGATTCCCGTCGCAACCGCTGCCGACTTGATTTTGCAGGCGATTGATGCGCCGCCGCATTTGGTGTTGAGCGAGGTGGTGATGCAGCCGGAGAGCCACCAGTTGGTCTGAGCGACGCCCGCTGCCGGGCTCTGGATGCGGCTCAGCGGCCGCGCTTGTTGAATGCCGCCACGGTCCTTGCCGCCTCGCGGTCTTCGACCCTCTTCTTCAAGTCCTGGCGCTTGTCAGAGGCCAGTTTGCCTTTCCCTAGGCCGACTTCCACTTTGACGCGGCCTTTTTTCCAATACATCCGCAGGGCTGGAATGGTGAGGCCCTCGCGATCAACGGCACCAGCGAGTTTGTTGATTTCCGCCCGGTGAAGCAAGAGCCGGCGGGGGCGCTTGGATTCATGCTGTTCGTGACTGGCTCGCTCGTAGGGCTGAATCGCGCAGTCGAAGAGGTAGAGGTCTCCGTTTTGGATGCGGGCGAACGCTCCTTGCATCGAAACAAATCCCGCCCGGAGGGATTTCACCTCCGTGCCTTTCAATTCAACGCCAGCCTCGAGTTTTTCGAGAATACTGTAGTCTCGGAAGGCCTTCCTGTTTGTTGTGATTTCAGAGGACATGGATGCGGCTTGAAGGCCGCCAGAAGCCGGTTAGATCGCCTCAGCCAGCTCTGGTGAAACGATCACCTTGCCCTGAGCGATTTCCTGAAGCGCGATATCCGCGAGCCCTGTGCCGGGATCGACTTCGATGAGCGGACGGCTCCCGGCATTGAGCTGGCGCACTCGGCGTGAAACCATGTTGATGAGGACTTGCGTCTCGGGAATCATTTTGGAAGCTTCGTCGATGTATTGGGCTTTCATGGGTAAATTATCCGCTGTTGGTTGTAAGAGCGGATTGCGGAAAATACGGCTCATTCCGGCACAGTCAATTTTTTTATTTTTTTAATTTGACAATCCTCCCGACTCATCTAATTTCTCGCCTCCCGAAATCGGGAGAAACCTAACCGCAGGAGACCAGATGGTCGTTAGCACTGCTCTAATTCTATGCAAAAAAAACGAAGCAAGCGCTACCGCGAAGCGGTGGCAAAAGTTGAGGCCAACAAAAAATATGCACTGGCCGATGCGATCAAGACTCTCAAGACACTTCCTGTTGTGAAGTTCGATCAGACCGTCACCCTTTCCTTCAAATTGGGTGTCGATCCCAAGCAGAGCGACCAGATGGTGCGTGGCACCTGCCCGCTCCCAAATGGTAGCGGAAAAAATGTTCGCGTGTTGGTTTTCGCTAGCGGTCAGGCTGCTGAAGCTGCGAAAGAAGCCGGAGCCGAAATCGTCGGTTTCGAAGATGTCATCAAAAAAGTCACTGGAGGGTTCTCCGACTTCGATGTCGCCATTGCCACACCCGCAGCCATGGCTGAAGTTCGTAAACTCGGTCGCGTTCTCGGACCTCGTGGTCTCATGCCAAATCCCAAAACCGGCACAGTCACCGACGACACCGCAAAAGCCGTCAAGGAAGTCAAGGCAGGCCGCGTGGAATTCAAGCTCGACAAAAACGGCAACATCGCCGTCCCAGTCGGAAAATTTTCTTTCGAACCACAAGCCCTCGCGGAAAACGGTGCTGCTGTCATCGACGCAGTCGTCAAGGCCCGCCCGGCAACAGCCAAGGGTTCTTTTGTAAACGCCATCACTCTCAGCGCGACAATGTCCCCTGGTCTCGCCGTGGATCCTGCACCCTACCTCAAAAACTAAGCATTTCATTCCATGAGACCCGAGAAAACACTCATCGTTTCCGACATCCGCGAGAAGCTCCAAGCTTCACCTTACCTGCTCGTCGTTGACTTCACCGGCATGAAGGTGCCGCATTTTGAAAATCTCCGCACCCGTCTCGCTGACGCCGGCGCCCGCATGAGCGTTGTGAGGAATACCTTTCTTCGCATCGCTGCAACGGAGCTCCAGATGCCTGAGCTGTCCGACTCGCTTGCGGGCCAGACCGCAATGGTCACTGGCGAAACCGACATCTGTGCCGCTGCCAAGGTTCTCAAAACCTTCGCCGCCGAATTCAAGAAGCCAACAGTCCGCGCCGGTGTTCTGGACAACGCCGCACTCAGTGCTGCGCAAGTTGCCGAGCTCGCCGACTTGCCAAGCAAGGATGTCCTTCGTGCGAAACTGCTCGGTCTGCTTCAGACTCCAGCCAGCCAGTTTGTTCGCGTCCTCAACGAACCCGCCGCCAGCTTGGCTCGCGTGCTCAAGGCTAAAGGCGACGCGCTCGTCGGCGCCGAATAATTCCAAAGAGAAAAATTTCATCGCCGCGCCGAAACGCGAGGGGATGGACAACAAGAAAACACAACCGGTTCCTTGTCGGTCAGGCGGCTTCCTGACTCAATCTTCCCGATGCCTCGGGATACGACGATACCAAAACACAAACACACCATATGGCAGATACAACCGCACTCGTCGATCAGCTCAGCGGACTCACCGTCCTTGAAATTGCTGACCTCGTTAAACAACTCGAAGAAAAATGGGGCGTCAGCGCCGCTGCTCCCGTTGCTGTAGCCGCTGCAGGCCCAGCCGGCGGAGCCGCTGCGGCACCCGCTGAGGAGAAAACCTCCTTTGACGTCATCCTCACCGATGCCGGAACCAACAAGATCGCCGTCATTAAAGAAGTTCGCGCCGCTGTGGCCGGACTCGGTCTCGCCGAGGCTAAAGCCCTCGTCGAAGGCGCACCCAAGTCCCTTAAAGAGGGCGTCACCAAGGAAGAAGCCGCTGAGATCAAGAAGAAGATCGAAGCCGCCGGCGCCAAGGTCGAAGTCAAGTAAGCAAGTTTCAAACTCCGCAGGGAGGTCCAGAATACCTCTTGACCTTCCTGCGGGTTTAGCTATTTTCACACGCTCGCTTTACCAGCAAAAAAACAACCATCTGCTCCTTCGCCAACACAAAGCATTTCAGCATCCGCAATCGGATCATCTGGAAACATCCAGAATCGTCCGATCACGGAGTTTTTTGCTTTCGCGATGAGACGGATGACCAAGGCCTTGGATTAGGCCAAACAACCCGCGGCACCGCAAAAAAACATGTCTGAACGCATTCATTTCGGAAAATTGACAGAGGCCATCGAGCCACCAAACCTCATCGAATTGCAGGTCAACTCCTACAACGAGTTTTTTCAAAAGGATGTTCCTGCCAGCAAGCGCCGCGACATCGGTTTGCAAGCTGTCTTCCGCGAATTTTTCCCCATCTTTGGCTTCGAGGATAAATCTTCTCTCGACTTCGTGAGCTATGAACTCGGCGAGTCCAAAATGTCCGCTCTCGAGTCCCAGCGCGAGGGGCAATCTTTCAGCGCTCCGCTCTATGTGACCTTCCGTTACAAAGACGAACGCAGCACGAAAGAAGAAAAAGTTTACATGGGAGAGCTTCCTCTCATGACTCCTCAAGGCACTTTTGTGATCAATGGGGCAGAGCGCGTTGTCGTCTCCCAGTTGCACCGTTCACCAGGCATTTGCTTCGAGACATCCGTTCACGCAAATGGAAAAATCCTCCACGGCTTTCGCATCATTCCTGACCGTGGATCCTGGATCGAAGTTCAGTTCGATACCACCGACCTTCTCTACGTCTATCTCGACCGCCGCAAACGCCGCCGCAAATTTTTGGCGACCACATTCCTTCGCACCGTGGGCTTTCCTGCGGATGAGGACATCATTAATCTTTTTTATAAAACCCAAGACCTCAAACTCAGCGAAAAACTCGACGAAGAGGAAATCGCTACCAAGGTTTTGATTGCCGATATCCGTGATGGCGAAATCACAGTTGGCCGCGCTTTCGAGCCTCTCACCACAGCGATTGTTCGTCAGTTGCTTGGCCTTGGTCACAAATCTGTAAAGGTCGTTGATACGAAAGACGACGATACGATCATCAAATCCCTCAAAAAAGATCCTGCCCACGATGAGGATGAGGCCCTTAAAGACATCTATCGCAAGCTGCGCCCTGGCGATCCGCCAACCGTTCAAAATGCCCGCAGCATGCTCAAACGCCTCTTCTTTGATGCCAAGCGTTACGATCTCGGACGCGTAGGTCGTCACAAGATCAATCAAAAGCTCGATCTCAAAGTTGACGAAAACGAGCGCACGCTCACCAAGGATGATTTTGTAGCCGCGATGAAATACCTCGTCCGCCTCCGCGCGGGTGATGGTATGACCGATGACATCGATCATCTCGGCAGCCGCCGCGTTCGTACTGTGGGTGAGCTTCTTGCCAACCAATGCCGTGTCGGCCTTGCTCGTACAGAGCGTCTCGTCCGCGAGCGCATGACATTGTTTGACGCCAACACGGATCAGATCACGCCGCAAAAGCTCATCAATCCGAAGTCGCTGAGCGCCGTAGTTCGTGATTTCTTTGGCCGCAGCCAGCTGAGCCAGTTTATGGATCAGACAAATCCGCTCTCCGAGTTGACTCACAAGCGCCGCCTCTCCGCCCTCGGGCCAGGCGGTCTCAGCCGCGATCGCGCCGGCTTCGAAGTCCGCGACGTCCATCCATCCCACTACGGCCGCATCTGCCCGATTGAAACTCCTGAAGGCCCGAATATCGGTCTCATCAGCTCGTTGAGCACCTTTGCCCGAATCAATGAATTCGGATTCATAGAAACACCATACCGTAAAGTTGTTAATGGTCGTGTTACCGATCAAGTGGAATACCTTAGCGGTGATCGTGACGAGAACTTCTACATCGCTCAGGCGAATTCGACAGTTGATGCGAGGGGGAATCTTTCTGGTGAGAAAGTCTCTGCACGCTATCGCGGAGACTTCCTTGAGATCGAACCGGATAAAATCCAATACATGGATGTTTCGCCAAAGCAACTCGTGTCGGTGGCCGCTGGTCTCATACCGTTCCTCGAGCATGACGACGCTAACCGCGCACTCATGGGCTCGAACATGCAACGCCAAGGCGTGCCGCTGCTTGTGTCGGACTCCCCGCTCGTGGGAACAGGTCTCGAAGCCCGCGTAGCCCGCGACTCGCGTGCAGTCATTTGCTCCGAATCCAACGGCAAGGTGGCCTCGGTGACAGCAAATCAGATCATCATCACAAAGGACGGATCACTTCCTGAAGGTAAAAAGAAGATCAAAGACGATCCTGAAAACGGGGTCTATGTCTACGAACTTCGTAAATTCATGCGCTCCAACGCGAGCACGTGCATCAACCAAAAGACAATCGTCAAAAAAGGCCAATCGATCAAAAAAGGCGATGTCATTGCTGACGGTCCGAATACCGAAAAAGGCGAACTCGCCCTCGGTCGAAATGTGCTCGTTGCATTCATGCCTTGGAATGGCTACAACTTCGAGGACGCTATTCTTATTTCTAAACGTGTCGTTAAAGAGGATATCTACACCTCCATTCATATCGACGAGTTCGAGATCGGCGCCCGTGACACCAAACTCGGACCAGAAGAAATTACGCGCGATATCCCGAACATCAGCGAAGAAGCACTCCAAAACCTCGGAAGTGATGGCGTCATCCGCATTGGCGCTGAAGTCAAACCCGGCGATATTCTCGTTGGAAAAATCACTCCGAAGAGCGAAACCGAACTGGCCCCTGAAGAGCGCCTCCTGCGTGCGATCTTCGGTGAAAAAGCGGCGGATGTTAAAGATACCTCTCTGACAGTTCCTTCTGGAACCTATGGCATCGTTATGGATGTGAAGGTTTCCTCGAAAAAGGAAGTCGCCCGCACCAAAATGACTCCCGCCGAGTCGAAACGGCAGCAGAAAATGATCGTGGAGGATTTTGCCAAGCGCAAAGATGAATTGCACGAGCAACTGACCGCCGCGCTCTCCAACATTCTTCTCAACGAGAAGATTCCGTTGGATGTCGTGAACGCCCAAACCGGTGAGATCATTATTCCGGCTAACCGCAAGATTACGAAAGAGCTCCTTCGCAAACTCGCCAAGGTGTACAACCACGTCGAGATCGATCCAAGCCCGATCCGCAATAAGATTCACGAGATCATTGGCCAATTCGAGCATAAATTCGTAGACCTTGAAAATGAACGCGATTCGAATCTCGGACGCATCGAGAGCGGTGATGATATCGATCCCGGCATCATCAAGCAGGTCAAAGTTTATATCGCCAGCAAGCGCAAACTCAGCGTCGGTGACAAGATGGCCGGACGCCACGGAAACAAGGGCGTTGTCGCCAAGATCGTTCCTGAGGAAGACATGCCATATCTCGCTGATGGAACACCGGTCGACATCGTGCTGAACCCTCTCGGCGTTCCAAGCCGAATGAATGTGGGACAGGTTTTGGAGACCCACCTCGGTGTAGCTGCGAAAGCTCTTGGATTCAAGGTGGCAACACCTGTCTTCGATGGTATTCCGGAAACAAAAATCCGCGAATTCCTAACCGATGCCAAAAAAGTCGAAGGTTTCACTTGGATCAACGAGAATGGCAAGTCCACTCTTTATGATGGACTCACCGGCGAACCATTCGATCAGCAAGTCGTCGTGGGCTACATTTACATGCTCAAACTCGGCCACTTGGTCGCTGACAAGATCCACGCCCGCGCCGTTGGACCATACAGCCTCGTCACCCAGCAACCGCTCGGCGGCAAGGCCCAATACGGTGGCCAGCGCTTCGGAGAAATGGAAGTCTGGGCACTCCAAGCTTATGGTGCCGCCTACACACTTCAGGAGCTCCTTACCGTTAAATCGGACGATGTGGCTGGCCGCACCCGTATTTACGAGAGCATCGTCAAAGGCGACAACGCCCTCGAAGCGGGTATCCCTGAGTCGTTTAATGTTCTCATCAAAGAAATGCAGGGGCTCGGACTCGATGTCCGCGTTGGCGGAAAACAACCCGCTTCCCTCACAGAAGGCCTCGCCTAATCCCGAAATCAAAACCCGACACAACCTGACGAATCATAAATGAAAGATCTAAACTTCAACGAATCCGTTGGTGAAGCGAAACCCGTTGGTTTTGACGAGGTGGCCATCACCGTGGCATCCCCGGATGCCATGCGCAGCTGGAGCAAGGGAGAGGTTAAAAATCCCGAGACCATCAACTACCGCACGTTTAAGCCGGAAAAAGGCGGCCTCTTCTGCGAGCGTATCTTCGGTCCGACACGCGACTGGGAGTGCTCTTGTGGTAAGTATAAGCGCATTAAGCACAAGGGTGTGATCTGTGACCGCTGCGGTGTGGAGGTTACCCTCTCTCGCGTGCGCCGCGAGCGCATGGGGCACATCGACCTCGCCGTGCCCGTCTCACACATCTGGTTCTACAAATGCATGCCATCCCGACTCGGCCTCATGCTCGACATGACCTCCCGTGCACTGGAGCGTGTTATTTATTACGAGGATTTTATCGTTATCGATCCAGGTAGCACTCCTCTTGAAAAATGCCAACTTCTCACCGAAGCGGAATTCCGTGACGCTGAGGAGCAGTATGGCGAGGAATTCACTGCCGGGATGGGCGCTGAAGCAATTCAGAAGGTTCTGGCTTCCATGGATCTTGCTGTTGTGCAGCAAGAAATCGAGGATTCCATGGGCTCGACCCGCAGCAAGCAACTCCGCAAAAAACTCGCCAAACGCCTCAAACTCGTCCAAGGTTTCGCCGAATCCAACACCCGACCCGAGTGGATGATCCTCAATGTGTTGCCCGTCATTCCGCCAGACCTCCGGCCTCTCGTCCCTCTGGAAGGCGGTCGTTTTGCGACATCCGATCTCAATGATCTCTATCGCCGCGTCATCAACCGCAACAACCGTCTCCGCACGCTGTTGCAACTCAAGACGCCAGAAGTCATTATTCGTAACGAAAAGCGTATGCTCCAAGAGTCTGTGGATGCCCTTTTTGACAATGGACGCCACGGTCGTGCTGTAACAGGTGCTGCCAATCGCCCTCTCAAGTCCCTCAGCGACATGCTCAAAGGCAAGGGGGGGCGCTTCCGTCAAAACCTCCTCGGCAAACGCGTGGATTACTCTGGCCGCTCGGTCATCGTCATCGGTCCTGAGCTGAAACTCAATCAGTGCGGATTGCCTAAGAAAATGGCGCTCGTCCTCTTCGAGCCATTTATCATTCGCCGCCTCAAGGAACTTGGTTATGTTCACACGGTTCGTAGTGCCAAGAAACTCATCGAGCGCCAGACCCCAGAGGTCTGGGATATCCTCGAAGAGGTGACCAAGGGTCATCCCGTGATGTTGAACCGCGCTCCAACCCTTCACCGCCTTTCGATTCAGGCATTTGAGCCGATTTTGATTGAGGGTGAGGCTATTCGAGTTCATCCGCTCGTCTGCACCGCTTACAACGCAGACTTCGACGGTGACCAGATGGCTGTTCACGTTCCGCTATCTGTTGAGGCGCAGATGGAAGCCCGCATGCTGATGCTGGCTCCGAACAACATTTTCTCGCCATCCAGCGGCAAGCCCATCACTACACCATCGCAGGACATTCCGCTCGGTTGCTATTACCTGACGCAGAAACCACGCGGTGAGGACGCCGACAAGGCCAAGCGCATGCCGTTGTTTGAGAACGCGGACGAGGTCGAGCTTGCTCTCTCCGAGCGATCGATCCGCACTCAGACCCGCATTCTTTTCAAAAATCCCGACCATGGAATTGAAACAGTTTATGGGGACTCAACCAAGTCTGTTATTGAGACCACGGCTGGTCGGGTTATCTTCAACCAAATCTGGCCAAAAGCTCTCGGCTTCTACAACAAAGTCTGCGGCAAAAAACAGCTCTCGGACATCATTTGGCGCTGCTACAAATCTAGCGGTCAGCAAACCACCGTCGAAACTCTCGACCGTCTCAAGGAACTCGGCTTCCGCGAAGCCACACGCGCCGGCGTTTCTATCGGTATCAATGACATGATGGTGCCTAAGGAGAAGGAGCAACTCCTCGAAAAAGCCTATCGTGAAATCGCGGAGGTGGAAAAACAATACCGCCGAGGCATCATCACCGATGGCGAGCGTAAAAACAAAGTTCAGGATATCTGGACTCACACCGGTGAAGAAATTGCTAATGCCCTTTTCCGCACGCTGGAATACAACGACAACCGTCGCGACATGAACCCCGTCTTTATGATGGTGGATTCCGGCGCGCGTGGTAACCGCACCCAGGTCAAGCAGCTCGCTGGTATGCGAGGCCAGATGGCCAAACCTTCGGGCGAAATCATCGAACAGCCGATCACCGCGAACTTCCGCGAGGGTCTGACTGTGCTCGAGTATTTCATCTCTGCACACGGCGCCCGCAAGGGTCTCGCCGATACGGCTCTCAAAACAGCCGACTCGGGTTATCTCACCCGCAAACTTGTCGATGCCGCGCAGGATGTCATCATCACGATCGATGACTGCCACACTGCAAATGGCATCGTCGTCCGCCCGATCTACGAAGGCGACGAAGAAGTGGTCAGCCTCTCGACTCGTATCATCGGCCGCACCAGCTGCGAAACCGTTAAAGATCCGATCACCGGCAAGGCCATCCTTAAAAAAGACCAACTCGTTGATGAGGAAACTGCAGCTGCTTTGGAAAAGATCGGCCACGAACAACTCAAGATTCGTTCGGCACTTACCTGTGAATCCACTCGCGGTATTTGTATCAAATGCTATGGCCGCAGCCTGGCTACGGGCGGCATGATCAAGATCGGTGAAGCGGTGGGCATCATCGCCGCACAGTCCATCGGCGAACCCGGCACCCAGCTCACGATGCGAACCTTCCACGTTGGCGGTGCTGCGAGCCAGACCTTCAAGCAACCAATCATCAAAGCCAAAAACGACGGCACTATCCGTTTCAACGAACTCAAAGTCGTGGAAACCGTGGACAAGACATTCGTTGTTCTCAACAAGAACGGGACGATTACCCTCCACGCAAAGGACGGCCGCGAACTCGAAAGCTACAATATCGTTGTTGGTTCGGTTATCTCTATTGCTGATGGCAGCACCGTTAAAAAAGGCGTCACACTCGTTCAGTGGGACCCTTACAACGTTCCGATCATCACTGAAAAAGCCGGTCGCATCGAATTTCGCGACATGATACCCGGTGTTACCATTCGCCAAGAAATTGACGAATCTACAGGCGTTCGCGGCAATGTTGTTATCGAGCATAAAGAGGATCTTCACCCGCAGATCATCGTTGTCGACGAAGCAAAAAATCTGCTCGCCAGCTACTCGATTCCCGCTGGAGCGCACATCGAAGTTAAAGAAGGCGCCAAAGTGCCAGCCGGACAGCGTGTCGCCCGAACACCTCGTAAAATTGGCAAGACAAAGGACATCACCGGTGGTCTCCCACGCGTCGCCGAGCTCTTCGAAGCTCGCCGTCCGAAGGATGCCTGCGACATCGCTAAAATTGACGGCGTCGTTGAAATCGGTGGCACGGTCCGCGCCAAGCGCCGACTCATCGTCAAGGACACCGACACTGGTGCCGAAGAAGAACACCTCATTCCCCTTAACAAGCACATCATCGTGTTCAAAGGCGATCTCGTTAAGAAAGGCCAGCAGCTCACAGAAGGTCCCGTTGTCCCGCATGAAATCCTCGATATCTGCGGACCTCAGGAACTCCAGGAACACCTCCTCAACGAGGTCCAGGAAGTTTACCGTCTGCAAGGCGTGGAAATCAACGACAAGCACATTGAGATCATCGTTCGTCAGATGCTGCGCAAGGTGAAAATCACCGAGCAGGGCGACACCAGCCTCCTCTGGGGCGATCAGGTGGACCGCCTCGCATTCGAGAAAGAAAATGAAGAGGTCATTGCCAAAGGCGGCAAACCAGCCGAGGCAAGCCCCGTTCTTCTTGGTATCACCAAGACCGCGCTCGAGACCGACAGCTTCATCTCCGCAGCATCCTTCCAGGACACCACACGCGTCTTGACCGAAGCCGCCACACTTGGCAGGGTCGACCGACTCCGCGGCTTCAAAGAGAACGTTATCATGGGCCACCTGATCCCCGCAGGCACCGGCTTTGAGACAAACCGCAAAATCGAAATCACACATGTCGGCGACGCTTTCGGAGCCGATAAAAAAGAATCACAAAAAGCCGCAAGCTAATCCACCACCCATACCATGTCAGAAGCCACAGCAAACCAACCTAGCGTCGAACTCATGACGGAACTCCTCGAGGCCGGCGTCCACTACGGACACCAGACCAAACGATGGAATCCGAAAATGCGCGATTACATCCTCGAGGAAAAAAATTCGATTTACATCATCGACCTCGGGCTCACCGTCGAGCAAATCGAGAGCGCGACCAAATACCTTCGCGACCTCGTCCGCAATGGTGGAAAAATTCTCTTCGTCGGAACCAAAAAACAGGCCCAAGGCGCCATCGCGGAAGCCGCCGAAGCCACTGGCCAGTTCTATGTCAACCAACGCTGGTTGGGTGGCACACTCACGAACTTGACTACCATCCGCCGCAGTGTGGCCCGTCTCAAAGAGATTCAAGCCCTCGAGAAATCCTCAGCCTTTGCCAAGATCAATAAAGCCGAGGCTTCCTCCATTCGCCGCGAGGGTGCCAAACTTCTGCACAACCTCGGTGGTATCGCCGAAATGGGCAAACTCCCGGATGTCATGGTCGTCATCGACACTGTGCGCGAAGAGATCGCCGTTGCCGAAGCCAACCGCCTCGGAATCCCGGTCATTGCCATCGTGGACACGAACAGCAACCCAGAGAATATCGCCTACCCGATTGCCGGAAATGACGACGCCATCCGCTCTATCCGCGTTGTTCTATCCAAGCTCGTCGAGGCCATCCTCGAAGGCAAAGGCAGCGGAGCCAAAGCCCGCAAGCCTGAACTTGCCGCCGTCTCAGAGTAATAGAACAAGGATCCGACCGATCTTAATTACCATGTCCGAAATCTCAGCAAACCTCGTTAAAGAACTCCGCGAAAAAACCAACGCGGGGATGATGGATTGTAAAAAAGCCCTCACCGAAGCCGGTGGCGATCTCGCCGCCGCCGAGGAGCTTCTCCGCAAGAAAGGCATTGCCAGCGCCGGCAAGAAAGCCTCTCGCGAAGCGAAAGAAGGCACCATCGCCTCCTATATCCACCTCGCCGGCAAAGTCGGCGTCCTCGTCGAAATCAACTGCGAAACCGACTTCGTTGCAAAGAACGAAATCTTCCGCGAGTTCGTCAAGGATGTGACGCTCCACATCGCAGCATCCCACCCGCTTTATGTGACTCGCGAACAAGTCCCGGCCGACCTGATCGCCCGCGAACGCGACATCGCCGCCGCCCAAGTCCAAGGCAAACCAGCCAACATCGTGGACAAAATTGTCGACGGCAAAATCGACAAATTCTACGGCACCATCTGCCTTCTCGAGCAGCCCTTCATCAAAAACCCCGAGACGACCATCAAAGACCTCGTCTCCAGCAAAATCGCGGAACTCGGCGAAAACATCATCATTCGCCGATTCACCCGCTACACCGTCGGCGAAGAACTCGCCTAAGGGATTGCCTTTTCAAGCGGGGTTGCGGTTTCAAAGCCGCGATCCCGTTTTTTTGCGCCCGTTGCTTTTTTCTCCTCTCGTCAGCACCAAAATCAGAAATTTTGAAGTGCAAGGAAAGCGTGTGACACGCATTAACCAAGCAGGCATGGGCGTCTCGCCCGCATCGGTGCTGATGTTTATCTCGTACAGGATCATTTATTTCCATCAGTCCACCGTTTCTCATGGATGATCTCAGGATGTTTGAAATATCTCTCTTGATGCGGTGCCTTCGACTCGTGTTCAGTCCGTTTATGTTTGATCTTCGTTCATGCCTCGTCTGGCTGCTGGCTTTGGTAGCCTTACCCTCGCCGGTCCTTATTGCCGAACCTGCAGAGGCCCCTGCAGCAAAGACTCAAGCGCCTTCGCCCGATTCGCCCGAGCGCATGGATCTCTGCCGTGTGCAGATTTTTTTAGACCGCGCCGGATTTCGCCCCGGAAAAATTGACGGCCTCGGCGGGGAGTTCACCCAGAAGGCGGCTGACCGCTATTGCGATGCGGTCGGTGTGCCACGCGGCACAGTTCTGGATATCTCCTCCGTGGCGGCTCCCTATCGCGATTATGTGATCTTGGAGGAGGATGCCGAGTGGGTCGGTCCGTTCGCTTCCCAGCCGGCCCAGCAGGCCAAGCTCAAATCCCTCAAATACGCCACGCTCTGGGAGGCTGTCGCCGAGCGGTTCCATTGCGACCAAAAGTTTCTCGCCGAGCTGAACCCGCAAGTCACCGAACCCGCTGTCGGCACAGTCCTCCGGGTTCCTGATGTGAAGGAGTTCCGGATGTCGGATGTCAAAGCTGTGGACAAGGAACGCGCCACCAAGACCAAGTCTCCCGCCACACCCGCCATCGCGGCGACCCTTCCTCCGCCCCCGCCGCCTCTGCCTTTGCCGGCCTCGTATGACTTGTCCAAGCCGATCCAGCCTTCGCATGTCGAACAGGCCCCTTTGCCGCAGCCGACACCGACTCCAATGCCCGAACCCACTCCAGTAGCGGCTCCCGAGCCGAAGCGCTCCATCGTCCTCCTCCGCAGCGAGCGCCTGATCGAGCTTTATGAGGATGGGCGCATCGTGGCCTGTTTCCCCTGCACGCCGGGTTCTGCAAAAATTCCCGTGCCATTGGGAAAATGGAAAATCACCAGCAACATCCTGCTCCCGCATTTTCGATGGGACAAATCGGTTCTCGAGACCGGCGTCCGCAGCGAGAACGCCTTCATGCTCCCCCCGGGGCCGAACAGCCCGGTCGGCATCGTCTGGATGGGGATCAACCGCCCGAGCATTGGCATGCACGGCACGAACACCCCGGACCGGATCGGTCGAAATGAAAGCAGCGGTTGTATCCGCCTCGCCAACTGGGACGCCTTCACGCTCGCCCAGCTTGTGAAAGCAGGGACACCGGTCGAGGTGCGCTGATTTTATTTTTTGGGTAGGACGATCTCTAGACGGCCGTTCTTGTATTCCATCTTGAGTTCCTCGCCGCGCACCGGCCCGGGCAGTGTCAGGGATTGAGTCGATGAGCCCGAGCTGAAGGCGGTCGCTCCGCCAGCTGCAGACTGTTTCTCATGCTTCGAGGTGATGGTGACCGCGCGCTCGTTGTCCACATTCACGCTGACATTGCGAGCCTGCTCCTCGGGGATGGCGGAAGTGAGAAGGTAAGCGTCGCCCCGGTCTTCGAGCTTGAATCCCGAACCCGCCGTCTTGCCTTGTAACTGCGGAGCGATACTCCCAAGGAGGCTGCCGAAGAGATCCTGCGCAGGTGCTCCGCCGCCGCCGGGAGCGTCTTCTTGGTTCATTCGCTGTAGCATGCTCGCCGCTTGAGAGAGTACTTGATCGCGAAGCGCATCGAATCCCGCATCCAGCGGAATCTGGGCCGGAAGGGTCATGCCGCCGACGGATGCAGCCGGCTCGCCTTTGGGGATCGAAATGACAAGTTGCCCATCCGCTCTTTTGATGCCGAGTGCGGTGTCCGCCTGCGCTTGGGGGAGCACGATGCGCTGTTCGTATCGCACGCCGCCCTCTGAGGCGCCGGAGTCCAGAATCAAGGTCGATCCGGCAAGACGCACATTCACATCCGTTGTCTCAGGAATTCGGACTCGAACGGAGTAGGCCGAGGCATCCTCCCGGACATCCACGGAGGAGTTCAGAATTGATTTGGTGGGGTCGGCAGCGGAAACTCTGGTGGAGGCGGCAAAAAAAATTGCCAACGCCAGTGGTGCGGCGAGGAGAGTGGATTTGGTCATACGTTTCATTTGGCTTTGCCCAGGAAAAGACAAGTCGCCGCTGGGTTTGTTCAATGAAGTTGCGCCTTGGATTTTGAAAAGACGACGCGGGTCCAGCCGGCGAGCAACAGCAGACCGCCAACAGGTGTGACCGCTCCCAGCCACCGGATATTCGTGACAGCGAGAATGTAGAGGGATCCCGAGAATATGATAACCCCTGCTGTCCAAAGCCAGACGGCCGAAGGACGCCGCTCCGAGGCCCAGAGTGCGGCGACGGCGTGGAGGAGGTGGTAGAGAACGGCTGTTTGCCAGATGGAGGTCGTGTCATTTGCCGCCAGGATGTTTTTGAGTCCGTGCGCCCCGAAGGCTCCCAGTGCGACTCCTATGAAACCCAGCACGCCTGCCACTATTGTTGTGTTCATGTCAGGCATGCTTGCACGAAAACCGGCGCGGCGACAATATCCCGCCGTATGGGATCGCTCCTCCTCGGTATTCTCTGCGCAACGCTCCTCTGCTATTGGCTGGGGGCTCGATTTTACAGCCGGATCGTCGAGCGGGCACTCGGAGTGGATTCTTCCCGCCCGACTGCTGCCGTTCTCAAAAATGACGGCTCCGATTTCCTGCCAACCAAATCTTACATTCTCTTCGCCCATCATTTCGCTGCCATCGCTGGGGCGGGGCCGATTGTGGGGCCGACGCTGGCTGTTGTTTATGGCTATCTGCCGGCCCTCGTTTGGATCGTCATAGGCGCCACCCTCATGGGCGGCGTTCATGACATGGTGACACTCTTTATTTCCACACGCGAGGAGGGGCGCTCCGTGGCCGATATAGCCCGGCAGTATCTGGGACCTTTCGGTTATGTCTGCATCGTGAGTTTTCTTGTGATCGGGCTCTTCATGATCACAGCCACATTTTTAAATCTCAGCGTCACGGCCCTCACGAGCATGTATCCGGCCGCGAAGCTCGGAATGGAGCCTGCCGCCCTCGCGGAGTTGGATGCCGCGATGCAACTGCCCGTCGACCACATGGGCATGCACCCATTCCATCAGGGTGGGGGACTGCCCACGGCTGTGGCTTTGAAAGACGGCCAGCCCGTTCTGTTGGCCCGGATCGGCGGCATTGCATCCACCAGCGTGCTTTTCATCACGCTCTGCGCGCCCTTGCTCGGATTCCTCATTTACCGCCTCCACACTCCGGCTTGGCTAAACTATGCGATCGCCTCGATTTTATGTGGAGCCTCCGTGGTTCTGGGGATGTATTTTCCGATTGTCGTCACGCCTGATGTCTGGCGCTTGCTGATGACATTTTATGTCGTGCTGGCCTCCGCCGTTCCTGTCTGGCTGCTTCTCATGCCAAGGGATTTTGTGAATGTGCAAATCCTCTACGCAGGTCTGTTGGCCGTCGTGGTCGGACTGGTCGTTGCAGGCGTGAGTGGAAACTTTGCCTCCATCCCAGCCGCGCCGCAGAACTTGGGCGAGGTTATTCCCGCATGGAGCCTGGACAGCGGCCTCCAGTATGTCGGTGTGCTTTGGCCCATGCTGTTTATCACGGTCTCCTGCGGGGCGATCAGCGGTTTCCACTGCTTGGTTTCAAGCGGCACCACGGCGCGCCAACTCGCCTGCGAGCGCCATGCCGGCAATGTGGGCTATAATGCCATGCTGTTGGAGTCCCTGCTGGCGGTCTCGATCATCCTCACGCTGTTGATTGGCTTGGATTGGCAGAGCTACCTGCAGATCACCTACACGGAGAAAAATCCCGTTCTCGCCATCTCGCTTGCGACCGGAAGTCTCGTGAATCTCGCATTCGGCCTGCCTGTCTGGACCGGCACGGTGCTTGGTATTTTGCTCTTGGAGGGGTTTGTGGTTACCACCCTCGATGTGGCGGTGCGCCTGAACCGGTATCTGCTCGAGGAAGTCTGGAGATTCCTTTTCCGCAACCCGCCGGCGCTTCTGCGCGGGGTCTGGTTCAATACGCTCCTCTGTGCCGGTGTGATGTTCCTGCTCTCCCGCTCAAACAGCCTGCCTGTGCTGTGGCAGGTCTTCGGCTCGGCGAATCAAATGATGGGAGCCATGGCGTTGTTGGTCGCCGCTGTGTGGCTCCGTGACCATGGACGGCGGACTCTCTTTGTGCTCATCCCGGCCGTTCTCATGTTCGCCACCACATTCGCATCGACGGGGCTTTCGTTCATGAAAAATCTCCGCGAGTCGAATTGGGAACTCGTTGCAGCCTGTGGCGTCCTAATTCTCTTGGGTGTCTGCACTGCCTTCATCGGCGCACAGAAACTCCTCGCGCCGCCACGCCGCATCGAGAGCATCTGAGATCTGCAGAGCCCTACTCGCCGCGATAGCTGCAGCGGGCGAATGGAGTCTCGTGAATCACAATCTCGGCAAGACCGGGCAGTTGGGGGGAGAGTTTGTTCCAAAGCCAGCCAGCCATCATCTCAATGGTGGGATTTTCCAGTCCGGGCACATCGTTCAGATAGCTGTGGTCGAGTTGTTCGATGATCGGCTTCATCGCAGCGCTGATGAGAGCGTGGTCGTAGAGCCAGCCGGTCTCGGGATTCACTTCGCCTTCGACCGATATTTCGATGGTGAAGGTATGGCCATGCAGTCTCGCGCACTTGTGGCCGGCTGGCACTTTCGTGAGGCTTTGGGCTGCTTCGAGAATGAAATCTTTGGTGAGGCGGACTTTCATGGCGGTGTGTTATACCGATGCCGCTCGGGTATCCCAATTTAATTTCGCGATGACTTTCTCCTTGCCCTTGCTCCCTTCGAGTGGCACTCTCTCCGCCTTCATTAACAAAACGAAATAACAAATGGCAAAAGCAGCAGCAGTTAACGAGGTGGATTCTCTCCGCCTTCACGATAAAGACACCGGCAGCGCAGATGTTCAGATCGCGCTTCTCACTAAACGAATCAGCTCACTCACCGAGCACTTGAAAGTCAACGCGAAGGATCACGCATCCCGCCGTGGCTTGCTCAAGCTCGTCGCCACACGGCGCAGCCTGCTTGATTACCTCAAGCGCACGGCCTCAAGCCGCTACGCGACGGTCCTCGAGAAATTGGACCTTCGCAAGTAACGCGACTTCGTCACTCAAAGCCCCGTTTATCAGCGGGGCTTTTTCCTAAACTCCGCCCGCCAACTCTTGGCGGGCACCTACGCACTTATATTTATTATGTCCCATACCACTACAGCCCAAGCGGGCTCTTCACCTATTATTTTTGAATCCGGCAAACTGGCGAAACTTGCCGACGGCGCCGTAACCGTCCGCTGCGGCGACACCATCGTGCTCGTCACTGCCGTCTCGGCCACCACCATCAAGGAAGGCCAGGACTTCTTCCCGCTCACCGTCGAATACAAGGAAAAGGCCGCAGCCGTCGGCAAATTCCCCGGCGGATACTTCAAGCGCGAAGGCCGTCCCACCGAGAAGGAAATCCTCACCGCCCGCATGACCGACCGTCCTCTGCGTCCGCTCTTCCCGAAGGGCTACCTCTACGACACCCAGATCATCACGCTTCTCTTGAGCGCGGATGGTCAGAACGATCCCGACATGCTCTCGATCAACGGCGCCTCTGCTGCTCTCTGCGTTTCGGATGTCCCCTTCGCCGGTCCAGTCGGAGCCGTTCGCGTCGGTCGCATCAATGGTGAGTTCGTCATCAACCCGACGCACTCCGACCGCGAGCACAGCGATCTCGACCTCGTCTATGTCGGCGATGGTGAGAAGGTCATCATGATCGAAGGCGCCGCCACAGAACTGCCTGAAGCGGAGTTCAACAAAGCCCTCGACTTTGCCCGCGACGCCGTTCGTCTCATCGTTCAGGCCCAGCGTGACCTCGCCGCAGCAGTCGGCAAGGCTAAACGCAATGTGCCGCTCTTCTCGGTTGCCGATTCGATTTCCGAAGTCGCCTACCAAGTCGCAGGCGACCGCATCGAATCCGCCATCTACACCTCAGGCAAAGTGGCCCGCAGTAAGGCCATCGGCACCCTCCGCGAGGAAGTCGAAAAAGCCGTCCTCGAAAAATTCCCGACTGCCTCGAAATTCGAAATTTCCCAGGCCTTCGATTACCTGCAGAAAAAAGCCTTCCGCGTCAGTATTCTGGACCGCCAAAAGCGCTGCGACGGTCGTGGATTCCATGACCTCCGTCCTCTCTCCGGCGAGGCTGGTCTTCTTCCCCGCACGCACGGTTCGGCCCTCTTCGCCCGTGGGGAAACCCAAGCCCTCGGCATCGCCACCCTTGCTCCGGCTGAGGAAGCCCAGATGATCGACTGCTACGGCGGCGGACCTGACACGAAGCGCTTCATGCTTCACTACAACTTCCCGCCCTTCAGCGTGGGTGAGACCGGCCGTTTCGGTGGTCAAAACCGCCGCGAAATCGGCCACGGCGCTCTCGCCGAGCGTTCGATCGAGGCAGTGATCCCGAGCGAAAAAGACTTCCCCTACGCACTCCGCGTCGTCAGCGAGGTGATGGAATCCAATGGTTCCACCTCCATGGCCAGCGTGTGTGCGGGTGTTCTCGCTCTCATGGACGCAGGCGTGCCACTCAAGGCCCCTGTCGCCGGCATTTCCGTCGGTCTCGTGACCGAATACGAAGGCGAAACCCTGAAGCGCTACACCACTCTTACCGACATCATCGGCAGTGAAGACCACTTCGGCGACATGGATTTCAAACTCTGTGGAACATCCGAAGGCGTCACCGGCTTCCAGCTCGACCTCAAGCTTCCCGGCATCTCCCACGAGATCATGTTTGAGGCCGTCGCCGAGGCAAAGACCTCGCGCACGAAAATCCTTGATGTGATGAACGGCATCCTTGCCGCACCACGCTCCGAGTTGAGCCAATACGCGCCACGCATTGAGACCATCCGCATCAACCCCGACAAGATCGGTCTCATCATTGGACCAGGCGGCAAAACGATCAAAGGCATCGTTGCCGAGACCGGTGCCGAGATCAATATCGAGGACGATGGATCCGTGCACATCTACTCGAACAACGGTGATAGTCTGAAACGCGCCAAGGAAATCATCCTCGGCATGACCAAGGAGATTACCATCGGTGAACTCTACCAAGGCACAGTCGTCTCCATTAAGGAATTCGGCGCCTTCGTCGAAGTACTCCCCGGCAAGGACGGCCTCTGCCACATCTCCGAACTTGCCGACTTCCGAGTCAACAAAGTCGAGGATGTCGTGAAAATGGGTGACTCCATCTGGGTCAAATGCATCGGCGTCGATGACAAAGGCCGCGTTAAACTCAGCCGCAAGGCGGCCATGAAAGACCGCGACCAAGCCGCCGCCGCTCCCCAAGTCTAAGCGACATCCCAAAACAATAGACAGGGGCTCCCAAATCCGGGAGCCCCTTTTCTTTGTAACATCGGAGCAGGACCTTGGAGTTTGATTCTCTGATGTGCCGTCGTTTGCGGAAGCAGATCATTGCAGTAATATTCCGGCAACTTCCCCAAACAGATGCGACAATACGCGGCGCCAATTCTTGCGCTTGCTGGATTCAAACGCGTGCTTATCGCGATGAAATATCAATATTTTATGCCACTTTGACAATCTGAACGAGCTTCTTGAGATTGCGCCGGGCACTATCTTCACTGACAACTTTTTTCATACTCAACATCGCATGATTGACTGCATCAAATCGCAGCGCGTTGACATGGGCGTAGCGCGTGTGGCCACACAAAATGGAAAATGCCAACGAACCGAGCACATCCTCATGGGTTGGAGCCTTCGGGCTTGTGAATCCAAATGGCGCCTCTTTGCAAAATTCTCCTATCTCCCGCCGGCCTGCAGAAACTGCGCGAAGAACACCAATTGCCCAAGGGGAGTGACTGGAGCGGAGCCATCCTACTAAACATGAATAGCGGCCTCCGCTTGTATCAACAGAGAAGGCCGAGGCGCCTGCGCTGACCTTGCCGTGTGAAATACTTTCGTTTTTTCACCTCACCCACAGGGTGAGGCGTTTCGGGCAGAAATTTTGAGTCCATCAACTATACCGCAAGCAACTTCCAAGCCCGCTTTCAATTCCCAACTGGCGAATTTAGGATAAAAAATCAAACCGCAAAATCATCCCTAAAGGGTCTTGACTTAGCCCTAACTTCTGCTGATCCCTTCCATTCCTTTAAAATTTATAAATTTTCAAACTGCCCTTCGGAGAGAGCATGCTTAACTTTGAGATCTAGCCAATGTTTGTCTAAAACTTTGAGCTGTTCCCTGAAAATATCAACTCTTTCAGGTACACACATTTCAGAGCACAAAACCACCTGTTTCAGCCACCAGTTGTATATTGAGTCACTACTATGGATGAGACTCTTTGCCATGGCTGCAACATCCTCCCATTTTTTAGATTCGTCGCGACAATATCTCTCCAGTTCTGCTTGAGAATTAGGATTCTTATTGGTCAAAATGCGTTTGAGGGATTCAAGTGTTTCCAAGGGATTCGCAAGAGAATACAATTCTTCAAGTTTTGAGAATCGTATCTTATTTGACTCTTCCAAACGAGAGTTAGGCTCGATAAAAGTTGAAGAAATTTCAGGCCTTCCGGATTTTATAAAATTCTTAAACTCTTCGAGACTAGCGGTGTAATGACGATACTTTACGTTGGAATTTGGTGAAGAAATATAGAGTCCCATTGGATATGCTTCTCCTTTCCATTTCTCTCCGATCGCAAGCGAGGAGTTGATCCCTGTGAGGTAGGCCATGGAGCCATTCCGAGTTCTGCCCATTATTCCCTCGGGGAAAGAGCTTTCTACGATGACAGAAATGAGTTGCTTTTCGGCTTCAAGACTGGATTGCAAAGCGTTGTCCTCATTGTGCGCCTTAAGCGCAGTTTCGACACGAATTTTCCATTCCTCATATTTACGGGTATTTGCTTGATTAACTTGAGCATTGGCGGCATCAAGTTTATCTGTGAAATCGGTCTGATCTTTGCGCAAAGAGACTGTGTGGCCGCCAAAATCGATCTCAACGGAATCCTCACTAGAGGACTTGACGGAAAAAGATTTCCCTGAGGGCACTTTTCTTGAAGCTTTTACGTTCGGCCCCAGATTCACAGGAATAGAAGTCTCGCTTCGTAATGTCACCTCCGAAGGAGAGGGGAGCAGGGGATCAGGTTGGAAAGGTTCGATACCGAACATGGCTGCTGAGGCTGCATGGTCAATTGAAACTGGATCAGGGTTAAGGTTAGGTTGCGCGGCAACCGATGTGGTTTCTGTGGTAGGTTGCTCATCAAGCGATGTGGTTTCGGAGGGCGGCGTTACGCTTGATTGCAGCTTTTTAACCTCGGTATTCGCCTGCTCCAGTTTATTATTTGCAGCCTCTAGCTTATGCTTCAGGGAAAGGATTTCCTCGGCTCCTTTAGCAAGACCGGATGATAGTTCGCTAATTTTTGCTTCCGCTTGCTGTTGTTTCTTAAAAGTCGAAGCGCTGAGTTGACTCTCGTCATACCAGGCCGAACTCGCTACAATTGCCAAGACGGATGTCGCGGCAAATCCAAAAAGAATTGTCCTATTCCAAATTCCCTTTCTCGATTCCTGAAGTTTGGGATTGGAGACTTTTCCCGACATCATCACATGCACGGTTTCGGATTTTTTAGCTCCTTTAGGCTGAGGTAAGGTCACAGAACTCCGGTAACTCTGTCCTCCGCGTGCCATGCGCACATTGCTGAAACCAATCTTGGATTTGACATCAGACTGGGATTGCAAATCAACCAGAAACGCGTAAGGGCCGAAGACGATTTGATCATTGTGGGCAAGAACTCGATTCGTTGTTTTCTCTCCGTTTACGAATGTGCCATTTCGCGAACCATTATCTCGAACGAGATACTGACCATTTTGAAAAACAATTGAAGCATGGTTCATGGAGACCTCATCGGCTTGCAGGAATATTCCTGAGCTGGGATCTCGGCCAATGAGCATTATTGCATTACCCAAAGGACATACTACCCGCTCCATACCCTTAGTGATTAGTATCAAAGAGGCCATTCCTTGATTTTTAATCTTGAGATTTCTAATTGGCAAGCGTCTTTTTTACAATGGCGGCTTTTTTACAGGGCGTTTCACTAGCGTCCGGTTATAAGTCAAACAGCACTAGGTTTTTAATTTAAAAAATCCGAAATTTCTGAAACTCTTTTCTTAAGTAAACCATGTAAAGGCGTTTTTGCAAACGGGTGAACACTCGAAATCTGCAAAATAATGCGAAGGCTTCCATGCAGTTTTAGGCTTCTGTGAAGAATTGAATCCATCAAATAGAGCGAGAGTGCTATCCAAATAGGCGTCTTCACCGCATCAGCGCTCGTCTCTTAGTAATGCTTGGTTTCCAAGTTGCCTTTGATCCATTTAAAAAATAATTCGATTTCCCATCGCTTTTTGCAAAGTTTGGCCGCTTTTAATTTCGGATTTTGCAAGTTATTTGTTACATAATATCAAGTGCTTCGGATTTTCTTCGTCGTATAATATTATCTCTTCAAGATAACCCGACGGCTAAATTTTCGCAGTAGCGTTTGCTTGAGACTGCAGCCATGGGCGACCAATAAGCGAGAGGACTGCTTGAGCGTCATCCCA
>JBILBH010000029.1:0-34790 GCA_044353785.1 Terrimicrobiaceae bacterium
TTGGCCAGACCACTGAAGATAACCGTGAAAATCAGCGTGGTCAGGATGGGTTGGACAAAAAACCAAAGCGGGCCGAGGATGGTTTGCTTGTAAACGGAAACAAAGTCGCGCCGCACGAACATCCAAAGCAGGTCTCGGTAGTGCCAGACATCTCGGAGCTGCAGATCCCACCAATGCGTATTGGAATTGAGCACCATGTCCCATTTTTCGTTTTCTGTATTCGAGGGTGAAGACATGATCATTAGTGGAGCAAGGAGCAATGTGCGGCGGTTAAGAAATCGCGAAATCAAGCCGTAACAGGTTCGCCGAAGTCGTTGGATCGCTGATAAAGCGTTATCCCTTCTGAAATTATCTTCGAAACAAGTGGATCTGACATATTTTTGTCCAAACGAACCAAATCCACATCAAAGACCAACGGGGCCTTTTCAAGTTCTTCACGAAGGGTTGGCCACTGCTCTGGCGTAGCCTCAGGAGCATCAATCGCCAAATCAAGATCAGAACCTCTTCTGGGATATCCTAATGCACGGGAACCAAATACTTTCACATCACGCACAAATGGAAGTTTCGAAAAGAGATTTTGAAGAGTCTTGATATCTTTCTCCCTCATTGCCGAATTTATAGGCCGACCCATTTCAATTTTTGCAATTTTTCCACCATCCCACAAAGCAATCGAGCATGCCATGACAGAATATGGTTGTAAATGCGGTCGGACAATTCCTCATCGTAGGCATGAGTCGTGAGGTTGCGGTCTTCAATAATCCGAAACCATAGATCCGCCTCTTCTTCGGATTCTATAAGTCCTACGGCAAAAGCCTTCCGAATCACGGTGCGGAAACCGGGGCACTCATGGCCTTGGTGTTCCAAGTAAAGTTGCATGGTTTTCCAAACAGACTGAAATTCGAACCGCTGAATGATGGCATCGCGGACGATATCGGTCTTCTCAAGCTCGATTGCCTCAAGAAATCTGTTGAACTCTCTCGCGCACTTTTTTTTCGCTCAATAAAACGCAACTCACTCATATTGCTCAAAATTTTCCGGCGAGAGCTTTGATGAGGGGGAGGACTTTGCCAAAAAATTTATACCAGCCGGAGATTTGGCCGAGACGGGACTTTTCGAAGTGAGCCGAGGGTGAGGCGGGGTCGATGCTGGACTCGAGGACGCTGAGGCGGTTCGGGCCGTTTTCGAGGTGCGGGTCGATGCGGTCGCGGAGGTAGCCGCTGGCGAGTTTGCGTAGACTGGTCTCGGCAATGAAGTGCTCTTTGCGGATGCCGGGCAGGTAAACTTGGTTCACAGCGCCGAGTGAGCGGAGCCAGCGCAGGCCTTCACTAGCGGATCCACGACTGAGCTGCAGGCGGGTCTGCACATCGTCAAGAGAGAGAGGTTCCGGCGTGCTAAAAAGAAGGCCGTAAATTTCGCCGATGGAGCGTGGCAGCGAGAGGGCTCCGAAGATGTGAATAAAGAGAGCTACGGACTCGAGCTGAAAGGCACTGAGCGGAGAAGGCTGAAGTGTCTGGAGATCCGCACTCCGTGCAGATGGGGCAGTATTTGAGCGCGGGCTACCGCCCTTGGTAAATGTCGGGGAATTTACCATTTGCTTGGTTGAAATGGAGGTTTCCGCAAGCCTCATGGGCGGGGGAGACACGCGATAGCTTCGCCCAGCTGCAAATTTGTTCAAGAAGTTTTGAACAAAAAATTGGCGCGCTTTTTAGGAGGCGTTGTCTTTTTCGTCGGTGATAACTTCGGGGGCCACAGCGCGGAGGGCTTTTTGTGCTGCGCGGGTGATCCAGATGGTGACGACAATAGTAAAGGCAAGCTCGAGGGAGTAGAATGCCCAGGCCCAGGGGCCTTGATGGATGCCGCCTTTGGCAGCAGCGCCGATGACGGCCCCGCTATAGGCGTAGGCAGCGCTGATCGGCATGAAACCGACCCACGAGGCAAGGATGTAGCGCCAGAAATTGATTCGGGAGAGGCCTAAGGCACAGCTCACGAGGCTGTGCGGCAAGATGGGTGAAATGCGGGTGAGGATGATCATTCGCCAGGCGTCTTTGGTGGCGACATGATTCAGGGCCTGAAATTTTTTGCTCTTGGCGAAGCGGCGTTCCATCCAGCCTCGCAGGAGGTAGCGGGTGGAGAGGAAGTTTGCCAGCGCGCCGCCAACCGAGGCCACCGAGACGAGCAGCGTGCCACCCCAGAATCCATACACCGCACCAGCGCCGAAGCTCAGCACGGAGCCGGGCAGGAACAGCACACAGGAGAGCGTGTAGAGGATGACAAACAAAATCCAGCCGACGGGACCGGTCTGTTCGATCCAGACCATCGCTTCGCGCGTCCAAGCTGTCCATTGATCAAGCATGGGAAAGGGCTGTGAACACCCATCCTGCGAGCGAAGGCAGCGATGAGGCGGTTGCGGCGACACTGAAAACTGAAAACTGAAAACTCCAGCCTCTGGTTGTTTCAAAATCCAGCGTGCATGCGCCAGGGACGGACGCACCCCCCTTTTTTAACACGAGAGTTTTTTCTCCAGAATCTCGCCGGCGAGGGCGGGGTTGGCTTTGCCTTTGGAGAGTTTCATGACTTGGCCCTTGAGGAAATTCAGGGCGGAGACTTTGCCTGCCTTGAAATCGGCTACGGGGCCGGGGTTGGCGGCGATGGCTTGATCGACGAAGACCTCGATCGCGCCGGAGTCGCTCTCCTGCTTGAGGCCTTTTTCCTCGACGATGGTGGCGGCTGATTTTCCCGAGGTGAACATCTCGGCGAAGACTTCCTTGCCCTGTTTGGAATTGATAGCGCCGGCGTCGATGAGGTTCACGAGTTCGTCGAGGGCGTGCGGCGCGACTGGGCACTCGGCGATGCCGACGGACGCTGATGAGATGGCGCTCTGTAGGTCGTTGAGAATCCAGTTGGCGACATTCTTGGGCTTCTTGGCGCCGCGCGCGGCTGTCTCGAAATAAGAAGCGAGTGCGAGGTCGTTCGCCAGCACGGAGGCATCGTAATCGCTGACGCCGAACTCGCTGACGAAGCGGGCGCGTTTTTCCCAAGGGAGCTCGGGCTTGCGCGCGCGGGCGGCTTCGACGAGCGAGGCGGTTTTGACAGGCAAAAGATCGGGATCGGGGAAGTAGCGGTAGTCGTGCGCGCTCTCCTTGATGCGCATGAGGGTCGTCTCGCCGCGGGCGTCATCCCAGCGGCGGGTTTCTTGCTGAAGAGTGGCGCCACCGCGAAGAGCTTCGATCTGGCGGGGAATCTCGAAGGCCAAGGCGCGGCGAACGCCGGAGATGGAGTTGAGATTTTTCACTTCGATCTTCGTGCCGTACTTTTCGGTGCCGACAGGACGGACCGACACGTTCACATCGCAGCGGAGTTGCCCCTTCTCCATGTCGGCATCGCTGATGCCGCCGTAAATCATGACTTGATGGAGAACGGTGAGGTAGGCGAATGCCTCTTCGGGCGAGGAAATATCAGGCTCGCCGACGATTTCAAGAAGCGGCGTGCCGGCGCGGTTGAAGTCGATGCCGGTAGCCGTTTCCATGTGGAAACTCTTGGCGACATCCTCCTCGAGATGGATGCGGACGAGGCGGATATTTTTATCCTTTGTGGCGATACTTTTCTGGGCGTCCTTCGGATAAGCGAGATCGTGGAGGGGAACAGTGCCGCCGAGGCAGAAGGGCAGATCGTATTGGCTGATCTGGTAGTTCTTCGGCATGTCAGGATAGAAATAGTTTTTGCGGTCGAACTTGCAGACCGGTCCGATCTCGCACCCCAGCATAAGGCCAGCGAGCGCGGTAAGCTTGAGAGCCTCTTCGTTCATGACAGGAAGGGCACCGGGCATGCCGAGGCAGACCGGGCAGACATTGGTATTCGGCTCGGCACCGTATTCCACCGCGCAGGAGCAAAACATTTTGCTGCGGGTCTTGAGCTGGACGTGAACTTCGAGGCCGATAGTAGCGATGTAATCTGTCATGGTGTCTTTGTCGGAGAGCTGGGATTTTGCTTGGACGGCATGGCGTAATCGAGCGCTTTTTCAAGGTCGATCGACATGATGAGCTTCTGTAACGAAGGATCGGTAGCGGCATTCAGAACGGAGCGACTTTGAATGAGCGCGAGGAAGTTTTTATTCTCCGCCGATTGCACGACGACGGGATCCTCCATTAACGCCTGAATGCGCGGGTGAGTGATGATTTCCTGAACGCCCGGATAATCGAGAAAACGAATCATAGCGTCTTGGTTTTTCGTCAACTGCCCGATGCGCGTAATATTCTCGTAGGCCTGCGAAGGAAGAATATCGACAGACTCCACAATCTCGCCGATGGGGCCCATTTCGAGGGAATCCTTGAGCATGGCAAATGTGCGGGCCGAAGCCGGAGCGTCTTGGGATTTTTGCCCAGCCATGCCGGATTTTGCCACGGCTCCGGAGGTGCGAATGATCGAAACTGCGCCCCAGAGAATAAAGAGGCCCGTGAGAAGACCGAAAAAGGCGCCGCCTGCTCCAAAGGTGCACCGGACAAGGCCGGGAGGCTGTTGCGAGGTGCGTTTGAAAAGAACCGCTCCAAGAAAAAGGCACACGCCCAATGTGACGAGGGCAACAGCCGCTCCGGCAATCAAGCCCGCGAGAAATGCCATCCCTGGCAAGACGAGGCCCACGACAGCGCCGACCGTCTGGCCGACGAGCATGCCAAGAAGACCGGATGCCACAAAGGCGCCGAAGTGCAGCCCCCCGCGGATGAGCCCGCGCCGCCAGCCGACGTAGATTTCCCAAAGCATGAAAACGACCGCACTGTAGAGCAGGACATTCTGCCAAAATGGAGAGCCGAGGTCGGACATGCCTTGAGAGCTACCTCGGCAGGCAATCCTGGGCGCGTTGGCGTAGGGCGTGATCCACAAGCACCAGAGCGGTCATGGCCTCAACCATTACCACCGCACGGGGCAAAACGCATGGGTCATGGCGTCCGCGCGCAGCCAGCGTGGACGCTTCGCCGGAGCTGGTCACGGTCGCCTGCGGCTTGGAAATCGTGGCCGTCGGCTTGAATGCGACACGGAAAAGGAGCGGCTCGCCGTTGCTGATGCCGCCTTGCACGCCGCCGGAACGGTTTGAAGTGGTATGAACCGCTCCATCCCGGATTTCATAGGGGTCATTGTGCTCAAGCCCGGTGAGAAGCGTCCCTGCGAAGCCTGAGCCCACCTCAAAGCCTTTCGTTGCCGGCAGGCTGAGCATGGCCTTCGCGAGGTCAGCTTCCAGACGGTCGAAGACTGGCTCGCCCAGACCGACGGGCATTCCACGCACCGTGGCATCGATCAAACCACCTACGCTGTTCCCCTCGCTGCGGATTTTTTTGATGCGGGTAATCATGGCTTCGGCAGCCTGCGCATCCGGGCAGCGGACGGCATTTGATTCGATAGCCGCCATGCTGACCGAGGCGGAATCGACCTGCGACTCAATATCGTGAATGCGCGAGACCCACGCGAGAATCTCGATGTCCGGAAAAAGAACCTTCAACACTTTCTTGGCGACAGCCGCCGCAGCGACACGGCCAATAGTCTCCCTTGCCGAGGAGCGTCCCCCACCCTCCCAGTTGCGGACTCCGTATTTCGACTGGTAGGTGAAATCGGCGTGCGATGGCCGGAAATGCGTCTGCATCTCGCTGTAGGCTTCCGGGCGGGCATCGGTGTTTGGCACAAAAATCGAAATCGGCGTGCCGAGCGTCACTCCTCGAAAAACGCCGGAGAGGATTTTGCAGGTGTCCTCCTCCTTGCGCGGCGTGACGATGTCACTTTGCCCTGGACGGCGTCGGTCGAGCTCCGGCTGGATGTCCGACTCGGAGAGTGGCAGACGCGGGGGGCACCCATCGATCACCACCCCCACACCACCACCATGGGACTCACCCCAGGTGGAGATACGAAATAAAGTTCCAAAATTGCTGGCCATTGTCGTTCCCAAAAAACCAGAACGACGCGACGGGATCACGCGAATAATTCAACTTGAGGGGGAAATGGGGTGATCGACGGGACTCGAACCCGCAACAGCCAGGACCACAACCTGGAGCTCTGCCATTGAGCTACGACCACCACTTAAGACCCATAGTGAATTTACCATGAGAATAGTTTTTTTCGACTGGGGCGGAGATTTTGTCAATTCCGATCTTGCCCGGCACACTGGCGCAAAACTTCACGCAATTCCCTTGCAGCCCACTGACCCGGCACATTCGGGGCGTGCAGCCAACCGTAGTTCAACACCGAACCGCAATTCGCAAAGAGGATCCGCGAGGCCATTCCCAGCAGGCCCATGCCCATGGCTGCCAGAGGCAGGCGGGATGTCGAAAACAAATCCAGCAAGCGGGCGACATCAGCTGGGCTGGTGGTGTGGGTTGCGATTTTTATGGCGTTGGCGCCGTGGTCTTCTGCCTGACGGATGACTTCCCTCAAGCGCGCTGCGGATGGTGTTTTTTTGAAATCGTGAAATGAGGCGAGCACAGGCATGCGGGAGTCTTTGGCTTGATGAACAACCCTGCGCAGGGAAACAAGCGAGCGAACTTCGATATCCACGATGGCAGCCACCGGGAGCAGTGACGAGAGCGCATCTCGCCGAGCGGCGGACGACATCGAGTTTTTGCCACCCTCCATGGGATGACGGGCAGTGATGATCCATGGAAATTTCGCGTTGGGAATCGCACATCCCAGATAATCGGCACGCCACTCGAGAAAATCGACCGCGCCATCAGGCAAACGCGCGGCTTTGCGGGCAGCCTCAACCGAATCGACAATCCCCACCACCGAGCCGGGCTTGAAAATGGAAAGTATGGCGTTGCGTTTCGATTTGGCAGCGGTATCTGTTGCGAACTGGCCAGCGCCGTGAGGCTTGGTTGACATTTTTCCTTCATGCTTGTTCAACGCAACGAAATCAATCTGCAACTCCTCAAGGTGTGCGACGCCGCTCTTCTAGGCCTCACATTTTGGTTCGCTCATTTCTTGCGTTACAACCGAGTGGTTGTCTTGGACCGCATCGTGGAGATCGACCCATTCTCGAGCTTCGTCTGGATGCTTGCGATCATTATCCCCTTCGCGCCGTTTTTGCTGGAATCGCAGAGCTTTTATAATCATCCGCAGGAAAAAACTGCATGGCGCTCGATGCAAAAAATCACCACGGCGGGAATATGGCTGTTCGTCCTTCTCGGAGCATCTGTGATCTTCCTCAGACTGGAAGTGCCCAGCCGCTCGGTGCTGATTTTATTTGTGCTGTTTGCGCCCTGCGTTTTGCTCCTTCGCGAGCAGTTGGAAATCGCGAATTACCATCGCAGAGTGCGGGCTGGCAACATCGGCGAGCGCATCATTCTGGCCGGCGAGCCGGCGTGTATGGACGCAATGGTCGCAAGCTTCACACCAGTTCAAAAAATGGAGATGCTTGTCGTGGATCGAATCGATCTTTCTACACGAGCTATCGAAGACTTTGTGTCCTCCCTGCACAGGCACTCGGTGGGACGCGTAATTCTCGCCTTCAAAAACATGGATTTGGGCAAAGCCCAAAGCGCCATAGAAGCCTGCGAAGCCGAGGGCGTCGACGCTTGGTTGAGCACGGAATTCATTCCGACATCGATTGCGAAGCCAGCATTCTCCTCACTTGGCATGCGCTCGATGATCGTCTTCCGAAGCAAGCCTTCGGCCCAGTGGGGTCTCTTTTTTAAAAACCTCATAGACCGAGTTGGAGCCTTCATTGGATTATTCCTTCTTGCCCCTCTCCTGCTTGTCGTAGCGGCAGCCATCAAGATCACCTCACCGGGGCCGGCCTTGTTCCGCCAGCGCCGGGCGGGCCTTCATGGCGAATCATTTGAAATGTGGAAATTCCGCACTATGCGCGCGGACGCAGAGCAGCAGAAAGCCGAACTGCAGACTTTCAATGAAATGAAGGGACCTGTTTTTAAAATGCAGGATGACCCGAGGATCACACCTCTTGGCCGCATCCTGCGCCGCGCGAGCATCGATGAGTTGCCTCAGCTTGTGAATGTGCTGCGTGGCCAGATGAGTCTCGTCGGCCCCCGTCCGCTGCCGATTTACGAAGTGGAAAAGTTTGAACATACAGTCCATCGTCGGCGACTCAGCATGAAGCCGGGACTGACCTGTCTTTGGCAAATCAGAGGCCGCAACACGGTGGTGGATTTCTCCGACTGGGTGCGGATGGACCTCGAATACATCGACAATTGGTCCCTCTTCCTCGACGCCTACATCATCTTCAGAACTATCCCAAGCGTGCTGCTCGGAATCGGAGCACGCTGATGCCATAAAAATTCCGCCCCAGCTCGTGGACTGTGGAGCGGAGACGGCGATTGTGGTCGGCTCAGGGTTGGGCCTATTTGCAAACAGCCTTCCGGAGATTTCCACGATTGAATACGGAGCAATCGAGGGCCTACTGACTTCTGAAGTACCCGGTCACGCTGGGAGATTCCTCGTCACGCAGCTTGGAGACCGCCCGCTCCTCATCGCGCAGGGTCGAGTGCACTTGTATGAGGGATGGAGCGTTCAAGATGTCGTGAGAAGCATCCAACTCATGCACTCCATCGGCATCAAAAAACTTCTCCTCACGAATGCCGCTGGCGCGATTAACAAAGCCTACGAACTAGGCACCTGGATGATGCTCGGTGACCACATCAATCTGCTCGGCACCTCGCCTCTGCGCGGCGGCCTGGACTTCATCGATATGTCAGAGGTTTACAGCAAACGCGTACGCCGCATTTTTCAAGATGTCGCTAAAGATGCCAGCTTCACCTTACATGAAGGCATTTACGCCGCAATGCCCGGCCCGCAATTTGAAACACCTGCCGAAACCCGAATGCTTCAAGCGATAGGAGCCGATGCCGTGGGGATGTCCACCGTTCCCGAAGCCATCCAAGCACGCGCCCTCGGCATGGAGGTCGCGGGCTTCTCCTGCCTCACAAACTGGGCCGCTGGCCTATCTCCAGCCACGCTCTCGCACGAGGATGTAAGCGCAGCCGGCCACGCGATGGCCAGAGAACTGCTTGAACTTCTGCTTCGAGCTTTCGCGCAAATTTGAACCTACCGACCAAGTATGGCTTCAAACTCGGGCTCACTCCTCACCGCATCAAACTCCGAAGATTTCGCCAAAACCTCGCGCATGGGCAATCCGCCTTTCTCAACGGCTATGCGTGCTGCGGAATAAAACACATCCTTCTTGCGGTTACGCAGGGCCGCACGCGCAAGAGCGAGTTGATTCTCAGCGATCTCAGGCTCCACAGCCACCAGCTCGGTTGCGGCAGCAAGCTCCGATTCAGGCAGACCGCCTGCCTCGCCGTATTCTGCGGCGAACCTTAAAAAGGCAGAATCTTTTGCGAGTTCAGGAATCGATTTTTCCAGGAGCTTGGAGACTTTATTCGTATCCCCGGCGGATGCGTAGAGTTCGAGAAGCTTCTGCACATCGGGCGCGCTCGCGGAATTCTTGGCCACGGCTTCCTCCGCAAGCGCAATCGCTCCCTGAAGTTCCTTGCGCTTCTCCGCCAGGAAATACATGTGCCAAAGACCAATATTGTTTGGATCAGCCTCCAACGCCGGCTGAAGCATGGCCAGCACACCATCGAAGTCACCACGATCCCAAAGCATGCTATTGAGTGCATTCAGGCTCTCGCCGTTGCCCTGCCAGAGTTCGAGCGCCTGTCGATAAGCACGCTCCGCCTCGGCATCCATTTTGCGATGGCGATAGAGATTTCCTGTCGAGGCCCGGAGCTTTGAGAACGAACGTTGGGCATCGTAGTCTTTAGCATATTCGGGATTGCCCCTAAGCTTCCTCACATAGGCGTTCCAAAACTCAAAATCCTTCCGCACGAGGTCAGGCGTGATTTCCTTCAGTGGCTCCCTGTTGATGCGATAAACCAAACCGTGTGGTTCAGCGTGATCGTAAGACCACTCCATGGGAAAACTCTCCTCCACAAAAAACTCATGCGCGTCGCGGTTTTTTTCCCAGATGAGTCTCGTTACCACGCTGTGCGGTAGGGACGGGTCCATCGCTCCCTTCGCCATCGACGCTTCCATCTCCTTTGTAACGGCATCATTGATTTCCTGCTCCGTTGGAAAAACAAGCGGCTTCTCTGGATAAGCCTCCGCCCGTCCGAGCCAGCGTTCAAAGGCATTTTTCGGCTGCGGCCGCTCCGCACCGTAATGATCTGCCAGATACTTGCGATAAAGAGGCTCCCCCACCCCATTTTGGGTGATGATATACAAATCCCTCCTGTCGAATTCTGGATCCCGTTTCACCCCCGGCGACTGGGTACTCTCGCCCAGAATCATATAGGTCGGCACGAAGCGTCCGGGATCTGTCCCCCCGAATACCACACTCCCTTTCGGCAGGTCTTTCAGCATGTCGTGCCCGAAATCCCACCCAAACCACCGCCCGCGCTGGCTACACCCATCGTAGTTGAAAAACAAAGGCCAGAGTGGCAGCGCCACCAGGCCGTAGCGCATCCAAGCCAACCTCGGCGCCCGGGCGCAAAACCACAAGGCTCCCGCCATAAATCCCAAGCCTGCGAGCAAAGCGAAAATCAAGTTCGTGTAGGTGTGATAAGGCATCTGCAGCCACCACCCGCCTACATCCGTCTGCGCCCCATCCGCCACAGGTTGCAATATCGCTGCCAGCACAAACGCAATTTCCAGCACATAAATCCAAGTCCGGGCGGCAACATCCTTCAACCGCAAGACCACAAGCAAAGCAGCGAAATAGGCAAGCACTCCAAGCGGCGTGAAGCTCCTCCCCAGCTGCATCCAGAAAAATCCAATCCACTCCTGCAACTGCGCCAGCAAACCCTTGGCGGGCGGAGCCATGACAGGCTCTGACGCTGCATTTTGACCTGAGGAACCAGGCGAAGTCCCCATCAGCTTACCCAGCGATCTCAGACTCTGCTGAGTGAGACTTCCGCCGTATTGCGAGCGATTGAACGAAAAAAAGAACCCCTCCGGCGTGCTTGTGTAGGCCCAGTTCATCGGTGGATTCGTCGAAGAAGCCAGAGGCATGTAGGCATACGGCAGCAATCCGAGGGCCGCCACAAAAGGGAGATAAGCTATCAACCGCCACTCCACCCGCATCCGCCGCACCACCACCAACAAGACAAAGCCAGCCATCACACAATAAAAAAAACGGATCGCCGTCTTCAGCACCGGAGCCTCACCCGAGAGGATCGCAAACCCCAAATACGCCACCAGCACCGTCATCGCCCCCGCCACCACCAAATCCCAAAAAACCCCACGCCGCACGAGCAGCACCGCCAAAAAAGGCAATGGAGCGAGCGCAACGCTGAGTTGGTGATTGCTGAACGACAACGCCAGCAGAAAAAAAGGCAGCATCAGCAACCACAGACTCCCCGGACGCCGCAACCATACATACAGCGAAGTCAGATAAAACCCGATCAGCAGCGCATGCAGCGTGTAAACCTCCGCGATCACCGCCTGCGACCACATCGAAGCACTGAACGCGAAAAGCAAAGCCACTGTCAGCGAAACCACCGCGTTCAAGCCGCGCCAACACGCCACCTGCCCGCCCATCATCCATCGCATGGAACTCGAAAAAAGCATCGCCACCAACCCAGTCGCCAGCGCCCCGCAAAAGCCGCTGAACAAATTGATCTCCCACGCCGCATTTCCAAATGGCAAAAGCTGGAAAAGCCAAGCCAACAGCGTCCAGAGCGGATATCCCGTCGGATGCGGCACACCGAAATGCTGCGCCGCCACCACAAACTCCCCCGAGTCCAACAGCGTCACATTCGGAGCCGCTGTCCAAAAATAAACAACCCCCACGACAAAGGCCGCGACGACTCCGACCATCCAATCCGCCCGCGTCCAAATTCGCTCCGCGCGCCGCCACTCATCCATCTCAGTCATCCCCGCACCCTATCCAATCCAACGTTCCAAGCCACCGCGAAAATCGTGCCGCACTTGCCGCCCCCGCCGCCTCATGCTAACAACATCCCAACGGCCCCGCGCCGCCACACGCCAATTGCGCCCGTAGCTCAGTGGATAGAGCACCGGTCTTCTAAACCGATGGTCGCTGGTTCGATCCCAGCCGGGCGCGCTTCCCTCTCGATCCCGTTTTAAAGCGCTCTGTGCGCGGTCTTCAGACCTCCACATCACCCCACTTCGGAAGCGAACGGCGGATTTCGGGTTTGGTTGAACCCATTTTTACTGCTTAGCGTAATTGAGCATGAAATAAACTCCAGCCAGCACCATCCCGGTAATAGTTATTCCAAGAGTAATGAGTTTTTGAGTAACGCGATTTTCCAATTCGGAAATTTCGGCTCGAATCGTGTGGTCGAGGTATTCCTTCGTAACAAGGTCGCCCTCACGTTTCTCAACCACAGTTACAATTGCTTCTGCTTGAGTTTCGCTGAGTCCCGCTTCGCGCAAGGATTTGAGACTGGCAATAGCGTTCATTCTGGAAAAAAGGTGCGCCGGAAATTTTCGCAAGTCAAGAAACTCTGCTTGTGAAAAGGGCGAATATTCCGAAACCGCCATAAGCCAACACGCAAATAAAAAATGGGCAGTGAGGGGATCGAACCCCCGACCAATAGTGTGTAAAACTACCGCTCTACCGCTGAGCTAACTGCCCCGAAAAAAAACAGCCGATAAACCAATTTCTTATTCGTTGATGGTAAAGTTTGAAACGCCCTACTGCAATATTTTTCGCTCCTAAAAAAAACTCGGAGTGAATTTGGACCTCATGAACGTGACTGAGATGAGTCGACCACTAAGTGAGAAATTTTCTCGCCTTGGCAAGAAGGAGGCTGATTGGAAGCAAAAGCCTTTTCTCCAAAAGATGCAGACTTTCCTCGATACCTTGCGAAGTCAAAGGGAAAAACCGAGAAAGGATAAAAAAGTTCTAAGTAACTCCACCCTCCAAGCAGCACATTCGAGATGAAGCCGTAGAGATCTTGAATGGAATCGTTTGAAATGCTGTTTTTACAATTAACAATCGACCATACATTGCGTGGCAATTCAAGCAAAGGCCAGAGAGAATAATCCTCGGTCATGAAACAGATTTTATCTTCGCGGAATGAAATAGGAACCTTTGACTGCGCTGGAGTGCTGGAAAAACTTGCCTGCACATACCCCTCAAGCTTCATTTTGCTCCCCTCTCTGGGGCAAAAAGCTTGGCCTCGCCCTCTGCTTTTCCGCTTGGCATAGGCCGGAGACTGGAGGGGTCTTGAGAAAACTTGGGGTTCTCTTTACTGCGGGGAAAGAGATCCAGCCTTCGCGATTCAGCGAATGGCATGACTTCTTATGATGAAAAATTTGAGAAACCTCCCAGTGAAAATGACGAAGAACCAGAATTTCTATATATGTTTTTAAAAAGTATTTATTTTAGTTCAGCATTTGTTGATAAGACTCTTAAAATTTCATTATTTTTTTTAATTACTTTTATGTAATCCTCCTTTTCATTTATTTGCATAAAATTAATGATATCATTTTGCTGATTTTGATCAGATTTTAAGTCATATAAGAAAAAGCCATTAACATTATCATATATCATCCTAGAATGTCCTTTTGCAATACCAAAGCCCTCTTGAGGCCATGACCTTAGACAATTCGTGCTAAGACCAATAAGAATTCTGTCATTTGGTATTGTTTGGAATAGCGACAACCCATTTAGGTTGTTTTTTAACCAGCTGAGATTTTCATTAGCACAGAACAAATCAATAAGTGAGGGATAAATATCAAGTGTGCTGACTAAGGAATTCGCGTTAGATCGCATGTATTTGAATTCTTCTTTATATTGGTTTTGAATGCTTTTAGATGCATAAACTAATAATAGTGAAGACCAATACTCTTCCCTGAATGAATACAGGCGATGGCCGGATGCATGTGGTTTATCGGTTTCTCCATGGTCACCTATTATAAAAATTAAAGAATTATTAATCCTCCCAGTATCAATAATAGAATTAATAATATCCTTGATAGCATAGTCTAATATTTTTTGCGCAGCACTGAATCTTGTTGAATTAGAGTTAGTGCTGGTACTGATGCTGTTAAAATATACGGAGGAATTTTGAAAAGGTGAATGTAGTGAGTTTGAAAAGTAAAATCCAAAAATTGGTTGATTTGGAGGCACTTCTTTAATTGCATTTGCAAATGCCTGAGCTGAATAAAACTCGTCCTTTCCAAGGTCATTGATTATGCTTCCAGGAAGATTTTTGGCTTGTATGTATTTATCAAACTTATTTAAATCTAAAAATTTCTCTAAGTTCGCCCACTTGAAGTCAACAGGAGAGGAAAAAATGGTGTAATATTTAGGACATAATGCTTCTAGAAAATTCCAGATTAGTGGCATTTTGTAATAAAGGGATTTCTCAGCAGTTGGAGAAAGTCCGGTTGCAAAAGACGGAATGCTTACATCCGTGGCAGTGCTACTCGAAAGTGAGTTGTTAAATGTGAACCATTCATTTGAATTTTTGTTCACAAAATCCATTAGAAAAGGCATAGATGAATTATAAATTTCAGAATTATCGAATCTAAATATTTTTCTTCCAAGAGATTCATTCATAATAATATAAACATCCGGCATTTTATACTGCGTTTGCTTTATTGCTAATTTTTCTCTTTCTAGTTTTTCGGATTGTGATCCTTGGGTTTCATTTTTTGTCAAGTATTTTACCGATGAAATTAGTGTCGTAATATCTGGCATTAGAATGTTTTTATTAATAAGTATATTAGAATACTTAAAAGTCAAAAAAAAGATAATTGGCGTTATTAAACAGAAATAAATTATACTATTATTTTTACGGGCTTGATTTGATTTTTGTAGCCAAAAAAACATAATAGGCCCTGAAAAAATCGGAAATAAAAACCAATATTCTTTAAGATATAATAGAGCAAAAGATTTATAGTAATCCGGATATTTATTCAAAAAACAAATCATCGCAAATGATATGAACTGTCCAAACTCAATGTATACGAGATAGTTTACAGAAGATAACAAGCCGAATAAAAAGACTGCAGCTACCTTGGTAGAATGTGATATTCTTTCTGGGAAAATTGACCCTAAAGAGTAAAGCCATCCCCAAAATAAAATACTTAAGATAATGCTAGATGAGTAATCAACAAGACTAAAACCAAGCTCTGGCCTCTTAAAATAAAATACTATATTATTAACAGCTAAAAGAATAAAAGATGGAAGCAGCCAATCATATCTTTTTAAAATTTTTAGCAATGCACCTTGTTTCATTTTTAGCGTCTGTAATTATTTCGTCGGGCCTGCGAAACTCTGACACTTGGCTGGAATGAAGAGAAGGCCGGACATTATCACATTAAATTTCATCGCGAGCGCAAGCGTCTAAGATTTCCCAAATACCCTCTTCATGCTGCCCGTGAAGCTGGCAGTCTTCCCAACGACTTAAACAGCAAAATGAACTTACTGCTGGAGGTTTCTAATTCCTTGCCAAGCCAGTAACCTGTTGCTCCTCCTGCCCCAGTGATGAGCAACTTGAATGAGCTTACAGGAGGAAGATCGGATACCATTTTAACTTAAGCTTATATTTACTTCATTCCTTATAACTCTCACCTCTCCATCGGCCCCGGCACATGGACCCAGGCCATATTGGCGGCTTTGGCGGCTTCGATGCCGATGGGGCTGTCTTCGAAGACCACGCAGTCTTCGGGCGGGACGGACATGAGTTTTGCGGCGAGGAGGAAGGGTTCGGGATGGGGTTTTCCGCGTTCGTAGTCCTCGGCGCAGACGATCGCTTGGAACAGGTCGCGGATGCCGAACACATCGAGCGTGGCTTCGACGAGTTCGCGGTGACCGCCTGAAGCCACGGATAGCGGCACGATGCCATGCATAGACTTCACGATTTCCAGCACCTCTGGCAAAGGAACGACTTCGGGGATGAGAGTGAGATAGTATTTTTCCTTACGTCGCACGGTCTCGTCCACATCCAAAGCGAGACCGTATTTTTCATTCAGCAGACCGACAATGACGGCCGTGGGACGCCCTCCCCATGCGTAAAAAAGCTCCTCGGGATACTCCCCGCCGAAGTCCGCCATGGCCATGGACCAAGCGCGGTAATGCAACGGCATGTTGTCGGCGATGGTTCCGTCGCAATCAAAAATGTATCCGCCAAATGCGCGGTTCGGTATGTCGAGTTTCAAAGAATTACTCATTGCATGTGTTTTAAAAAATGTCCCCAGGTGGAGTCGAACCACCATCTGAGCTTTAGGAGAGCCCCGCTCTATCCACTTGAGCTATGAGGACGCTGATCGGCCTATTTTTAAAGGCCGCTTGCCTTGTTTCGATACCACTCAAGGAGGGAATTGTCACACGACTTTTTGTTGGCAACCGTATCGTATAGCGATACACTTAGGGCGTGATAGTGGATTTTTACTGCAAAGAGACAGCCCGCCTCTGGCAGGTCGGAAAATCCACCAAATTCTCCACAATCAAGAAGCCAGCACTGCGAAAACTCCAGATGCTCAATCAAGCGCTTAACATTACAGACCTCCGTGTTCCTCCCGGTAACCGCTTGGAGTCGCTCAAAGGCAACCGAGAAGGGCAATACTCAATACGAATCAATGACCAGTGGCGAATTTGCTTCCGGTGGACTCCAGAGGGGCCGTCACTGGTCGAGATTGTAGATTATCATTAACCATGAAAAAGCTTCCTCAAATTCCACTCGGTCCTGCTGAAAACCGCCCCGGGGAAATCCTACAAGAAGAATTTCTAATACCCTTGGGATTGAGCCTCCGCGAACTGGCGCAGCAGATGGGTTGCGGGCCGGCGCGCATTTCAGAAATCGTTCGCGGCAAAAGGACGATCACTGCGGAAACCTCGATCTTGCTGAGCAGGGCCTTGGGCGTTTCGCCAGGCTTTTTTCTGGGATTGCAGTGCGATTATGACCTTGCCTGCGCGGCCTTGAGGCTGAGTCGCCGAGATTCCTCGCCTGTCACGCAGGTTGCAGCGGTCTGACGCGCGGTCTCTCGGATCTTTTGAAATCGCAAAGCCGCTTTTGCTACGGCGCGACTTCGTAAACTTTTAAGAAACGGTTTGTGAAAATCTTTTTTAGGTCGGTTGGAGGCCCTTCACGGGTTGCGTAAAGACGCTCGGCAATGGTGGGACCAGTAGCTGACCGACCGAGGATTTGCTCGGAATTCGAGATGAGGCGGTCGGGCTCGTAGACCAAAATATAGACCACTTGACGTTTTTGGAGGAATTCCGGATCAGGCTCTTCTCCGATGTAAAATTCGCACGACTCGACGATGCCCGGCAGGCTTTGGTGGGATGTGCCGCCGACACATGGTTGACCGCTCCACCAGACGATGGCTGGGCAGAACCACCATGGAGCCACGACGCCGCCTACTGGGCGTTCGCGCAGGCTCAGCGCGGCTTCACGCAGGGCAACCGCGTCGACGATATTTTCGACGCGCGCGCGCAAGGCTTCATCTTCCGGATACAGTCTCCTGTCCCACTCTGCTGCGACGGGCCAGAGTGAGATAAAAAAAACCAACCACGCCAGCCAGGGCTTTCGCAGCGAGGGTAAAACCCACGGCAGGCTCATTGCAAAGATGAGAGCCAAAAAATAGCCCCAGCGCGCGTGATACAAACTCAGGCCAGCCGCTGCGATCAAGAGCGCGAGCCACAATCCGCAGAGCCTTTCCCGTCCTCGAATCCAGCGCCAGGCCAAGAGCACAGGCGCAGCCGCGAGGAGCCATCCGCACCAAGAAAAAATCCCACCCCAACCCGCACTACGGAGTTCACCGATATTCAAGGCCCAGCGCGCAAAGGCTGGATGGAAGGCGGCTGCGCGCCATCCATCGATCCAGAGCGTGAGTGCAAAAATTCCAATGAAGAGCGCCACAGGCCAAGCCGAGCTTGCTGCGTTCGTCGCCTCCTCCTGCGCACGGCGGCCTCGACAAAACCATCTTGCGATCAGAACCACGCCAAGCAGGATCAGCGGTTCGAACAACGAAACCCACAGAGCCAATGCCCAAGCGCCTGCGGAGGCATACCGCCAACCGCTTGCCCTGCCCTTCCATATCTCCACCTCGGCGGCTAGAGCAACGCCAACCAAAAGCATGAGCAGCGATTGATGATCAGGACGACCAAGCTGGAAGCCATGCGCGATGATCGGCGACACGGCCACCAAGAGCAGCATCGCACGACGATAGGGCAGGCGCGCCGCTGCAGACCACACTGCCAGAAAAACAAGAAGCCCCACGCCGAGCAGCGGAGAAATCCAAGCCCCGGCCAACGCCAGATGCCTCTCAGAAAAAGGACGCAGAATTTGAGAAAGGCCCGCGATCAAGGCATCCAACGGCATTGTGGTATGCGGCGTGGTTCCCTCGGGGAAATTTTCCCATTCATGATGCCTGATCGAGCGGAGTCCCCCTTCCTCGATCATCCGAACTCGTGTCATGCGCGAAAAGCAATCCCCATCCAAAAAATAAATCGCGTCGTCGAAGAAAACCGAGTCCCTGTTCCAGGTGAACGCTCCGCATGCGAGCACGAGAAGAATAACGATCCACGCGCCCTCTCGGAGAATGGGAAACATTTTTTTCAGGGGACAGATTTTACCCAACATCTTGTGGAGAGAAGGAGGACTCATCCCACTATCCAGTGGGAAACGCCAGAATATTGCGGAAAAAACATTGCTCCGAGTTGGTGCCTTGAGGTAATGACATGGGAAGTCCCACTACCTGCTTAGGTGACATAATTTTTGAATCAGATGCCAGACGAAAACATTCCCGACGAAAACGCCACGGCCCCCGAAGCCAAAAAACCCACTAAAGTCCGACCGGACTTCAAAGCGAGCAGCTACACAGCCGACGATCTGAGTTCCCTAAAGGGCCTCGAGGCTGTTCGCAAAAAGCCTGGCATGTATATCGGCGGCACCGACGAGAGGGCCCTGCACCACTGCGTAAGCGAGGTTCTTGACAACTCGGTCGATGAATTTTTAGCAGGCCACTGCACCCATATCGATGTGACGATTCATGCCGACGGCTCGATTTCCATTCGCGATAACGGGCGAGGTATTCCGGTGGACCTTAACAAAGAGGAAGGCATCCCAGGCGTGGAGCTCGTGCTGACCCGCCTGCACTCGGGTGGCAAATACGGCCAGGGCAACTACGAATACTCCGGCGGCACACATGGTGTGGGAGCGAAGTGCGTTAATGCTGTCTCGGAGTGGTTTAAGGTCGAGGTAACCCGCGATGGAAAAATCCACGCGATGTCTTTCGAGCGCGGAACAACCAAGCAGAAGCTGCATGTCATCGCCGAGGTCAAGTCTGCAAAGCAGACGGGGACACTCATCACCTTCATGCCGGACTCCGAAATCTTCGAGGAAACGATCGAATTCAAGTCCGAGCGCATCATTACCCGCCTCAACGATCTCGCGTATATCAACGCGCCGCTCTCCTTCACTTTTCTCGATGAACGCCAAGAGGAGGCCAAACCCATGCAGATTCTCCACCCGCGAGGAGTGGAGGAGTTTGTCGACCGCCTGGTTGAGAATAAAACGCTCGTCCACCCCAAGCCCATCATGATTAAAGGCACGAGGGACAAAGTGATCGTTGAGATCGGCCTGAATTATACGGACACCTACAACGAGCAACTCCTGTGTTACACAAACGCAGTCCCAAATCCAGATGGGGGCACGCACAGCAGCGGCTTTCGCGGATCACTGACTCGCGCGATCAATCAGTATGCCAAGAATAACTCCCTCCTGAAGGAAAAGGATGTTGCCATCACCGGCAACGATGTTCTTGAAGGCTTGGCCGCTGTCGTGAGCGTGAAGCATCCCGATCCACGCTTCGAATCCCAGACCAAGGTGAAGCTGATATCTCCCGAGGTGGAGGGCACTGTGGGCTCGATCACCTACGAAGGCCTCATGCTGCATTTCGACCAAAATCCGAATGTTGGCAAGCGTATCATCGAGAAGTGCCTCATGGCTGCTCGCGCCCGCGAAGCAGCGCGCAAGGCGCGTGAGACCGTGCGCAAGGGGGCGCTCACAGGCGGTGGACTCCCCGGAAAGCTGGCGGATTGCTCCGAGCGCGACCCAGACCTCACCGAACTCTATGTGGTCGAAGGTGACTCAGCCGGAGGCTCCGCGAAGCAGGGCCGCGACCGGAGATACCAAGCGATTCTGCCGATCAAAGGCAAAATCATCAATGTCGAGAAGGCCCGCCTCGACAAAGTCCTTCAGAACACCGAGGTCCAGACCCTCATCACGGCGATCGGCACTGGCATCGGCATAGCTGCTACCGAGAAGGATCGCGAGGGCAGCTTCAATATCGAGAAGCTTCGCTATGGCCGCATCATCATTATGACAGATGCCGATGTCGATGGTTCGCACATTCGCACGCTTTTGCTCACTTTTTTCTGCAGGCACATGGTGGAACTTGTTAAACAAGGCAAAGTCTACATTGCCCAACCGCCCCTTTACCTGATCAAACGCAAGAAGCGCGAGGAATATGTCGATGACGATGCGCAACTGAACAAGATCCTCATCGGCATCGGTGCAGATGAAGTAAAGATCAAAAATCTTGCGGATGGCAAGATCTTCAGTTCCAGCCAACTAAAGGAAATCCTCGAGCTTCTCGAGCGCTTCGCCAAATTCAGCGATGCGATTCGTAGGCACGGTGGGGACTTTGAGGAATACCTCGCCGAGAGAGACCCCGAAACCGGGAAACTCCCGACATTCATGGTTAAAGTCCGCGAAGGCAACACCGAGTGGGCGAGCTACTTCCCCGGTGAGGCCGAAGTCCGTGAATTCCATGAAGGCAATCGTGACCTCAATCTTTACGAAGAGGCAGCACCAGAGCCACTCGAAGGCGAAGTGCCGCCCCCGGACTCGCCTGCGAAGTCCAAAAAAGAGAAAAATGAAAACGCGAACCGCCGCCGGGCAAAGCTCATCCAGCTTCATGAGTCCACCTCCGCTCAGAAGCTGATTGATGAACTGGCCAGAAAGGGCCTAAAAATCGAGCATTACTCAAGCAGCGACGAGCCGATCTTCGAACTCGTCGAAGGCGAAGGCGACAAAGCCGTCACCACCCCGCTTTTTGCGATTCCGAAAATTCTCACAAGCATCCTGGAAATCGGCAAACGCGGCCTCTCGATCCAGCGATTCAAAGGTCTCGGTGAAATGAACCCCAAGCAACTCTTTGAAACAACGATGAATCCTGAGAAGCGCAAGATGCTCAAGGTCAGTCTCAACGAAGACAATGCCGTCGAGGCCGACCGCATGTTCACCATCCTCATGGGTGATGTCGTGGAGCCCCGCCGCCAGTTCATCGAGGACAATGCGCTGAATGCCAGACTGGATGTTTGACGCGCGTAACTACGCGCGACTACATTTCGACATGAAAACTTCCGCTAATATCTTGGAGAGCCCCACAAACGAGCCTGAGATGTTTTTACAAGAAATTGCTCAGATGCCCGGTATTGGAGCGACCATTAGCGTTCGCTCCGCAAAGACCCATCTGTCCGCGCTTCTGGATTTTGTAGCCAAAGGTCGAGAGGTCACCATAACAAGCGGCGGAAAACCAAAGGCAGTGCTTCTCGCGACCTCGAACAAAAAGCGCGGCAAACCCTTCACTGGAACCAGAGAGCACCTCGCAGAAATGCCAGCGTGGCAAGGCGGCCCTACTTCAGAGGAAATTATCCGCGAAGATCGCGATTCCAGAGGTTGGTAATGTATATAGACAGCGCAATCATCGTGAAACTGCTTGTCAAGGAGGAACTCAGCGATTTCTTCCAAGATGCCCTCGAGAACATTGTGCTCACCACGTCTGAACTTTCCCTTGTGGAAGTGGCATCCGCCCTTCTCTCAAAAGTCCGGGCCAAATCCATCAGCGAAAAACAACGCCTTGCTGCGCGGGAGGTTTTTCATAAAAAAATCGATGCCGAACAGATTCTCATCCTTCCGTTGGATTCGCCTGTTTATTCCAAGGCGAGATCGCTGATCGAGTTTTGCCATCCCGAAGTGTCTCTCCGCACTCTGGATGCCATCCATATCGCAGCGTGTGATATTTCCCAAGACCTGCCCCTCTGCGCAACCGACTCCCGCATTCGAGCCGCCGCCACGAAGCTCCGGATCCCACTCTTTCCCGAAACAATGCCCATTTAATCCATGTATACCCAAAACGAAAAAGTCGAACTCGTGAATGTCGCCGATGAAATGTCGAAGTCGTTTCTCGACTACTCGATGTCCGTCATCATCTCCCGCGCACTGCCAGACGCCCGCGACGGTCTCAAACCCTCGCAGCGCCGCATTCTTTTTGCGATGAACGAGCTCGGCGTTCAGCCGAACCGCAAGCATCTGAAGTGCGCTAAAATCGTTGGCGAGACGATGGGCAACTACCACCCGCACGGCGACCAGGCGATTTACCCCACACTCGTTCACATGGCCCAACCTTGGGCCATGAGGGAAATGCTCGTTGACGGCCAGGGAAACTTCGGCTCCGTGGAAGGCGATCCACCCGCCTCCATGCGTTACACCGAGGCCCGCCTTCAGCATCTTGGAGCCGCACTCATGCACGACATGGACAAGGGCACCGTCGATTTCAGGCCGAACTACGATGAGACCCGCGAGGAACCGACTGTTTTCCCAGCCGCCTTCCCCAACCTCCTCGTCAATGGCGGCACAGGCATCGCCGTGGGCATGGCGACAAACATCCCGCCGCACAATCTCAGCGAATGCATCGACGGCATTTGCGCCCAGATCGAGAATCCAGATATCACGATTGAGGGTCTTATGGAGCACATCAAAGGCCCGGATTTTCCGACCGGTTGTATCCTCCAAGGCACCACTGGCATTCGTTCATATTTCGAGACCGGTCGAGGCTCCGTGCGTGTGCGCGGACGCGTGGGGGTCGCAGAGGTCAAGGGCGGACGCGAGCAAATCGTCATCACCGAAATCCCCTACAATGTGAACCGCGCAGAACTCGTGAAGCGCATCGCCGACCTCACGAATGAAAAAATCCTCACCGGCATCAGCGATGTGCGCGATGAGAGCGCCGAAGATACCCGCGTGGTCATCGACCTCAAGCGCGACGGCAATCCCAAGGTCATCATCAACAACCTCTACAAGCACACCGCTCTGGAGTCCTCTTTCAGCACAAACATGCTTGCCATCGATCACGGCAAGCCAAAGCTCCTTTCGCTCAAAGACGCGATCACCAGCTACATCGAGCACCGCCGCGAGGTCATCCTCCGCCGCACCCGCTTCCTACTCGATGCCGCCGAGATCGAAGCAGAGAAGCTCGAAGGCTATCTTATCGCCCTCGCCCACATCGACGACTTCATTAAAATCATCCGTGACTCCCGCGACCGCGATGATGCCAAAGCCAAGCTCCTTGCGTTGTCTTGGACGAGAAAGACCGTCGAAGGCCTCGGCGTCCTCATTCGCAGTGAAGCCCGGATCGTTGACGGCAAATACAGCTTTTCGGAAAAACAAGTCGGCCACATTCTCGATCTGCGCCTCTACCAACTCACCAGCCTCGAGCGCGACACCATCAAGCAAGAATATGATGAATTGGTGGCGACGATCAAAGACCTGCTCGATATCCTAGCCAAGGAAAAGCGCGTTCTCACCATCATCAAAGACGAACTCCGCGCGCTTCAGCTCAAATACGGCACCCCACGGCGCACACAAATCGTGCCAGCCGAAGGCGAGATGGCCATAGAAGACCTCATCGCAAACGAAGGCGTCATCGTCACTCTCACCCACAACGGCTTCATCAAACGCACGCTCGTCAGTTCCTTCCGCGCCCAGAAACGCGGCGGCAAAGGCGTCATTGGAATGGTTGCCCGCGAGGCCGAGAAGGAGGAGGACAGCGACTTCGTTGAGTATCTCTTCACCGCCACCACGCACGATTATCTCATGTTCTTCACCGAGAGCGGACGCTGCTATGTCGAGCGTGTATTTGAGATTCCTGAAGGCTCCCGTGCTAGCAAAGGCCGTTCGATTGCAAACCTTCTCGAACTCAAACAAGACGAGAAAATTGCAGCCACCATCCGAGTTCAAGGTCAGAAAACCGACGAGGAAACCTGGAATGAAAATCTCCATGTCCTCTTCGCCACACGCAGCGGCATCGTCAAAAAATCGAACCTCAACGATTTTAAAAACATCCGCAAGGGCGGCATCATCGCCATCCAGATCGAAGAAGACGACCGCCTCATTGACTGCAAGCTCACAACTGGCCACGACGAAATCGTGCTCATCACCCACGAAGGCATGAGCATCCGCTTCACCGAAGAGGAACTCCGCGACCAAGGCCGCAACACCGTCGGCGTCTGGGGCATCCGCCCGGATAAAGGCGACTACATCGTCGGCACCGCTATCGTGAACAAGGATTGCCAACTTCTCGTAGCTGGTGAAAACGGCCTCGGCAAACGCACAAGCTTCGAGGAATACCGCCTCCAAGGACGCGGCGGAAAAGGCATCATCACCATGAAAACCACCGATAAAACCGGTGGAGTCGCCGGAGCCCTCACCGTCCGCGACGAAGACGAGCTGATGCTCATCACCAACAAAGGTAAAATGGTCCGCACCCGCATCAAAGAAATCCGCGAAACCGGCCGCAATGCCCAAGGCGTGAAACTCATCGACCTCCGCGCCGGCGAAGTCCTCCAAGGCATCGCCCCGGTCGTCAGCGACAAGGACGACGAAGAGCCCGCGCCCGAAGTTGCATCATAGAATCAACGCTTCAGCTTGATTTGCCCAAAGAGGGATTCGCCCGTCGAATCCCTCTTTTTTTGTTTTTCACCCAAGATTGCCGAAGCGTTCCCACTGCGCTCTATTGTGCGCGCAAAATGGAAGAGCCACAACACGACCTCGAGAGGGAACTCCTAAAACACTTCGGCCACGCGGGCTTCAGGGAAGGTCAGAGACAGGTCGTCGAAACACTCCTGGCCGGGCGATCGGCCTTGGCCGTATTCCCTACAGGCGGCGGAAAATCGCTCTGCTACCAACTTCCAGCCATACTCATGGAGGGCATCACTTTGGTCGTCTCGCCGCTGATCGCACTCATGAAAGACCAGGTCGATGTGCTGCAAAAACGCGGCATTGCCGCAGCACGCCTTGATTCCACGCTGACTCCTGCCGAAACGGCATCCATTTACGAAGGACTCGCATCCGGAAAACTCAAGCTTCTCTATGTAGCTCCCGAGCGTTTTGTCAGCGAGACCTTCGTCGCAAAGATCAAGCGGGCGAATATCAGCATGCTCGCCATCGATGAGGCCCATTGTATTTCGGAATGGGGGCACAATTTCCGTCCCGAGTATCTGCGTCTGGCCGCTCTGGCGAAAAAATTCCGCATCCCGCGTGTTCTGGCGCTCACGGCCACAGCCACGCCTGCCGTGTCGAAGGAAATTCGCGAAGCCTTCCGCATCGCCAAGGGAGACCATGTGCAAACCTCCTTCCACCGCCCCAACCTCGCCCTGCACATCACGCCGGTTTCCGTAGATCGACGCTTGGATTTATTGATCGAGCGCCTCAAAATCCAAAAAACATTCCCTGCGATTGTTTATGTCACCCTCCAGCATACTGCAGAGAGCGTCGCAGGCAGTCTCCAGCGGGCGGGCATCCGCGCAAGAGCCTACCACGCCGGTCTGGCAAATGATGTCCGCGCCACAGCTCAGGATGACTTCATGCAGAGCCGCTGCGATGTCATCGTGGCGACGATTGCCTTCGGTATGGGCATCGACAAAGCAGATATCCGCTCAGTCTTCCATTTCAACCTCCCCAAGACCCTCGAGAACTACCAACAAGAAATCGGCCGCGCAGGCCGTGACGGCCAGGACTCGCATTGCGAGATTCTCGCCTGCGCCGACGACCTCACCGTCCTCCAAAACTTCATCCTCGGCGACACACCGGAAGAACAGGCCCTGCGGCATCTTGTGGACCACCTCCTCCGCCAAGGCGATGAATTCGACATCAGCCGCTACGACATTTCCCGAACCACGGACATCCGCCCGCTCGTCCTAGAAACAGTCATCACCTATCTCGAAAAAGACAAAATCCTCGAACCAGCCGGGCTCTTTTACGCAACCCTGCAAATCGCCTTCCGCCATCCCGAGGATCGCGTCATCGCTGGACACACCCCAGAGAGGCAGAATTTCCTCAAAAGCCTTTTCGCCTCGGGAAAACGCGGCACACGCCTTCTCACTATCGAACCAGATGCCGCCGCCGAAAAAATCGGAGAATCCCGCGAGCGCATCCTCAAAGCTCTGAGCTATCTGGAAGAAGCGGGTGATATCGAAATCAAACCTTCCGGCCTGCGTCACAAGTTTCGCCTGCTTGCGGGAGCCAAGGAACGAAATCCCCGCGAGATCGCAACCTGGCTCCACGGCCTTTTCACCTCCCGCGAAAAGCAAGACCTCGCGCGCCTGGATGGCATCGTTGAGTTTGCCTCCGCTCCCGGTTGCTCTGTTCGCCGCCTTCTCACCTACTTTGGCGAAAAAACGAACTCCGAATGTGGACACTGCGGCAGATGCCGGGGAGAAAAAGCCGCCCCACTTCCCAAAGGAAATGATGCCGATATCAGCCAAGTCGATGTCGAAGCTATCACTCACCTCCGCGCTGAGGGCCACGCCGCCTTGCGCGCGAAGCGCCAACTCGCACGCTTCCTCTGCGGCATTTCGAGTCCCGCCGTGACGCGGGACCGCCTCACGCGGCACGATGCTTTCGGTAGGCTGGAAGCTGTCCCCTTCGCCAAGGTTCTCGAGTATCTGGATGTCTGCTTGTAGCTCGCTTGCACCGCGCAGGCCGATGCCTCATCGTTAGTCCATGAGCAACCAGAAGCCGCGTGCGGATTTTCAGAAAATTCTCCGCGACATGCCGCACAAGCCTGGCGTGTATGTGATGCGCGACCGGTTGGACCATGTCATCTATGTCGGCAAAGCGAAGGACCTTCGCAAACGCGTAGGCAGCTACTTCATGCCCTCGCGCAAATTCTCGGCGGACCTGAAAACACGCGCCCTCATCGACAGCGTGTGGAACCTCGAATACCACATCGTCCGCAGCGACGCCGAAGCCGTGCTTTTCGAGGGACGTCTCATCAAAGAATTCCGGCCAAAATACAACATCAGCTTCCGCGACGACAAACGCTTCCTGCTCGTCCGAGTCCACCTCGCAGAGCCTATGCCCCGCTTCGCCCTCACCCGCATGCGGAAGGAGGACGGCGCACGCTATTTCGGTCCCTTCGCCAATGCAGGCGCCCTTCGCAGCACTCTCGAAGCCATGCGCAAGCGGTTCGGCATCCGCTCCTGCCGTCCGCTCGAACCAGGCGAGGTGGAATACAAACACTGCCTCGACCATGTTATCAAAAACTGCAGCGCTCCCTGCATCGGCAAAACCTCCCGTGAGGATTACCTCTCCCGTGTCGAATCCGCTTGCGAGTTCCTCGAGGGCCAAGGCCGCGAAATGCTCGATCAGGTCGAATCCGAAATGAAGGCCGCCGCCGAGAAGATGGATTTTGAAAAAGCCGCACAACTTCGCAATCTCCTCGAAGACCTCAAAACAACAACCCGCCCAACCACAAGATTCACCCGCAAGTCGCTACCGACGACGATAAACCCCGAAGCAGATGTCACCGCGCTTCAAGCCGCACTCGCACTCCCCTCACCTCCTCGCGTCATGGAGTGCTTTGACATTTCGAACATCTCTTCAGCACACATCGTGGCCTCGATGGTCCGCTTCCGCGATGGCGTCCCCGACCGCGCCGGCTACCGCACATACCGCATCAAGGGACTGACCAAACAGGACGATTTTGCCAGCATGGCCGAAGTCGTTCGCCGCCGCTACGGACGCATTCTGCGCGAGTCCGAAAACACGAACGCCACAGCCATCCCCGACCTCATTATTGTCGATGGCGGACGCGGCCAACTCTCCAGCGCCTGCGAAGAACTCAAGCGCCTTGGCCTCCAAAATGTGCCCATTATCGGCCTGGCCAAGGAATTCGAGGAAATCCACCGCCCCGGTCGCCCGCTTCCGATGCGGCTTCCCCAAGACAGCGGCGCCTTGCGCTTGCTCCAGCGCATCCGCGACGAAGCCCACCGCACGGCGAATGGCTACCACAGTCTCCTGCTGAAAAAACGCGTCAGGGAAAGCCTGCTCGATGCCATTCCCGGCGTCAGTGCCAACCGCAAGCGGCTACTCCTTGAAAAATTCGGCTCCGTAGAACGCATCAAATCAGTCTCGCCAGAGGACATCGCAAAAGTCTCCGGAATTAGTCCCGCTCTTGCCGAACGCATCACCTCCTCACTCAACAATACGCCATGCAACTCGACTTCGACCTGAAAGGCACCGTTTCCAAACCTAAGCCGGCACCCAAGCCCGCCGAACCGGCTATTCTCACCGTCAGCGCCCTCACCCGCAAAGTCCGAGGTCTCCTCGAAGACGGCATCGGAGAGGTGTGGGTCGAAGGCGAAGTCTCCAATCTCCGGCGCCAAAGTTCAGGCCACGCCTACTTCACACTCAAGGACTCAGGCTCCCAAATCGCCTGCGTGCTTTTCGCCGGCCAAACAGCCCAACTGCGAAGCATGAACTTCGCCGACGGCGTGCAGGTTCAACTTCAAGGTTCCCTCACCGTTTACGAACCACGCGGGAACTACCAAATCATCGTCCGCCGAATCCAAGAACGCGGAGTCGGCGCCCTGCAGGCCAAGTTTGAGGAACTCAAGCGCCGACTTGATGCCGAAGGCCTGTTTGACTCCACGAAAAAACGCCCACTGCCGAAGTTCCCCCGCCGCATCGGCGTGGTGACCTCGCCCACAGGTGCGGCAATTCAAGATTTCTTGAATGTCCTTCACCGCCGCCAGCGCGGCATCGATGTCGTCATCTGTCCCGTGCGCGTTCAGGGAAAAGGTGCCGCTGACGAGATCGCCGAGGCCATCCGCCTGCTTGGCGATCCATCGACCACCGGCCTGCCCCCCTTCGATGTGATTGTGGTGACTCGTGGCGGCGGCAGCTTGGAAGACCTCTGGGAATTCAATGAAGAAGTGGTGGCGCGCGCCGTCGCAGCCAGTCCGGTCCCGGTCGTGAGTGCCGTTGGACACGAAATCGATTTCACCATCTGCGATTTTGCAGCCGACTTCCGCGCTCCAACACCCAGCGCCGCCGCTGAAATCCTCTCCGCTGACTCGGGCGAACTGCTCGACAAACTCCAACACCTCACCGCCCGCCTCGGACGTCCCGTTCTCATGCGCCTCGATGGACTGAGCAACCAGCTCGTCGCCCTGCAGAGAACCGCGCTTTTCCTTGAACCGCGCAGAATTCTCCAGGAGAGGCAACAGACCCTCGACCGGCTTCTCGACGACCTGCAATCCACCGCAGAATCCGCTCCACACCAGCTTCGACTCGTCCTCGAACGCCAAGCCCGCATCCTTGCAGGCCATCGTCCAGATCTGAAAATCTCCGACCTTTCCCGCCGACTCTCCACATACCGCGACACCCTCGAGCGCCGCACGGACTCCCAGTTGCAGCACGAAAAATCAACCCTCGCCCGAAACGCCGCCGTCCTCCGCGCCCTGAACCCAGCCGCCGCTCTGGCGCGAGGTTACACCATCACGATGGATGAAAACGGACAAATCCTCCGCTCCGCAACAGATGCGATCAAATCCAAAGAAGTCACCACGCGATTCCACGACGGCGAGGTGAAATCCCAAGTCCGCAAAACCTGACACATCGACCTCCGCCACAGCGAGAGTCCTTCGCCACTTGGAACCGGTCGGTCGCTTGAAAAATCCAAGACACTCAACTCGGCTCTCACAACAAAATTTCTTCCGAAACAACAGCCGCTGGCAACTATCCACAAACTGTATTTTTATTCTGCTCAATGATCTCCAATCTCATCAGCAATCCGGAAAGCAAAACGCTGGAGTTCAAGCGCGACTTGTCATCACCGCGTTCGGTTCTGCGGACGCTCGTGGCATTTGCCATTTCTTCCGGTGGTCATTTGATGCTCGGGGTGGCCGATGACCGGAAGATCATAGGAGTCGAGAACCCGCTCGATGAAGAGGAACGCCTGTCAAACCTCATCGCGGACTCGATCTCGCCACGCCTGGTGCCGAGTATCGAAATGATCACCGTGGAGGGAAAAACTCTGCTCGTGGTGGAAGTTTTCCTTAGTGGCATGCGGCCACATTTTCTTAAAGCGGAAGGCCAGCAAAGCGGCACCTATGTCCGGTTGGGATCGACCAATCGCATCGCCGATCCTCAGCTAATTGCCGAGTTACAACGCGGGGTCGCAGGTGTGAGCTTCGATGCCCTCCCGATGCCAGAACTCACGGAGGATGACCTCGACCTCAAAGCCATCGCCAAAGATTTCGAAGGTCGCAACTCCATTGATAAGCGAACACTCCAAAGCCTGCGGATTATGGTCAAGGAACAAGGCAAGCTGGTGCCGAGCCAGGGTGGCATACTGCTCTACGGCCTCGACCGCCGCCAATACTTCGACGACGCCTGGATACAATGCGGGCGCTTCATCGGCAACGACAAGGCCGATATCTTCGACCACATCGACATCCATTCTCCGCTGCCAAAAGCCGTGGACGAAATCATGCTCTTTCTGAAAAAGCATGCCATGCGAGGCGCGGATTTTTCAGAAATCCGCCGCAAGGACATCTGGAGCATCCCGGTGAAAATCCTCCGCGAAGTCGTCATCAACGCGCTCGTTCATGCCGACTACTCCCACCGTGGTTCCCCCATTCGCGTGGCTTTTTTCGACAACAGGATCGAGATTGAAAGCCCAGGTCTGCTCCTTCCCGGTCTGACTGTCGAAGACATCAAGCAAGGCGTCTCCCAAATCCGAAATCCTGTCATCGCCCGCGTGTTTCGAGAACTGGAACTGGTCGAACAATGGGGCAGCGGCATTCCAGGCATCTACCGCATCGCCAAGGCTGAAAACCTGCCCGAACCCACCATCGAAGAACTCGCCGGACGCGTCCGATTTACCATACCCCTTCCGAAGATTCTCCCTCTAACCCGTGAACAATCCCGATCAGACGATCGCCGCAGGGTCCATTCGAATGCAAAGCCGGGGCTAGAGTCAGGGCTAGAGTCGCTTGCTACCAGAATCCTTGAGTCCTTGAATTCCTCTCCCCACTCGAAGGCAGAATTGGCGCGTGCCCTTGGACACTCCAGCATTTCCAGCAAACTCAACCTTCGTGTAAACCAACTTCTAGACCTCGCCTTTCTCGAACGCACCATACCCGAAAAACCTAACAGCCGCCTCCAGAAATACCGACTCACCGAGAAAGGCAGAATACAGATTTCCTAAAGCTCCCTCCCTTTTCCAACCAGGGACGTGCAAGGTTTGCAGAGAGTCTGTTGTGGCGGCATGTTTCTCGTCGCTGATCGTCGGCACAAGTTCGGCGCCCTCCCCCCGGAAGGTCGAGCCTGGAAAAGCAACAGAGCCTCGACAGGTTGATAAGCACACTCAGCTTCTAAATCGTTTTCGATCCCGTCTGCTTTTTGCTTTCGCGCGCGTTCTTGTATTTGGCCTTGGTTTTTGAAAGTGGCGGCAGCGGCGCAGCCTCGGGCGATTCCGCAATAAATGTCGCCTTCTCCTCATCGCGCATGGCGCGGCGCAAGGCGTCCGAAACCACGCTGGTGAATGTCGGATTCGCCGCCGGTTCCGCATCCAAAATGGCGGCGATCTTGCCCTTCACCCAAGCATGAATCTCCGGCGGCAGCGATACATTCGCGGTTATGGTCTTTCTCGGCACAAAACAAAAATAGCACACGCAACAAAAGTGTTGCAAGGCGCGTTCCTCAGAAAAGCCCACGAAAAAGCCACTTTTTAATACCCGCTCAAAAAGTAATTGCCACCAGTAATGCGTGTGGCACACTTGGCATCTGTGCGCAAAAACAAGGCCATCAATCTCTCTTTGTCACCCGATCTCTGGGAATGGATTCGCAAAAAAGCCGACAACAACGGCCTCCGCATCCCCACCAGCCGCGTCATCGCGCATCTGCTTTTTCAGGTCATCGAGAAGGAAAAAACCGTAGAGACGAGCTCTCAGGGCAGGGCTCTTATCAAGAAAAAAGCCTTTCAGCAGGGATAGGAGAAGCGAAATGCAGCACACTCCGCAGAAAGATTTTTTATGGGGCCCCTCCAATCCTCATCCCCTGTCACTTAAGCGCACCGAGCTGGTGTGGGATGGTAAATACGACGAATACGGTCACCGCAGGGAAGTCGATGCGGCTTCGCTTGCTATGCCGCTCCAAAAAATTGAGACCGTCGATGAACCGCGCCAGCGAGCAGAGGCCACGGGTCAGCTCACGATGTTTGAAGAACAACTCGCCGGAAAAAAGCGTGACGATTTTCGCAATCGTCTGATCTGGGGCGACAACAAATTGGTGCTCGCCAGCTTGCTCGCCGAGTTCAAGGGCAAGATCGATCTCATCTATATCGATCCCCCCTTCGATGTCGGCGCGGACTTCACGATGGATGTGCCCATCGGTGATGGAAAAGAGACCATCGCAAAAGACCAGTCCACGCTCGAAATGGTTGCCTACAGAGACATGTGGGGCAAGGGCACGGACAGCTACCTGCACATGATGTTCGAGCGGTTGTCGTTGATGAAGGAGTTACTGGCGGAAAGCGGCAGCATAATTGTTCATGTAGATTGGAGAGTTTGTCACTGGCTCCAAGTGCTGATGGATGAAATTTTCGGCCTCGGAGAGAGGATTAATGGAAAAACCCCGGGAATGAGAAACGAGATAATTTGGGGCTACGGTGGAGGCGGAGCTCCACAAGCTAGTTACCAACGTAAACACGATAATCTTTTTTGGTATTCGAAGGGGACCAATCCGATTTTCAATGTTCAACGTCGACCATATTCGGAAAAAACACTACAGCGTGGTCTGACTGCAGTTAAAGGTCCTGAATATGAATTAAACGAAGAAGGTGCACAGTTGCAGACATGGTGGACTGGCCCAGAGGTGCAAAAAATTCTTTCGCCAACTGCATTTGAAAATTTAAAGTTTCCAACGCAAAAACCTGAAAGCCTTTTGGAAAGAGTCATTAAAGGGCATTCAAATGAAGGTGATCTTGTCGCCGACTTCTTCTGCGGTAGCGGCACCACGGGCGCGGTGGCGGAGCGGTTAGGGCGTCGATGGATCATGGCGGACCTCGGTCGTTTTGCGATTCACACGACGCGCAAGCGCTTGATCGATCTCCAGCGCAAGCTTCATGAGGAAGGCCAGCCTTACCGTGCTTTCGATGTTCACAATCTTGGTCGTTACGAACGGCAATGGTGGCAGAAAGACCGTTTGCAAGGGGCCGAGGAAGAGCACCGCAAAGTCGTGCTAGAATTTTTCCGGGCGGAGATTCTCACCAATGCGACCAGCCCCCTGCTTCATGGTCGCAAGGGCGCGGCGTTCTGCCATGTGGACGGTATCGATGGGATTTTTACCAGCGGCGAGGCTCGGTCGGTGGCGGAAGCTGTGGTAGCAGCGGGAGGACGTGAGGTCTATTGCCTGGCATGGGAATTCCAGATGGAGTTGCGCCAGCATTGCCTCGCGCTGGAAGCCGAGCACGGCATCCGCATGAAGCTGGTGCCCATTCCGCGAGAGATCATGGAGAAGAACCGCAAGAGTCCGCCGCCCTTTCTCGAGATGGCGGTTTTGGAGGCGGAGGCTGTTACTCGGGCAGAAGCTGGTAAAACGATCGTGGAAGTAAAGCTGACCAAATTCCTGCCCTCGCTGGCGGAAGTCCCCGGCAAGGAATTGGAAGCCTTGCAGGAACGTGCCATCCGCAGTGGTTTCGATTTTATTGACTTCTGGGCAGTGGACTTCGATTGGAAACCCGGCGAGCCGTTTCACCATGACTGGCAGGATTACCGGACGCGCAAGGATCGGAGTCTGAAAACCGTCAGCAACGCCACCTACACCTATCCAGCACCAGGAAAACGCACCGTCTGCGTGAAAGTAGTGGATGTGTTTGGCTGTGACACCAGCCTGACGCTGGACATTGCTATTTGATCACGATGTCAGCGACGGGAAACCAATTCCTCGATCGTCAGTCCGATGTCCCGGGCGATCTGTCGGAGCAGAGGAGGAGCGATGTCGCGTCCCTTGTGCATGGGAACAGTTGTTCCCCGTCCGTCAGCGTGACGATACTGGATATGCGAACCCCTTTGGCGGACGGCCGCGAAGCCAAGACCTTCCAGAAGACGGCAGACTTCCGCAGGCTTGAGAACGGGAAGAGAGCCCATGTTCAAGCGAGCGCGACATTCTGGGTTCCAACGAATTCAGCCTCAAAGTTGGGTTCGCCGTCCTCGAGAAGCATGGCAATCACTTCGCGCAGGTTTTCGTTGAGTTCCTCCATCGTTTCTCCCTGCGAGTGTGCACCTGGAAAACCGGGCACATATCCAACAAGCAGGCCGGTCACGGAGTCGCGTTCAATCACCGCCGTGTAGAATTTCATGAGCCAAGTTTCCCTAATCATTCTCTTTGGTCAACCACCCAATTTTCTACCATGCCTGATTCCCTGACTGTAAAAACCGAATCTTTGGAACCGCTCTTTTCCGCTTGGGAGGAGCCGCGCAAGCACCGCGGCCGCGCGGAAGGTAACGTGGGAGCCACTACCTGCGACGGGAGACGCCCGAGCGGCATCACTATCGCCCAGAACCTCCGCGGCGCGTTGAAGGATTGGCGAGACGCGTTTTATCCAGGCGCGAGCGACACCACTCGCTATCTAGTCGGCCCTGAAAAACATTTTAACTAATTTTCGTGGAATGTAATAGGCATGATTCCTGCTGTGTCGGACTGCAGGCAAAACCTGCCCGCACACTCAAAATCCCTGCAATCCGC
>JBILBH010000072.1:0-9794 GCA_044353785.1 Terrimicrobiaceae bacterium
TCCCTCACCGGGATTACCCCCCACCCCCCGGTTGTAATTGATTTTTCAGCTGCTTGTAGAGGCAGCAGTTGGGCCAGGCACACAAAAATCAAAAGAAGGCACTTCATAGAGACGGAAATCTCCCTCGCGCCAAGACCCACCGCAAGGTATTTTCAGCCCGTGGGACTCATCTCCGAGGAAACAATCCAGCGCGTCAGCGATGCCAATGACATCGTTGATTTGATCAGCTCGTATTTTCCGCTTAAACGCGCAGGAACGAGCTTCCGGGCGCTTTGCCCCTTCCATCGCGAGAAATCGCCGTCCTTCCATGTGAACCCCGCGCGACAAAACTACCACTGCTTCGGATGCGGTGCTGGGGGAGGTGTTCTCCGCTTCGTCATGGAATACGAACACCTTGATTTTCCATCGGCCGTTCGGCGCCTTGCCCAACGCGCGGGCATTCCCATCGTGGAAGAGGATGCCTCTTCGGATGACCACCAGAAACACAGCCTGCGCCAGCGTCTTTTAGCCCTCCACGCCGAGGCATCGGCCTGGTTTCACGATCAACTCCTCAAATCACCGGACGCCTCCCAAGCCAGGGACTACCTCAAATCGCGGAGCCTAAACTCAAGCATCGCCAAATCCTGGCAACTCGGCTTCGCTCCCGCCTCCTGGGACGCTCTCCTCACGCACCTGCGCGGACGCCGATTCTCCTCCGAGGAGATAACCCAAAGCGGCCTCGCCTCTTCCAAAGACGAAGGCTCGAACTCCAGCAGCGCACTTTACAGCCGGTTCCGCAACCGCGTCATGTTTCCGATCCGAAACGATTACGGCGAGGTCATCGCATTCAGCGGACGCATCCTCGAAGCCGACGCGAAGGCCGCGAAATATGTTAACTCCCCGGAAACACCGCTTTTTTCCAAAGGTCGCGTCCTCTACGGCCTCGATAAAACCAAACGCGACCTCATCGAAAAAAACGCAGCCATTGTCTGCGAGGGGCAAATTGATTTGATCTCAGCCTTCGAAGCCGGCGTCCGAAATGTCATCGCCCCGCAAGGGACCGCGTTCACCGGCGACCAGGCCCGTCTTTTAAAGCGCTATGTCGAAACCGTCCTACTGTGTTTTGACTCCGATGCCGCAGGTAAAAAAGCGGCCACCCGCTCGCTGCCAGCGCTGCTCTCGCAAGGTTTGCTGGTGAAAATAGTGACCCTCCCGCAAGGCGAGGATCCCGACTCACTCATCCGCCGCTCAGGTCCAGAGGCATTCTTGGAAGTCGTGAACAATGCGACGGACTTTTTCGAGCACAGCCTCAACGAGGCCTTCGCATCCGGCGAACTCAACGACAGCGTCGGCAAGTCGCGCCTTGTCAGCCGCATCGCCCCTCCGCTTGCACTCGTGCAGGACGCCGTTCTCAGAGAAACACTGCTGGGCCGGATCGCATCGCGCCTCGGACTCCCCCAACCCGCCATTCGCGTCGCCATGAAAGCACCGACGATCGACCAAGAGGAGCATCAAACTCCGACGCCCCAACCCGAGGACAAAATCGCCCTCTCAGCCGGAATGGAAATGCTGTGCCGCCTCACGCTGACCAGCAACGAGGTTCGGACATGGCTCCGCGACCAGAAGCCACTCGACGAGTTCGAACCCGGTGGTGTCTTGGTGAAAAAACTCGCCCAAGCCGATTACGAAGATGGTGCCCCGCCCCCTCCCACCCTACTCGTCCAACTCACGGGGAGTGAGGAGCGCCTAATCTCGGCGATGGACATCCACCGTTCCACTCCCGAGCCGCTGGAACGCGCGCGGCAACTGCTACAAGGCCTCCATGTGCAGCAAATCAACCGCGACATCGATGGCCTGAAGAGCCGAATCGCGGATCCAGCGATTCCAGCGGCCGAAAGACAAAAAATCCAAAAACAAATTCTTGACCTAACGATCCGTGTGGCAGATGTTCGACGGCCTTTTCTTCAGGCCTAACGGAAAGCAGATTGTTGAAAACAAAAACCACCTCTTCAAAAAGCCCGTCCCGTCCGGCGGCTAAACCCAGCGTAGCAAAGAAGGTCGCAAAACCTTCCAAGCCGACTGAAAAGTCCAACTCCAAAACCGGCAAACTTCTGCCGAAAAAATCGGCAAAGCCGGTAGCCAAAAAACCTACCACGGCCTCAAAGCCCAAGGTGAAAGCACCAGCTAAGAAGACCGCCATGCCAGCCAAGGCCGCAAAGCCAGCTCCCAAAGTGCCAGCCAAAAAAGCCGCACCGAACAAAGCTCCAGCCACAGCCAAAAAAGCTCCAGCTAAGACCGCAAACGCTTTACCAAAGAAACCATCGCGGCCAACTGCTCCGGCCAAATCCAGCAAGCCAGCGGCTGCACAAACCGCGAAGAAGCCAGAAACAAAGCCATCGGGTCCCGCCAAGCCGGTTCAACAAACCGCCCCCGCTCCGACCTCCGGGGCCAAAAAAAACGCGCCCGAGCCTAAGACCAAAACCAAAAACGAGAAGAGGACTACAAACGAAACCTCCAAGCCGGACTCAACATCCGACCCCATGCCTTTGAACATCCCTAAGATGATTCAAGAGAAGGTTCGTGAACTCATTCGCCTGGCCAAAGAGCAGGGTTACCTCACTTACGAAGATCTTGACGAGCACCTCCCCGAGGGCGTCAGCAATCCGGAGCATCTGGATGCCATTATCAGCCAGCTCCGCGGGGTTGAGATTGAAATCATCGAGTCATCGGATGTCGATCGCGTCAAAGAAGTTAGAAAAGACGACGAAGACGAAGACAAGGACGAAAAAGAAGAAAAAGAGGAAAAAGAAGAAAAAGCCGACTCAAAACTTGATATCCTCGACGATCCAGTCCGGATGTATCTGAAGCAAATGGGCCAGGTCCCCTTGCTAACACGCGAACAGGAAGTAGAGATTTCCAAACGCATCGAAGATGCCGAGTTGAAAGTGCAGGAACTCCTCTACGGCTTCGGCTTTGTCGCGAGAGCCCATGTTGATCTGGCACAAAAACTTATCGATCAACGAGAGCGCTTCGACCGCGTCATCCTCGACAAAAAGATCGAAAGCCGCGAACGCTACATGAAGGCACTCCCTCGCCTGTGCCAACAAGTCAAGCGTGCTACAGATTCGACTTCAAAACTTTATATTGAATTAGCAGGATCCGGTGCCACTGCGGAAAAACGAAAGAAATTCGATCGCGCCCTCAAGAGCCTGCAACAATTTTATCCCAAGTTTTTCTTTAAGCAGAAAGTCGTGGAAGATTTTGTGATCCTCGTGGAGGAAAACCATCGCGCTGTCACAAATGTGCAGAAGGAGCTCGCCAAGCATGCGAAGGATGCCAACCCGAAACTCCGCCGTCAGCACGCTGCGGAACTCAAGGACATGCAGGCCCGCTTCTGGCTCACTCCCGACGAACTCAAAACACATCACGAAAATCTCAAGCTCTGGCATCGCCGCGCCCTCAAGGCTAAAACTGAGATGGTGGAAGCCAACTTGCGACTGGTCATTTCGATTGCCAAAAAATACACCAACCGCGGTCTCTCATTCCTGGATCTGATTCAAGAAGGCAACATGGGTCTAATGAAGGCGGTGGAGAAGTTTGAATACCGCCGAGGCTACAAATTCTCGACCTACGCCACCTGGTGGATTCGTCAGGCGATCACACGCTCGATTGCCGACCAGGCCCGCACCATCCGCATCCCGGTTCACATGATCGAAACGATCAATAAACTGATCCGTGTGCAAAAGCAGCTCGTGCAGGAATATGGCCGTGAGCCTTCGCCAGAAGAAATTTCCGACGAGATTCAGCTCCCCGTCGAGCGTGTGCGTGCCGTATTGAAGATGGCGCAACAACCCATCTCGCTTCAGGCCCCCGTCGGCGACAGCGACGACACAAGCTTCGGCGACTTTATCGAAGACAAAGGCGCAGAAAACCCCGCCGACATGGCTGCTATCGTCTTGCTCAAGGACAAGATCAAAGATGTCCTGGAATCCCTCACCGAGCGCGAACGCCAAGTCCTCGAGCAGCGCTTCGGCCTGGTCGATGGATACAGCCGCACACTCGAGGAGGTCGGCCGTCAATTCAAGGTCACCCGCGAGCGCATCCGCCAGATCGAAGCAAAAGCCCTTCGGAAAATGCGTCACCCGACCCGCATCCGCCAACTTGAAGGATTCCTCGACGCGCACGAAACATAATTTTTCGCGCAACTTCGGCCATGATGCCGGGTTTGATGTGATATGAACAACAATCTTCCGGAGAAAGACGCCCTGTGGGAATTGCTCGGCCGCGCCAGACCAATCGCAGCCCCCTCGCCTTTCTTCACAAGAAATGTTCTGCGCTCCATCCGACAAAAGACCCCAGCGAAGTCGATTCCCGCCTTCCTTCTGCGTTGGATCACTGCCCCGGCATTCGCGATCCTGCTTCTTGGCTTCAGCCTCTCGCTCCTCCACTCCCCCCAACCCCAAGTCCCCGCCGAACTCGTTGAGTATTTCGACATCGCCGCCGGACTCGACCAACTCGCGATCATCGAAGATCTCACGATCTCAAACTTCGCCGCGAGTTCTCTCTGAATTCAATTTGAGGCGGCCGCGAGCCGACTGCTTGCAGGGCCATCTGCTCGCATGGCCAAATTTTTCCAGAGTCCTCCCAAAGGCATCTCCCATCGAGCACATTTGGAAAAGCCATCAACTACACCCTCTCGCACTGGGAGCTTCTCACCAAGTATGTCGCCAACGGCCGCATCGAAATCGATAACAACGGTGTGGAAAATGCGATTCGCCCCACGGCCATCGGCAAGAAGAACTGGCTGTTTTTCGGAGACGCCGAAGCCGAACAGCGCAACGCCGTGATCTACACCATCATCGAAAGCTGCCGCCGACGCGGCATCGACCCGCACGAGTATCTGCGCGATGTGCTCACCCGCATCACCGAGAGCACAAACTGGCAAGTCGCCGAGCTCACGCCAGAAAACTGGGCAAAGACGAAAGCCGCTCTTAAAAAAGCGGCGTAGGTGCTGTAAGTGTCGTGGCATTCGCCTACGACACTTACAGCAACCCCTCAAAAAACAACGGGGTGCTCCGTGCAACGCTTACGAATGACGTTCCCGATGCCGCCCCCAAGCGCGTCGCGCGTGGGTTGGCGCGTCGCTATCACGAAGGACGTTGAACAACCTTGAGGCCAACCCCCCGCCCGCTCGAAGAGCGAGTCGAGGATGGGGCACCTATAATTCCGGCGTTAGCCGCACTCACGGCGCCGCCGCCCCACCGCAGCCTCGCGGACCAGCCCGCCCTGGAGCGAAGCGGAAGGGTCTGCGGCTGCGGCTGGCATGAGCGAAGCGAAAAGGAGCGGAGCGACTGGTGACAGAGGGAGCAGCCGACGGGCGGTCGCCGGCACACCCAAGGGAGCGGCTGGACCGGCGCGGCATGTGCCGACCCGTGCGAGGAACGAGCCGGGGCGCGCAGATGACGTGACGGGCCAGACTAGCGACCGCCGTTGAGCAACCAGGGCGCGAGCGACGGCGCGATGCCTGCGGGGGCGTTTCCATCCATCGGCGAAGCCGCACTCCGCCCCCATCAGCAGGCAGCGTGACGGAGCGGTTCATCGGCGGTTGACCAGGGTTGGCGTTCGTGGCCTCGCGCGCCAGCGGCTCGGTGTTAAGGCAGGTTCAGGCGTTGGAATTACGCGAAAATCGACGCACCAACAGAATTTAGATCTTCTATGCAGGCCGAAAGCTGATTCTTGTATCGCAGAAGCACAGCCTGTAGATCGGCAACATCCTTGGGCTTCGACTCCCCACGATCAAAGCGAGGTCCGGGAGGTGTCTTCCATCCTTGCTCCTGAATGACTCTTCCCAAATGCTTTCTGCACTTCTTGCCCTCTGCAACGTAGTAACCATTTGGCAGCTTCCCGTCCTTCAGGTGGACAATCAAAACAAATGCCATGAAGTCCCTCCAGTCGAGTTCGATCTCTACCCCGATGTTCTTCTTTAAAAACTTAATGCGAGTCTTCACATCGTCACGCTCAACTTCTCCCGGGGCGTATCCGTATTCAACGAGCAGAGTGCCAAACTCGTTAACCGCAAAATCTTCGATTTCCTTGAGTTGCGACATATCAAAAATCCAGACCCTGAACGCCACCGGTCGAGCCTGACCGCTCGAACACTTTCTGATAGTTGTCATAGCCCGTCAGGTTCCGTCGTTCCATCTCGTAGAAGTCGCTGATATATCCGGTCGTTGCACGGCGTTCGAAATCGGGACCGATATCAATGACTTCGCGACCAGCTCGACGCTGGTCCAGAATCCAACGCTCGTTCCGGCGCATGGCTGTTGCGGGGTCCCACGGATCAAGTTTCCAAGGCTTGTAGGCGTGACCTCCCACTTGATCAGCATACTCCTTAACACGGTTCATGTTCTCACCGATGATGATCGGTGTTACCCTTGCGGCATTGCTCCAGCAGGCAAAACCGCAGTGTTTCCCCATTACCGAGCCGCTCAGCGAAAAAAGCAGCGTCAGCAGCATGCAAAGCAATCTCATCATAGTTTTAGGTCATAAAGTCGGGATCGTAGTTGATTTTGGACTATCCGCTACCGCAGAAGGCCCCAACTCTCCAAAATTGGTCTTATGTTTTCGTCGGTGAGTTCCACTTCTTTCAGAATGCGGACGACCTCGGCAATATTTTTTTCGCTTACGGCCTTATCGCACTCATCCATCAAACCACTCGCGTAGAGTCGTTCATTCACCGTCATGCCTGCATATTTGTTGTCCATATCTTGAAACTACGGTTTAAGAACTGAGAAGTCGTTTAGCCTCATTTTTTCCGGATCAATGATGAGTTCTGGAAGCCCTCCTCTGTTGCCGTCTAATGGTAGCGCTGGTCTGGATTTGATGATGTCCGCAGGGCTCACTTTTCCCTGAATGAGGAAGTCCGCCGTTTTTGTTGCCCCACTCGCTCCACCTGATGGCAAACCTGCGACATCCCTGAAGTTACTGACGGTTCGCGGATCGGTGGTTGTCCACGAGAATCCTTGCGCTCGTGAGTCTCCACCAAAGGCTCGATAGACAGTCACTTCGCTCTTTGCGGCAAGGGAGGACTGCCCAAAATCGCCGTTCGCCCCCATCGCCGGGCCGCTCAAAACGCAGAGCAGCGTCAGTAGGCAAATTAGAATGTGATTCATTCAGCTCATTGTCGTTCGACTGCTACAATGTTTGAGGGGTCGAAAGGAATACTCTCGCTTGCATTGACCTTTACGATCTCGGTTCCCCACGCAACGAACACATCGTTGAAGCGGGATCCATCAGCGAGCGTGACTCGAATTCGCGTAACACCATAGCCGTATTCAGGCATAGCCAGAACCTGCTCTTGGAGTGCTTCGGGAATCATGCGGTTCTCACCCATACTTTAAAATCCACTTGGGAAGATAACCTCCTGAACCCCGCCAACACCTCCATACTGCCCACCCGGGACAATGCCACGCTGGATGGGGGTTCCAGCAGGCGGTGAGAGTGTGCGGAAATATTGCGGTGCAGAACCCGGCAAATCGCCAAAGTTCTTCAGTGCAGCCGGATTTTGCCCGATTGCATCGAACGTCGCTTGTGGAAAAGCATACGTCCCAGGTTGTGCCCCACTGAGCGATGTCGAACCGAATTTGAGATTCTGCGGTGCTGCTCCTACACGCACAAAGGTTTCACCCGCCGTCGTAACCCCAGGTGTTTGAACACTCGCGCCGCGAGCGAACGAAAACTCCATTTGGGTATAGGTTGTCCCCCTTGCGGCAAGGCTCCAGCGGCTAAAATCGCTGTATTCCCCCATCGCCGAGCCGCTCAGTGAAAAAAGCAGCGTCAGCAGTATGCAAAGCAGTCGCGTCATAGTCTCATGTCATGAAATCCTGGATCGTAGGTGGGGTTTATTCTTCTTTGGTTATTTCCGCCCACCAAATGGGATCAATTTCCATTTGCTGGGCGAGCACACGAACTTTGGGACGAAGCTCATTGGGGACAGGTTTGTTCTCTTCCTTCGCGATCCCGCAGTATGTTTCAAAGGCTAGGCCGTATTCACCAGCCGTGAGGAACTGCTCCACTTCCCCAATCTCCGAGGCAGTAAAGTCGCTCATTGCTTCCAAAAGCTCTCTGAGATCGGATTCCAATTGTTGGTTAGTCGTAGCTCATGGGTTTCTTGGAACATTGGTTGGAAAACCAGTGATGATGCCGCCACCTTCGCGTGGGCTGCCAAGAATCACTCTCAAATCTATTCCATCACGAGTCCCGTTTACAACTGTCCTTCCGCCCCGACCTGTTACAAATGACGAGAGAGGGTCCGTCGCAACATCGGAAATTTGATGCATTACCCGATCAGCGGAATAACTTTGCGGGAATGCAGATTTGCCAGCACCTCCGGGAAACAAATGCCCACCTCCGGTAGCGTCACCAGTCAAAATGTGGGTTGTTCTTTGTGAACTTGCCAAATTCACAAACTCATCTGCGCTCTTTGCGGCAAGGAGGGAGTCTGACGCGACGTAGCCGCTACCAATCGTATTTTCACCGATGGATGAAGGGTTTGCGGACTCAAAAACGCCCGATGCGGGTGGGGCGGTAATTCCAAAACCCCAGACGCGAGTTTCGCCTAAACAGAGCGTTACGACCAGAAGCAGCAAAACCCGCACAGCCGCAGCCGAGGCGTGCGGGAGCCGCCGAGACAGACTGCCGCAAGGCAGCCCCGCAGGGGCGGAGCCGCCGGGGACGGCAGACCCGTCAACGCTGACGGGGAAGAGGCTTTTTCTTTTAGCTGCGTTCTGCATTCAGCAGCTAATTAAGCAGCTAAAGAAGAAGAACGCGAGCGCGATTGCGGACTTGCTATACGTGTATAGCGACAGTAGATTGGCTCCATGCTCGCCATCCGACTCGACACCGATACCGAAAGCCGCCTTGACCGTCTGGCCAAGAAGACCGGACGCACCAAGACCTTCTACGCCCGTGAAGCCATCCTCGAACATCTTGCAGACTTGGAGGATGTCTATCTGGCCACCCAGCGTTTGCTGCGTCCGGCCAAGACCTATTCCGCCAAAGATGTGAAGCGTGAACTGGGTCTATAGATTCGACGAACGGGCCTTGAAAGAACTCAAGAAGCTCGGACACCCAGCACAACGGGACATCATTGCCTACCTCGACGAACGGGTTGCGGGCGACGCCGATCCACGTCGCTTCGGCAAAGGACTCAAAGCAGACTTGGCGGGGCTGTGGCGTTATCGCGTCGGGGATTATCGGATTCTCTGCCAGATCAATGATCAAGAGTTGCTCGTGCTGGTAGTGGCCATCGGCCATCGCAAAGACGTTTACGAGTAGCCTTTTCATTTGCCCGCCTTGGAAGGCTGTTCCAGCCTCGCCGGATGGATGGCGGTGTGAACGTCTTTCAACTTTTGGATGCTGACCTGGGTGTAAATTTCCGTCGTGCTCAGCTCGGCATGTCCAAGGAACTGCTGGATGAACCGGATGTCGGCTCCACCCTCCAACATCAACGTGGCGCAGGTGTGGCGGAACAGGTGGCAACTGCCACGCTTGCCGATGTCGGCGGCGTCGATCAACTCGCGGACAAGCTGAGTCAATCGGTTGGGGGTGAACGGCTCGAACAAATTGGTTATCACCTTTGCCAACTTCCCGCTCGCATAATACCGATACTCGATCGTCTTCCCCGCTTCGGTGTAGCTGGTCACGCGATTCAGGCCATCATAAGCTCGCGTGATCGTCCCGTTGCCGCCCTCGTTGACGGAAAGGAGATTTCCGTTGGAGTCGTAGCCTGTGTAGTTCACCGTCGCGCCGCCCGT
>JBILBH010000098.1:0-2968 GCA_044353785.1 Terrimicrobiaceae bacterium
TAAGTCCGCGTGATCGTCCCGTTGCCGCCCTCGTTGACGGAAAGGAGATTTCCGTTGGAGTCGTAGCCTGTGTAGTTCACCGTCGCGCCGCCCGTGCCTGCGTGCACCGCGCTCGCCAGCCGCCCCGTTGTCGCGCTGTAGTTGAAGGTCGTCTTGTCGCCGCTCGCCTCCGACACCGAGGCCGCGCGCCCATTTTTCGTGTAGGCCGTCGTCGTCGCCGCTCCTGTCGGCGTGATCACCTGCTTGCGCGCGCCAGATGGCATCTCCAAAAATCCAGCCGCACCGCGCGTCAGGATCGCCTCGAGCGTCGGAGCCAACCCGAGCAAACAAATCAACGCCAGAACGCCTGCAAGCCAAAGCCTACATCCCCTCACCCAGCTCACTGGAAACCTCGAACACATCGCCAATGCATTCATCACTCCAAAACGCCTACTGTCGAGTTCCCCGTTTGAATTTTATCACAAGCAACCTGGGGTCAAACGCATCTGAAAATTGAAACAAAATGTCAATAATTAATGCCCGACCCCTTTCCGGCGAGCACTTTCGCAGTTAAAAGTGCTCAAAGAAGAACACCTGCGAGGTGTCCGTATCGACCCAAAAACGCGGACCACTATGAGGATCGGAAGAACCGATAAAATATCCTTTTTTGATTGCTGTTGGAAGCCACCATCTCGGTGCAGCGTTTTTAATCTTTGGAGTTAAAGCTTCTGGCGATATGGGCTTGCGAGGATATTCTTCAATCAGTCCACTCTTAAGGTCTTTCTCTCTCGCAGAGTAGAAAGAAAGTTCCTTCTGTATTGTCTTTTCTGTATCTGCAAGCGGAGCCTCAAATGAGAGGTATAGGTTCCAATTCTGAGTCGATCCAGAGAGATGAAAGCGAATGTTTTTCGCAGTGCTCGGCAGGGGAAGCTTTATTCCAGCCTTTTGCAAAGCCTCTTCTCGCGAAATCGGCACGTCACTATGGCGAACTTCCTGGCACGCCACTAAGCTGCAACATACCGCGCCAAGAATGGCGTGATAACAAAGCTTGCGCTGAAGCGCAAAGCACTCGCTAAACTCGCTAAAGAGCTTCATCTATTTACTGCCTTCTTGGGGGCGAAGATTCTTAAGTGTTCCTGCCTTGATCTGATCGTAAGTCCATTGGACTTGTTTTCCATAGGAACCAACTTCCCCTAATTGCCTTCTGGAGTTATACTGGCTTGCAATTTGTGCATTGGTTGGATTGGCAATACCCTCCAACTTCAGATCATTTTTGGAAACGGCAAGCCAAATTGCTGCGCCTTTAATGGAACCTTCCATTGTTTCTGCTTGTTCGATTTCCAAATGCGCCTCTTGCCTTGGCTTATATCCTAATTGTGCATATCCGTAACTACCCTCATATCCACTTTTGATCCACGACAACTGATTTTGCACTGGCTGAAAGACATCACCCCAACCACGCGATTCATGCAAGATTGTTGCCCTAACAAGATTAGAATCCACATCATTTGCCGTAGCCCAATCGTTCACATATTGCTCTTTCTGTTGGAGCATATTCGCAACGTCCGTATTAGTCCGAATTTGATACTGATAGATCGAAGTCTGCGCACTGCTCTTAACCGAACTGAAGGTATTTGAAATCGAGGTGTAAGCTGAACTGACGCCGCTTGAAATCGAGCTGTAGACCCCCTTCCCAAACCGCCCATCCGGATCAAACACATTGAGCGGATCGTTATCGCAGTAATCGTAAAGCGACAGGCTCCCCGCGTGCCCAACGGGATCCGGCGAGAGCCACCGCCCCACCTGCGGGTCATACGCCCGCAGACCCTGCTGCACATAGCCCGTAGGATCCACTGTGAGGCCCCGATAGCCCAGCAACTCATGCAGCGGCTTCGTCCCAACCTGCGGCGGCGTGCCCCAGCCTGGTGCCGCTCCCCATGCGAGGAACTGCGCCGCGCTCCAACTCATCGCCCCGCCCGGTGCCGCCACATGGCCCACCGTGTTCCCGAACCAGTCGCTCACCATCCCGCGCGTCACCCCATCGCTGCCGATGACGGCCTCCAGCCCAGCGAGCCCCTGCAACCCGCCATAAGCCCCGCTCATGTCCGGCCCGTAAACCTTCCAGCTCACCTCCGTGCCCTCTGTGTGCTTTGACTCGCTCGCTCCCGCGAGTCTCGCCCCTACGGGGCCAACCTGCGGTTGCTCTACCTCCCGCCTGCCCCGGCGCTCGGTTGTGGTTAATCCCAGCTCCAAATACCCAGCCGCATTGCGCGTCGGGATCGCCTCGAGCGTCGAAGCCAATGCGAGCACTACCGTCCCCTAGTTCCCACGCGACAGCGGCTGGGTGGTGATTCACGTTGCGCTTTCGGAATGCGCTGACCCAAGTTGCATGCATCCGACGATGTCCCCGGTTTCCGAAAACCAGAACGCCACGCTTCCACTATCGAGCAAACATAGGATCAGTTCCAGATTGCCAGATTCGCACCGAAAATTCTCCAAACTTACTAGCAATCCAGGAATCGCTTTCACGGCGGGATTCGGATTCTTCGCCCTGCGTTCATAAATCCGAGCGTAATGGTCGGCAGGCAACCTAGACCCGCTTGCCTCAATTTCGCGTTTCGACGACTGACCGAGCTGAGCGAGTGACAGATCAACCGCATCGCGCAGATCACCTCGCAGGTAAGCCTGCTTAACTCGCTCTACAAGTTCTTCAGGAGTTGTCATCTGCTCAAGATGATTGGTGTTGCCCCATTGATCGGCCCTTGTCGCAGAACTTCAAATTCCAAGAAGTCATCGGGCGAGCGAATGAGACTGGATCGAGGGACAGTTTGGCGAAGCACAACGCCACCAGGGCCGCTTCCGGTAAAAGGGGTCAGATGACATGAAAGCCTTTTGCAGCCTCGCTCTGCGGTCATTTTGAGCTTCCGAAGCGCATAAAATCGATGTTGTAGAATGGGAGGCTATGAGTCAAACCACACAACAAGCAAGC
>JBILBH010000030.1:0-32818 GCA_044353785.1 Terrimicrobiaceae bacterium
CGAACCACGAATCGGGCATCTGAAAAGCGACTTCCGCTTGGGCCGCAACTTCCTCAAAGGGCAAGTCGGTGATGCGATCAACCTGCTTCTGGCCGCAGCGGCCTCGAACCTGAGCCTTTGGATGAGGCAGGTTCTTTTTGCGCTTGTTTCAGCAATCCAAAATTGGAGCCGAGAATGTCGGACTTTCTGCTCGCCGCTTCCGGCGTGAGGGTTTTTCAGGGCCGACTAGCTAGAAATTGAGGGTTAAAAATAGGCGGCGTAGTTGCTGTAAATGTCGTGGCATTCGCCTACGACACTTACAGCAACCGCTCAAAAACAACGGGGTGCTCCGTGCAAAGCTTACGATCACTTGGCTCAACTCGAATGCGATTGGCGGAGTGCGGGTCCAAGTCCCGGAGGACGACCTTCCTCTCGCTTTGGAGATTTTGCGTGACGAAGGCGTTGCGTTTGAGCTCGAGACGATGCCTGCCTGCCCACAATGCGGTTCGTCTGCAATGGCCCCCTACGAGCTGCCAAGACGGTTGGCGTTTCTCTCAATCCTGCTCGTGGGTTTTCCTCTGTTGTTTGGCAAGAGAAGATTGCGGTGCGGTAACTGCAACCCTGTCTGGAATGGCAAACTGAAAAAGGCGGGCTGAATTTTCATCCGCCGACCGTCTCCTCCCGGCCTTCGGCTCCTTAGTAGAGGCCGCCGTCGATCCGCAGGTTGCAGCCGTGGACAGCCCGCGGGCCGGTAACAGCGAACCAAACGGTCTCAGCCACCTCGCGTGGCTCGGCCAACCGTTGCTCCATTGGGATTTTCTCGAGCATGTCGTCGAGTTGGCGGCGCCCGTCGCTGCCGAGTGCATCGATGGCGCGCTCGAGGGCATCGGTGCGCACTGGTCCGGGCGACACGGCATTGATGCGCACTCCCAAGGGGCCAAAGTCTTGAGCGGCCTGTTTCACGAAGCAGTTCATGTAGGCCTTGCTGGCTCCGTAGGCGGCGTAACCGGCTTGGAGTCGAGTTTCCATGATTGAGCTAACATAGACGATGCTGCCTGTGCGTTGCTGCAGGCGCGATATACAAGCCTGCATGAGCAGGATCGGCGATAGGTTGTTGATTCGCCAGTGTTGTTCCAGCTCTTCCTGGGTAAAGTCCTGAGCCGGTTTGATTTTCTGATAGAAGGCATTGAGTACCAGAGCGTCGAGGCCTTCGCTGAGCATTGGCAGTTGCTCGGGTAGCGCTCGCACTTCCTCGAGATTACCGACGTCAAGCACGTGCCCGCAGACCGCATCCTCTGGATGGCCGGCAGCCCGCAGTTCCTCGACAGTCCGATTGACGCCATCGGGGTCACGGGCGACGAGAGCGACACGCCACCCACGCTCCAAGAAAAGTTCCACAACAGCGCGTCCGATTCCTTGGCTTCCGCCGGTTAAAAGTAAGACTGGTTTCATATTTTCCATTGTTCAAAAATGTGTGGGTTGGGCTCGAACCCGTGTCCGGGAACCTCGGGGGGGAACATCATCCCGTCGGTGATGCGCACGGGAGTTTTGGGAAGTTGGTTCCAGCCGAGATCGGCGAACTCGATGCGGTCTACCTGCGGGAAGGCCAGGGCGAAATGAATATTCCACTCGAAAAGTGTGTTGCAGCAGATGATCGGCTTGGCGAACTCCCGGGCGAGGGGTAGCAACTCCAGCCCGTAATCCAACCCATCGCGCGCGCGTACCATCGAGAGGGCGCCTGTTTCGAGCAATGGGCGCAGGCCGCCCGCCACTGGCACATAATCATGCCCGACGATAGCCAGCGCTTCCGCACCGAGGCGGCGATAGCCTTCGAGATCGGTGGGATCGAGTGGATCCTCGATGTAGGCGAGATTGACTCCGTGGGAGTTGAAATAGGCGACCCGCTCCACGGTCTCCTGTGCGGTCCACGCCTTATTGGCATCGGCGGCCAGGGATGAGTCGCTGCCAATCACCTCGCGCACGATCAAGAGGCGCCTCAAATCATGGGCGGGATCCGGATGCCCGACCTTGATTTTGAAGGCACGAAACCCCTCCCGCATTTTTGCGCCGTAGAAATCCCGCAGGAACTGGTCGGGCTGTTGGAACTCGCAGGCGCTCGCATAGGCGCGGATCGAAGACCGCGCCCGGGTGCCGCCGAGCAGCTTGTAGAGGGGCAGGCCGACCTCCTTGCCGATGAGATCCCAGAGTGCCATGCGTGTCGCCAGTGCCAGCGCGCTGTCCCCGCCTAAGGCTCCGGCCGCCAACCGCGCTCCCGTGGGGGTGCGCCCCTCCAACTCCGGCCAGAAGGTGGATTCAAAGGACTGGATCAGCTCCGGCACCGGGGCCAACGGGCGGTTCCACGAGGCCTCCTTGGCAAACTCTCCGCCATACGCTTTTTCACCGAAGCCCCAGCCCGTCAGCCCGTCGCTGGTTTCCAGCCGCAATGCCACCGCGTGGTAGGCATCGTAGTGGCACATGCTGTCTCCGATCGTGCGGCCAGCGGGAATTTGCAGTTTGTCGAGGGTAGAGCGGGTGATCATGGATTTCATGTGGTGCTCGAATGGGTCAGGGGGCGAATTGGGTGTTTTGCAAGACGCGCCAATTGTAGTGCCGGTCCAGCGAATCGGAATCAATTTCTGGTAGGTCGGATGCGTAATCGGGGATCGTGGCATCATTTGGATCGAGGTAGCGCTCGATCGTGGTGGAGCCGCGGTATTCGCCCGAGATGTCGCCTTTGTTTTCATCCCAAGTCCCGGCGGGCACGGAGGGCGGGCTTTTGAGGGCCTGCACGGTGTAGTGAATCGTGAAGGTGTTGGATTTCGTGGTCAGGCGTCCAAGGAGATTCGCGTAGGGCCGCTCGCGGGTGTTGTCGCCGACCAGGGCGTAGTCGTCGCCATACCACGCGGTGCGCGCGGCGCTGTCGTCGGCCCAACTGCTGCCCTGGGGAACCAGGAATATGTCGCAGATCTCAGTGGCGGATTTGAAGAGGTCTCCGCCAGCGAATTTCTTCTCGAACTGGCGCAGGGTGCCGCTGGTTTCATCGAGGTTTAGAGCGAAGCGGGATGCCGGTGAGCCAGCGTTGTTTCGATAGTTGACCGTTTTGTAGTTTGCAGCAGTCGACAAAGCCACTTTCGTCACTTTTTCGGAGGCGAGGGCGGATCGCAGGGCGGTATTGCGCTTGATGTAGGTGAAGGGCTGCACTTGGTAGTTCATGTTCACCTTGCCGTCGGTGGAAAACGGTTCGCTGATCGCGTAGGGCTCGGCGACCGGCATCCAGAAAAGATCAAGCAACAGATGATCGCGCGGGGAGGTGGAGCCGATGTGCCCAGTCGGGCCGGGGCGGAAGAGCAGGGTCTGCCATGGCCGCCCGGAGATCACTCCCGTGGGCAGTGAGCCGAACATCCCGGCCGACGGAAGCATGCGGTTGGGCGAGAAAAGCGAGTCCTTGATTTCGGTATGGCCCTGGTTGAAGTATGGGTCGACGTTGTTTGTCGATAGGCTCCCTTCGTCGGCTTTGTTGATGTAGGGCCCGTCGGGCAGGAACGAAAACCCGTTGTCCCAATCCCCTAGCGTTGTGCCGTCATTTGCGGCGAATGCTCCGTTCAGCCCCGTCGGCACGGCGGGGTATGTGCTGGGGATATAATTCGTCGCATTGGCGGTCCAAAGATAGCTTGCCCCTTCGATCAACTTGCCTCCCGCAAGGGAAGTCAGGAGCGAGAACTGCGAAAACGGCGCGGAAAAGGCCATGCGGTCTCCCGCTGCGGGCTGAGGGTGCGGAACGAAGGCGGTGCTGGTGATGACACCGCTCCTGCTCAACGCCCGGGCATCGCCCGCCGGACCGGCGTTTGGATTCAAAATCAAACTCCACAGCACATCGTCGGATGCAGAGACCGCTTTTTGTAATTGGGATTGCATGAAGTGCGCGCGGTCGCGGGCAGTATCCTTGACGGCATCCGTGACACCCGTGAGCCCAAAGGTATTGGCTGTTCCTCCCGCCAGTGTCGGGATCGGCAGCGGCGTCGAGGCGAGTTTTGCCAAATCGATATCAAAAGCGGCGGCGCGTTGCTCCTCAGTGAATCCCCCGGCATTTTTCCCATACAGCTCGATGCGTGCGCCCGCGCCGCCAGAGACCTCCATTTGTTCCGCGGCGGGTGGGACGGGAATCCGGATCGGCAGGATACTGCTGTAAAGCGGGTTTCTTGGCGATGCGGCCACAGGAAATGTCGTTGGATTGGCGCCAAGCTGTAGGCTGGTGCCCCCGCTTATTACTAGGCGCCGAAAACCCTGCGCACCGCCCACAACCCCGCCTGCCACATGGACGCCGCGCGGTGCCAACGTTGGCCGCAACACGGCGGTGGCCGGAAAGCCAAGCGGGAAGGTTTCCCCGCCGCAGGTCAGTTGCAGGGTGTCCAGTCCGGTGACTCTGAGCACGGGGTCCGTATCCTTAATTTCCAGGAAGCCTTGGGAGGGATCGAACAAACTAATCAGCAGGTAGGCCTGGATCGCCACCCGGTCTGCGGCGGTCGCGTTGGCCGAGGCCCAGTAGGTAGCGTTTCCCTCGCCGAACTTGGTCCCGATCTGGTTGGCGTGGATGGGAACGGTATTATTGCCCAGGGCGATGAAGAATAGGGAAACTTCGCTCACCACGGGAAAGCGCCCGAATCCTTGCACATCCCAGTCCAAGTGCTTGGCGGGGACAACCGTGCCATTGCTTGAAAACCGATCCGCCACCACGGCCAGCGTGGAGTCCGAGAGGTTCGTGCAGCGGATGTAGTCGAAGATTTTGACGAGGATGTCGCGGCGGTCTTGCGGGTATTTCCCGGAAAAACTCCCGCCCACGCCTGGAATGGCGCGCGAGGTGAGGGTATCCAAGTAATCAAGCAGTGCGTTGTTGCGGGGAATGGAGATGTCGACCGTGGTGTTGCCCGGATTTGCGCGCACAAAGCCGTATTCTCTGCCGTTGACTCGGGAGGCGAAGCTCAGCAGCTTGTCCGTTGCCGTGCGTTTCGAGTTGTCCGTGCTGACTGGCCATATATTGACCCGAGGGGTTCCAAACAAAGTGACTTCCGGGGCGCGGTTATGAGCGGTGAGAAGGAAGCGGGCGTTTTCCAGCTGCTGAGCCCCAAGCCCGCTTGTCGCGCGTTCATCGTTGTAAAGCAACTCGCCCACAGAGGTATACTTGCGTTCTTTTTTCGGCAACACATTGGCACCCATCTGGGTGGCATCGCTGGAGCCGCCGAAGCGGTAGCGGGGTGTAAGGGCCAAGAGGTTCGCGGTCGTCAACGATGGGAAAACTTTGCTCAGCGTGGTGGTGGCGGGATGTCCGGGGTAGCGCTGGTATTCGCCGCTGCCGGGCTGGTTAAGGGCCAGTGCTTTTTCATCCCGGAGTTCAAACCGGGGCGTGTCCCAGAAGGTTCCATTGGAGCCAAGCGCGCTGCCGCCGGCGGTGTTGATGTTCACCTTGCAGGTCTCGTCGTCGCTCCAAAAGGCGATGCGGCCGACGATGGGATTGGCCTCGGTGGCGCCACTCACCGTCACGGTGGTGTTACCGCTCGCAACGGGGGCGACCAGTTGGCCATCCTCAAGGACATAGAGCCAACGCACGGGCATGGGCGCTGGCTGTCCTACGGTGGCACCTGGTGCTCCGCTGATGCCGAAGCCTTCCACTTGGCCATTGCCGGGAAAGTCGAGGATCGGAAACCGCGTGATCGCACCGGCCCCGCTGCCGATCGTGGCGGGTGCGTTGAGATCGACCCAGAGTGTGGGTTCGGAGGCCCAGTTGGCGGAAGGTAGATCGCCCGCCATCGCCGGGTCTGTCGTCGTCATGGCCGTGGAGGAATACAGCTTGTAGATGCGCTCGATCCCTCCTGAGGAGTCGAACACGCGGATCGCCCCTGGTTGGGAGGCCCATGCCGTGCCGTTTCCGAGTGTCGTTGCTTGGTCGATCTGGGCTTGAACGAGGCTCACCACCGTGTCGGCCAGGGTCTGAGTGGTGGCGGCGGAGAGTTCGCCAGAAGCCGATTTGCGAAGGGAAATCGCGCGGGAGAAAAAACCGACGGCGGCGACGGTCAGCAGCACCAGTAGTGCCAGCACGATCAATAGCGCGGATCCTTTTTGGGAGCGGATGAAGAGTATCATGGCCGGTAAAGAAGAGGACGTGCGGTGTTTGGGTTCACCTGCACGGTGGCGAAGTTAGCGGGTGTCAAGCCTGCGGGGGATTGCGCCGCGGCCACGGTGAGATAAAGGGAGTTGGGATTCGAGGGCGCTGGTTCAATCGCGCCGGAGGGCCGCACCTTGAACGCGCGGTAGGCCATGGCAGCGCCACCGATACTGACGGTGCCTGCACTCATATTCGCGAGCCACGGCGAGAGGCTGGAATCATCAATCAGGACCACGCTCTCGGGAAGTGTGATGCGACGTGCAGCGGGTTCAGCCGGGCTGGCAAACCAAACCTGCAGGCCGGAGTAGTGAGCGTCGCCGCTTTTCTTCAAAATTCGCAATTCGGTGGTCCTTCCGCGCACGGCGGCCAACTGTCGAGCGCTTTCGATTCCATCGAGAAGAGTCTCGCCTGCCTGCCTGATTTTGTTGGCTTGCGCGACGGAACTGAATGCTCCGGCTGCCAATGTGGCCAGCATCGCCACGATGGCGACCACCACCAGCAACTCGATCAGGGAAAACGCACGCCGGTTCATTCGCCGCTCCATTTTGATTCCCGTAGAGTTACCGGCACTTTCAGGACGGTGTGGTTGAGTTTCGCTGAGATCAAGGCATCAAGCACCTCTCGAAGATCCCTCTCATAGTCGGCGACAGCCTGGAATTTTCCAGCAAGCGCGGATCGGATGACTTCCGGTTCCGTGGCTCCAGACTCGATCCGCGCCATGGATGACTCGTCCAGCACAATCAGGGTGGCCTGCACCATGGGGGGAAGTTGATGGCTTTGAATACCCGAAGCCGCCCGTGAATCATACTGGTAGTCGCCGGTTAGCGCCGTGCCGGCGGGATCGCTCGCAGTGGCTTGGCGGGGCCAAAGAACCATGGCGATTACATTGTCGGCAATGGGAAATTTTGTATTCGTCACAGCTTGTTTCCAGTCCGTGGTCGGATCGGTGAACACCGTCAAATCCTCGGTCGGCTCAACCCCCTGCATGAGTCTGTAGCGATGGCGAGGCGTGTCGATGTGGTCCGGGCGCCAGGTGTCCTCGCCAAATTCGACCCAGTAGCCCACGGCATTCAGCAGGCCCGAAGGCGCTGGGCTAATACCGGAAGTGGATAGAGGGCTTTGAAAAAACAGCCGTTGCCCGTTGCTGGAGTTTTGGATGAGGAAATGCAGATCCGATGTGCGGATGTATCTTGCGGGAGCTGCGGGGTCGTCATAGTCCCAGTAGGTTCCCAAGGTCGCTTGGGAGAGCGTCGCTGCCAACCGGTCAACTGCAGCGCGGGCCGAAGCAAACCGCTCGATCGAGGACTTGGAATGACGAATTGTCGAGAGCGTCGCCCCGACAGCCATCGACAGCAGCGACAACAACAAGGCCAGAACGGCTGTGGCCACAAGAATTTCCAAGAGGGAAAAACCAGCGGAGGGCTTGTGGAATGGAGTTGGCATCACTGAACTCACGGATCACTGACCTTGTTCTTGGGAAAGAAGCACCGAAAGCCGGTTGGTTGCAGCTCCATTGATGGAGGCAATATACATCGTTACCATCAAGGCGGAATCACCGATGGAAGCGGCTCCTCCCGGAATTGTGGGCGTCGATGTTTGAAAGGTAACCCGGTAGAAGGGTTCGTCTTCCAGCGACGAGGAGCCGCTTGCATTGTCGAGCAGACCACCAGACTTGTTGAATTCCAAATTGAAGCCCAGTGAGTCAACTTGGGCGCTGAAGTCCGGTTGAGTCAATTCTGCACGCACATGTTGAATGATCGAGGCAATAGCCGCTTCGTTAGTGGATTCCCGGACACTCGTCAACCCTCTCCCAACAAGGCCGATAATCGCCAAGAGCGAAAAGGACACGATCCCAAGGGCGATCGTGACTTCAATCAAACTGAATCCACGCGAAGGTAGTTTTCTGTGAACACAGGCGCTTCTGTGCCTCATCGCCCAGCCATGCAGTCTCATAAAGGAAAGGGCATCGGAGTGTCGTCTGAATGTTCTGGGGGCTTGGCAGGGACACATACAATGTATTATTACGATAAGTTGGTTAATTGATATGTCAATAATTTTTCTATATATTGCCTTAATGTTGCTCATATCGAGCTTCAAATAATATATAAATATTTTATATTTTTTTAAAAATATATAATGTTAAACGCATTAAAAAAACATAAAAGTTTTAAAAATTTCATGGCCAGTGAGAGCAAAAAATGCAAAAAAAAAGTCAATTCGTGCATTGAAAGTCTTTGTGGCGAATTATAGATTAACGGAATACCATTCTATGGTCTCTTCCCCAAAATTAAATGCCCCCTCTTTACAAAATTCCCTCACGGACGGATATTCTCGTCACCACTGCTGCTCTCGCGCTTGGCATGATTCTCTTTACGACGCCACGAGTCCACGCGCAAACCTGGGACGGTGGGGGCACGGATAACTATTGGAACACAGCTAACAACTGGAGCCCCGACGGAGTCCCGGCAACAGGCGGCACCTTGCAATTTACCGGGAGTGCGAGAATGACGAATATCAACAATCTCGTGGACTACACGGCCGGCACCGGATCTAACGCTTTGGGCTTCAATAACGCGAACCCCTACCACCTCAGCGGAAACGCGCTGAAATTGAATGGTAACATCTTTTTTGGGGGGGCAGCGCTCACCTCCTTGGTCACCCACGAGGTCGCGCTCGATCTGGTCTTGCAAAAGGCGATTACCGTGAGCACCTCGACGACGGGCTACGGCAATCTCAAGATCAGTGGTGCGATCTCCGGTGGCTTCGCGATCTTGAAGAGCGTTGTGGGCGATCTGGAGTTGACCGGGAGCAATTCCTTCTCCGGGAACCTGACGGTCGGTGCCGGATCGGTCACCATCAGCTCGCTGGCGGATTCCGGGGCTAATTCCGCCGCCGGCACCGGGTCGTTGATCCAGATCGGGCAATCCACAACCGATGGGTCGCTCATTTACACAGGGGGGGCGGCCGCCTCGACCAACAGGCAGATTCAAATTGGCCAAGCCTCCGCCACCGTGAGCCACACCGGTGCGGGATCGCTTTTGAACAACGGCTCCGGGGAATTGACCTTCACCAATGCGACCTTCAATCCGAATGTCACCCAATCCGCCGCCAGCCGAACGCTCACCCTCGGCGGTTCTGGCAATCTTACGATCCAAGGCGTGGTCAAAAACAACACGAGCAACTCGATCAACCTTGTCAAAACCGGTGCGGGCCGCCTCACGCTCGCTGGAAGCAACACCTACACCGGCGGCACAGCGATCAACGCGGGCACGCTTCGCGTGGGCCATGCGAATGCGCTTGGCACCACTGGAAATATCACCCTCGGCGGCGGCACCCTGCAATACGGCACCGGCATCACCGCCGACCTCTCCTCCCGCATCAAAAACAGCGCTTCCAGCGTGAACATCGACACAAATGGCGAAACGGTCACTTTCGCCAGCGCTGTCGTTTCCACCAACTCCGGCGGCCTCGCGAAGCTCGGCGCGGGAACCCTCATCCTTTCGGCGAACGCCTCCTACACCGGAGGCACGACCATCACCGCCGGAACCCTCCAAATCGGCAACGGCGGCACGGCAGGGTCGCTCGGCACGGGCAGCGTCACCAACTCCTCGCATCTCGCCATCAACCGCTCGGACGCCCACACCATTTCAAATACCATCAACGGCACAGGCAACCTGAGCGTCACCGGCGGCGGCGTGATCACCTTGGGCGCGTCAAACAACTATACCGGCGCGACCACCGTCCAGTCCGGCTCCCTTGCCGTGGGTGGATCCATCGCTTCGAGCAGTCTCACGACTGTCAACTCGGGTGGGTTCCTCCTCGGTTCGGGCACCGTCGGCGATCTTGTCATCGCCTCCGGCGGCACGATCAATCCTGGAAACAGCCCCGGCACAATCACCGTGGGCAACACCACATGGAACGGAGGCGGTAACTACAATTGGCAACTCTACGACGCCACCTCCTCGGCGGGCACCGGCTGGGATCTGATTTCCTCCACCGGCACCCTCACGATCGGAGCGACCTCTGGCGATAAATTCAATATCAATCTTTGGTCCCTCTCCGGAATCTCCCCCGATGCCAATGGCGCCCCGATCAATTTCACCGCCTCGTCCAACTACTCTTGGAACATCGCCAGTTTCTCCTCAATCTCCGGATTTTCGCAGGACAAGTTCCAAATCGTCTCCACTGCCTCGAATGGCACGGGGGGATTCAGCGGCTTCACCGGCACCTTCGCCCTGTCATCCAATGGAACCACACTCACCCTTAACTACACAGCACCATCGTCCACAGCCATTTGGACGGAGGGAAGCGGGAACTGGAGCACCGGTGGCAACTGGCAGTCGGGCTCGGTTCCCTCCGAGGGCACGCCGCTGGAATTTGTCGGGGCCGGCGGCACCAGCACCAACAACAGCGCCTTGTCCTCGGTGGGGGGGATGACCTTCAGCGCCAATGCCACCGGGTCCTACACCGTCAACGGAACCGCCCTCCAGATCGCCACGGCAGGCATCCGAAACAACTCGACTTACGCCCAGACCGTGGCCACCGACCTCACGCTCACCGTGGCCCAATCGTTTTCGGCGTCCGCTGGCAATCTCACGATCTCCGGATCAGTAGACAACAATGGACACCTCCTGACCACCACCGGCAACCACACCCTGCACATCCAAGGCCCGATCTCGGGATCGGCAGGATTAATCCAAGAGGTCAATGGCACCCTCATTCTCTCGGGGAACAATACCTACAACGGCACCACCACCATCTCCGCTGGAACGCTCCAAATCGGCACCGGCGGCACCAGTGGCGCCCTATCTGCCACCAGCACGATCACCAATAACGGCACCCTCGTATTCAATCGCTCGGATACCATCACCCAAGGCACCGGCTTCAGCGCCTCCGCCATCGGTGGCTCGGGAGCGCTCGTTCAAAAAGGCGCCGGCACGCTTGTTCTCAACACCGCCAACTCCTACACCGCTGGAACAACCCTCCAAGCGGGCACCCTTCGCGTGGATCACGCGAACGCCCTCGGCACCACAGGAAACATCACCTTCACCGGCGGCACCGTGCAATACGGTAGCGGCATCACCGCCGACCTCTCCCCGCGCATCAAAAACAGCACTGGCGCCATGGCCATCGATACCAACGGGCAGTCGATCACCTTCTCCAGTGCACTGGATTCCACCAACTCCGGCGGACTCGCAAAAAGCGGCAACGGCACGCTCACCCTCGTCGTGGCAAACAGTTACACCGGCGGCACGGCCATCAACGGCGGAACCATCGAAATCCGCAATGCCAGCGCCCTTGGCACCTCCGGCACGATCTCCTTCGGCGGTGGCACGCTCCTCTGGGGAAATGTCACGACCGACCTCTCCTCACGCCTCAGCACCGCCGGGGGGCAGGATTTTAAATTCGATGTCGGCGCAAACACCGTGACCTTCAACACCGCCATCAGCAACGCCGGCGGGACACTGACGAAAAACGGCTCCGGCACCCTGCGACTCTTTGGGGCAAGCGCCCTCTCGTCGATCATCATCAACAGCGGCACCCTGCGCGCGGGAAACAACGCAAACACCTTCGGAGGGGCGGGCGGGACGATCGTTATGAATGGGGGCTCTCTGTATCTCTACTCAAACACATCCGGTAGCGGCAACTACAGCAACAACGACCTCCTCATCCAAGGCGATGCCAAGATTCTTAACGCAACACCCTCCAACATCGCGGCCACCTATTACCTCTTTGGAAATCTGACAATCGGTGCCAGCACCCTCACAATCGATCCCATCGACCCGGGCGGAGCCACCGATGGCACGATCAGGATCACCAAAAATACAACATTGACTGGTGATGCCACCTTCAACATCACCGACCGTGGGAACAATGTCCTCGTTCTGCAGGACATCATCGAATCCGGAGGCTCGCGCAGCTTGACCAAAGCCGGCGCCGGAACCCTCACCATCAACGGCAGCACGACCCACACGGGGGCGACGACGATTAACGCCGGCACGCTCGAGATCGGCTCCGCCGGTCGGCTCGGCGGTGGCACCTACTTGGGAGCCATCGCCAACAGCGGCTCGTTCATCTACTCAGGCACAAACAACCAAACCCTCTCGGGCGTGATCTCTGGCACCGGTGCGCTCACGCAAAACGCCTCAAGCACCCTCACCCTCTCAAATGCCAACACCTACACGGGCACCACGACGATTAACACGGGAACTCTCACTGTGAGCGGCGGAAGCGCGATTGCTGATGCCGGCGCAGTGAGTGTCGCCAGCGGCGCGGTCTTCAATCTCGGTGCCAGCGAGACCATTGGCTCGATTGCTGGCGCGGGTAATGTCACCCTCGGTGCCAACACGCTTACGACGGGGAGTAACAATTCCAGCACCACGCTCAGTGGAGTGATCAGCGGCGCCAGTGGGGCACTCACCAAATCCGGCACCGGCACGCTCACGCTCACTGGCAACAACACCTACACAGGCGCTACCACGGTCAACGCTGGCACCCTCCAAGCCGCCGCCACTGGCGCCCTTGGCAACAGCACGGTCATCAATGTGACCGGCGGATCATTCCTGGTCACTGCGGCCAATGCCGTGAACGACAATGCAGCAGTCAACCTCGGCGGCGGCAAATTCGCCCTCAGTGGTGCGTTCGACGAGACGGTTGGTCTTCTCACCCTCAGTGCCAACTCCACAATCGACTTCTCCGGCTTCGGAGGAACTCTGCGCTTCGGTGGCATAGGCTCTTGGTCGCCCGGCGCGACTCTGGCGATCTGGAACTGGAGCGGAACCACCCAATACGGAACACAAATCAACAATTACGCAAACCCCAGCAACCTGGTCTTTACAAACAACTCCATCCTCACCTCCAACCTCGCGAACATCAGCTTCTACAGCGACTCCGGCAACAGCTTCGTTGGAAGCGGATTCGAAGTCAGTGGCTTTTCTGGCGGTGGCAGCCAAATCATAGCTGTCCCCGAAACCGAAACCTACCTCACCGGCTTCCTCCTGATCCTCGGCTTCGGTATCTACCAACTCCGCCTCTCCCGCCAAGGCCGGGGTCTCCTCGCCCGCTTCACCTTCCTCCTCCCAAGAGCCTATCGAAAATCCTTGCAGAATCATCACTCCGAATTCGCGATTCTCGCTGCCGCGCGTCAGCGCGATCTTTTGCCAGGGTAGCCGTGCCACCGGGGTCCGACTTACGCGGCAAGCCCGCCATTTCATCACGAAAAAACCCTGCTGAGCAGCTGAATGGCAAGCGTCTCGCGCGGCCTCTACGACAACAAAGGCCTCCAATACCAAGATCACAGCTTCGAGGTCCTCGCGATCCCCGCCCTCAACGCCGATGCCCTCGGTCGTCCCCTCCGCTGGTCGCGTGGCAGCACCCCCTCCGGCTTCTCCGACCACTTCCCCATCCTGGCCCGCCTCCGCGTCGCCGATTCCAAGTTACCAAGCAAATCGATGCCCCTCAGCAAGCCCTCGATCGTCGACGAGGATGGGGGGCCTCCAATTGGCGAAACGTCTTTGAGTTCGAGGGGCTCGGATAAGTTAATTAAGCTCGGCCTCTTCGGTCTGAGAGAGAGTAATTGGGGTGCATGGACGACTCATGGACTCCAAGATAGTTATTTCGCTTATTTTGTAAATTAGATACTAGCACACAACAAATACCAATGGCAATCGCGTAGGTTAACGAAAACCCGAGATGCTTGATGGCAAGCCCAAATGCGGTGCCGCCGATGCCGTAACATGCACCAAGAAGAAACGCATTCCGCATCGCGGACGCTGGAGATTGCTTCAACAGCTGCACGAGGTCGGGGATGGTCAGCCAGGCCCCGAGCACAGGCAGAATGAGCCAGCAGACGGACGCTTGGGCGAGCCAGTAGGTCTGCCAGGACCAGCGGCGTGTGGCTTTTTGCGGTGTATAGCAAAGAGCTGCGGAGAGTGCGCCAACGGCGTGGAAGAGGACGCCAAGAATGGGATTTGAGGTGATCATCCTAGCGCAAATTCGGCAGTGATGCCTGCCGTGTCCTCTCCTATTGAAGGGGCACCTTTGGGGGATTTGTAAATCTCCCCGTCAATGCGGATCGGACACCGCAGGGTGGGCATGGGAGTGCCATGCGGACATTGGACAGTTTGCTCCATGTCGAGTGCCAAGTAGCCTTCTGTGTGGCGCAACTTTTGCCAGGACATGACCTCGGCACACCAGATGTCGGCGGGTTCCAGAATCCCGAGCCAATGAGCTGCGGTGTGGGGCCTCAGATGGTCCCGGAGGATGCCCTTGATTTCGTCGCGCTGCGTGAACCATGTCGATTTGTCGGAGAACTCCAAGAGTGGGGCACAGCCGAGAAGTTCCCCCAGCTTCGGAACCGCTCCCATGGCCAGAGCGAGGTATCCATCGGAAGTGGCATAGATTCCATAAGGAGCACCAAGGTAAGCATGGCCGTTGCTGACCGTGCTTCGGTGGGGAGATTGTCCCCCGTCATTGAGGTGTGTGGTGATCACTTCAAATTGCAGGTCCAAGATGGACTCCATGAGGCTTACCTCAACGCGACCTCCGATTCCGGTGACTCCGCGCCGCACGAGACAGGCGAGGATTCCCTCCACAAGATGTGCGCTGGTCGTGAGGTCGGCCACAGCAAGGCCCATCGGCACCGGCGGCTCGCCGTCATTCCCGGAAAGCCACGCGAGTCCTGACATCGACTGCGCCAGCAGGTCCTGGCCCGGCTTGCCCACCCATGGTCCCGTGCTGCCATAGCCAGTTATGGATCCATAGACCAAGCGCGGATTGATCTTGGAAACAGATGCAAAATTGAGTCCGAGTTTTTCCATCACGCCTGGCCGGAAGTTCTCGATGAGCACATCCGCTTTCTCGATCAGTTTGCGCACCAGAGCCAGATCCCCGGGATTTTTCAAATCTGCGGCGAACCCTTCTTTGTTCCTGTTAATCGAATGAAAGAGTGTGCTTTCGCCTTCGACACCGAGATTTGAAATGTAGAGCTGACGGCAAATGTCGCCGCCCTGCGGGCGCTCGACTTTAATGACTCTCGCGCCCAGATCGGCCAGTCGCATTGCAGCGGCCGGGCCGGCGAGAAACTGACTGAAATCAAGAACAAGGAGTCCGGTGAGTGGTTTCATGACAAGAGGGTGGTGAACATCGAACATTCAACATCGAACATCGAATGTTGAAGTAAGCAGCTGTTCGTGGAGCGTTGGGGGTGGTTCGAGGTCTTCTCTCGATGTTCGATGTTCATCTCGTTTTTTTCGTTTTGCTTTCGGAGGTTCGGATGCTGGCAACGAAGATTCGGATCAACTCGTCGCATTCATGAATAATTGGGTCGAGTTTCGAGGCGGGCTTCACAAGCGGAACTGCCTGGGCCAACTTTATCCACCGCAGCGTTTCGCGCAGCTCTTTAAGTGCCAACCCCAGTTTGTGCTGAAAGTCGAGGGGAAGATTCTGCTCCTTGTGCCTCCCCGTGCATTGGAAGAGGAGCGGTGCCCGAACGTAAAAGCTGCCCAGCCACATGATTCCCCGCTCGTGTTTCAGGCAGAGATTCGGACAACTTAATAACACGAACAGCGAACTCCAAAAGACGCCCCTCAAGATCATACTTTACCTTTTCCGCACTCATCACTTCAACGTTCAATGTCCGATGTTGGATGTTGGATGTTTTCCACCTGTCTTCTGACCAGAAGCAGATGCTCGCAAGCCATCACCGTTTCTCCCCGTTGGTTCAAGACTTCCAGCCTTTCGCTCACGACTCCGAAATCGGGTTTCTTGTGATCTTTCTTATCGGCAATGGTGATCTTCACCCGAATGGTGTCCCCGATAAAAACAGGCTTGATGAAACGCAGTCGATCATAGCCGTAGCTGAAGGCCAGCGGGTTTATCACGGTCGCTGTCATTCCCACGGCGACGCTAAAGATTAATGTGCCATGAGCGATGCGTTGGCCGAAGTCTTGAGTCTTGCACCACTCGGCATCCATGTGGTGCGGAAAAAAATCTCCCGTTTGTCCAGCATGGAGCACGATATCTGTCTCGGTGATCGTGCGACCTGTCGTTTCGCGCGTATCGTTGAGTTGATATTGATCAAAGGTAATGGAACGGAACATGTAAACTTAGATTTGTCCTTCCCAGCACTGCCGATAGATGCGGTTGATTTCACGGGCGGCTTCGACGGGCTTTGATTTTCCCGCCACGCAATCGTGGGCGAGCGGTGTCGAGAGATCCTGAAACGCCATGTAGCCGGGAAACTTCCCGCGCAGGAGGGACTCATCGAGAGTTTGCAGCGTGTCACGAAAGAAGTTGGAGCTGGCGGCATTGACAGAATCATCCGTCCATGCTCCCCGATGACCGGGTTGCCCTCCGGATTTGAAATAGACGCCTTTCTGAATGGCGGGCGAGGCAGTAAACTCTGCGTAATCCATGCAGGCACGCGGATGCTTTGTCTTTGACGAAACCGCGATGCCAGCTCCGCCGAGCGTCGAGCGCAAGCGCTTCCCTTGATGGGTCACCAAGCCCCCTGCTTGAAGGAGGTGCGAGCCGTAACCCGGTCGCGAATAGTTTGAGTAGCCGTAGGCGAACGGGCAATACGCAGCGCGAGACTCGCCGGTCTCAGCCATCCACTCCGCCGTGCGAATCGGGTTTCGTGTGAGACAGGCTGGATCGCAGAGGGCCACGAGCTTTTGGAGTTCCTCGAGAGCACCCGCGAGAACTTCGTGGGATGCCAGTTCGCCTTCGATAGTGAATGGTGTTTCTCCGAGCGCTTCGCAGAACATGTAGGTGTTCATGAGCACATCGATGGGAAAGGCTGAGACGGTGACAAATCCCCCCCGGGCGAGCGCGAGCACCTCATCCCAAGTCTGCGGCTGGGCAAGGCCGTTTTGCTTCATCAAATCCGGGCGCCATGTGGCAATTGGTGTGGCCGCATCGGTGGCCAATGTCCATTGCTTCCCCGCGAAGCGATAGCTCTCATGCGAGCCCCCGACGGAATTGGCAGCCTGATCGGATAGAAATTCTGCAGGTAGCCAATCTTCAAATGGCAGAAGCAATCCCTCCGTCGCCGCCAAGGCTGTGTGCGGATGGTCCATGATGATGAGGTCAAAACGATCCGCCAATTCGGCCATAGAGGCATCGGCAAAAGCCTGTAGAGATCGTTTCTCCCATTGGATGGAAACTTCCGGATGCAACTCCTCAAACCGTTGGGCCGTGGCGACCACGGAAACAAATCCTCGTGTGTGATTCCAAGCTATGCCTCGAAGTGTTTTCATAATGGGAGGAACATCGAACATCCAACATCCAACATCGAATAGTGAAGGGGAGAAGTTTGCATAGCAGGTTGTGGGTGATTCAAGGGGCGTTCTCGATGTTGGATGTTCAGTGTTGGATGTTCAGTGTTCATACCCCTCTGGCTTTACGCCACCCAAGCGGCTCGATTCATAGGCCGCTTCAACACAGGCCATCGTCTTGATCACATCTTCCACCGAGGTGGGCATGTCCGTCTCGCTTCCTTCCTTGGCTCTCATCACCTGCGCCATGGAGCCGATGAAGGCCTCCGGAAACCACGAGCCTTCGATGGGCACCTTCACCCATTCCGGTTCCTGTCCCTCACGCAGGGTGCAATACTCAAACTCATCACCCACTCCACGCGGGTAATCCATAAGCAGCCCGATCCGGGCTTTGATCGCGCCCTTCGTGCCCTCCCACTTGAGGTAGCTTTCCTGATGCTTGCTCCCGAAGCGATGCATGTGATTCGTCGAAATGGTCGCGCGCACGGGATCAGGGTAATCAAGAATGATGGTGCTCGAGACGCTCGCCAGCTTGGGCAGATCGGGATGAGGGATGGTGCGGGCCATCAGGCTCCGGGGCTGTCCGAGGAATGATCGGATCAAATCCAAATAGTGCACGCTGTGATACACGATCTCGACGCGAGGAATGTCCTCAAGAAAAGGGAACAAGCCCCATGGGGTGAAAACATTGAGACGCATCTCCATGTCCAGCAACTCTCCGATGACTCCGGCATCGATGAGACTCCGCGCCGCCAAGACAAATGGCGCGAACCGCAGTTGGCAATTGATCGCCGCATGGAGATTCTTCCTTCGACACACTTCGAGAATCTCCTTGGCCTGAGCCATGCTTTCCCCCATCGGCTTTTGAATGAGCACAAACGAATGATCCGGCAATTGGCGCAAGGCTTCAGCGAACATCGAGGCCGGCAGTGCCAGATCGTAGATCACTTCCTCAGGTGCGGAGGCGACCATTTCCCCGAGACTCGAAAAAACGTTTGGAATCGAAAACTCCGCAGCCAGTTCCTCCGCCCGCGAACGGGTTCGATTCATGACTCCCCATACGGGAAAGCCCGCTTTCCTGTAAGCGGGGAGGTGCGCATCTTTGACGATTCCGCCCGTGCCGATGATGGCGATCGGGAATGTTTTTTCCGGGAGTCGTGGAGTGGTTGCAATATTGGGGACCATGTGTAAAATTTTATCAGTGAAATAAAATCTCGCAAGTGAAAATATGAATAAAAAAATTCCCTGCTACCCAGTTCCAGCTCTCGACAAGGGCCTGGACATCCTTGAAGCGCTGAGTGCCAGCTCCGAGCCGCTGACGTTGAGCGCCCTTGCACAGTTTCTGAAACGCAAAAACAATGAGATTTTCCGAATGCTCAATCTCCTCGAGCGCCGCCGCTATGTGCTGAGGGACGAGGCGGGCGGCTATCGACTCTCCCTCCGGATGTATCAATTGGCAAACGCCCAACCCAGCCAGAGCCGATTGATTGAAGTTGCTATGCCTGCACTGCGCGAGTTGAGTCGGGTGACTGGCGAATCCTGCCACCTGAGCGTTCTCGAGGGGTTGGAAATCGTGATTCTCGCCCAAGTGGAGTCCTCCAACCCCGTTCGCCTCGTCGTAGAACTTGGCGGGCGATTCAGCGCCCTGACAACCGTCTCCGGGCGAATGATCCTGTCCAACAAGGAACCCGGAGTCCGGCAAGAACTGCTGGATTCTGCTCCAGAGTTCCAGCGTCTCAAGCCCAGGGACCGTGGGGCACTCCTGGAAAGGATTGAACTTATCGCCCGGGAGGGATTTTCGGCAGCAAAAGACGAGACCGTCTCCGGCGTGGTGGATGCCGCCGTTGCCATCTGCGGCTCGTCTTCGGGAATTGATGCAGCCATTGCCATCGCAGCCTTGACTACAGAAAGCCGTCGGCGGGACCCGCAAGAGTTTCGGCATCCGCTTGAAGAGTGCGCAAAGACCCTTCGTGATCGCCTGGGGATACCGTGAGAAAACAAGAAGGCGAGGGGATCTGCACTTGCCAGTCGCTTTAATGAGAGGAGATCACTTGATACTGGCGAAGCTACCATCAACCTGAAGATTTTCGCTCGCGTGAAATCAACGCTCTCATAACCAAAAGCCAATGAATCTCCTGAATGCTATCCTGCTTTCCATCTCAGGGTGCGGCGGAGAGCTTCAGTGCCTCACATTGAGCGCCGCCAGGAAGGCAGGGATGGAGCTTGGGTTTTCTTTTGAACGCAGCGCAGGTTGTAGAAGACCGATGGCGAGGTTGCGCAAGTTGCCCATGTTGCGGGCGGCATTCGGGGGTTGCGATGCGGCAGGCGTCTTCGCCCATGCTCACATCGCGCACGCGGTGGGTTCCGTTTTCAATCGCATCCCAGCGGCCGACGATGGCATCGAGGAGTTCGCCATCGCCGGCTTCGGCCTTGGTGCGACTGCTCACATAGTAGGCGATTTCTGTTTCGGGGAGTTGCTGGGATTTGGGGAGGGTGAGGTCGATGCTGGCGCGCTCGAGGCCGGGCGTTCGGCTGAGTCCTTGCCTCCTAATGTGTGGATACCAGCACCGACTGCCGAGGTTCTGAAAGAAAACCGTCCTGCTCTCGAGGGCGGTTTTTCTTAGCTGACGGGCTTTCCATCAACCCAAATCCTTCTTTGACATTCGTTGCATGTGATATTATTGATCATTGCACATGAGACTATCAAATCCCACCCAAAAAAAACCAAAACGCACAGATACGCGTGCTGTTTCGCCCGGCAAAAAACGGAGCGCTGCGAAAGCAGGTCGAACTTGCGGGGGAGTGGTCATGTTTTGTGTTCAGGGGTCGAATGGATCAACCGAGTCGAAAATCTACGCGCCTTCAAAGCTCGTTCAGATGCTCCAGGCAGGACTGCCATTCGGTGAACTCGAAGATCTGCAAACCAGCCTTGCCATTCCGTCCGAAAGGTTGGCTCCGATGCTCGGCATTTCCAAAGCCACACTCCATCGTCGCAAGGGGAGTTCTGGGAAACTGTCACCTTCGGTTTCGGACAGGGTGCTAAGATATGCCCGCCTGTTGGGACAGGCTTTGAAAGTTTTCAACGGACCCGATGCCGCCAAGCTTTGGCTGAACGCTCCACAGGTCGGTCTCGGTGGATCGGTGCCATTAGACTACGCTAAAACGGAAATAGGAGCCCGGGAGGTGGAGAACCTTCTCGGCCGAATCGAATACGGGGTTTACTCGTGATGGCGAGAGCTTGGCGGATTGTTAAAAAAATCCATGCCTCCAGCGCCTTTGATGGAGAGGGAGCGTGGCGATTTGGGGGAAGATGGAATTCTCCAGGCACGCGTGTCGTTTATTGCAGCGCCAATCTATCCCTTGCCGCTCTGGAGGGCCTTGTTCACCTCAATCCTCCTGTGGCGTTCAAGTCGGTGGCGATGGAATTGGAGTTTGACGACAGGCTTATCGAAACGATTTGTGTGAAAAGTTTGTCTCCGGATTGGACTGAGGAACCACCTGCCGGCTCGACGATGCGATTAGGCGATCAGTGGGTCAGAGAGGGACGCTCTGCAGTGCTGGAACTTCCCAGCGCCATCATTCCCAGTGAATCAAACTATCTCCTCAACCCGGCACACCGGGATTTTCAAAAAATCATTATCCGCAATTCAGTGCCATTCTCTTTCGATCCCCGGTTGCTCTGATAAACAGTTGCTCACTTAGATCTGGAAATTTTCCACCAGCACCGACCGCCAAGGTGCTGAAGAAAAACCGGCATGCCCTCGGGGGCGGTTTTTTTAGCTATCAGTCGTGGGTTTTCGTAATCGAGGAAAAGAGGGAGTGCCTGCCGACAGCTTCCACGGCGTAGAGAGGAAGAGACAGAAGTTCGAAATGGACCGCCGCTGTTGTGGATGCCTCGCGAGTCTTGAAGGCGACTTGAAAACGGCTGGGCTTGTTCAGGTCGAATCGCAGAGCCATCACGCATTTTTTTTCGTGGCAGAATTGATGGATCGACTTGAGCGAGCCAGCCGCTCCCGCTTTCACCTCGATTGGCAGGATTTTTCCATTCTGCGCAACCACATAGTCCACTTCCGCGTTTTCGGATTTTCCCTCGCGAAGCCAGTAGTGGAGCGATGGCTTGCCCGGATCGAGAAATGCCAAATGCTGCCCGATGAATTGTTCCGCCAAGGCTCCCTCGTTCACGAGAGTTTGCGATGTGGCTTGAGAGAGGCTTTCCCATCGCCCTCCGCACAGAAAATTCACGATACCCACATCCATGGAAATGAGTTTGAAGGCCCTTTGGTTCTCACCCGCAGCAAGTGGCAAGCCCGAGCAATGGGATGCCGACACCCGGTGACAAACCTGTGCACGAATCAAAAGATCCACACAACCTTTCGTGTCGCGCGCCAGATCCTCACGGGACAGGTTCACATATTTGATCTTGCGGCCAATGTTCACCGGAATCCGTTGGAAGACGCTGTGCAATCTCGCTAAGTCTTCCCTCCGCACATACTTGGCGAAGTCATCCTGATAAGTCTCTACGATCGAACGCTGGACCTCCCGCACCCCAGTCAGTGAACCGTTTTCCAGAAATTCACACACTGCTTCGGGCATCCCTCCTACAAAGAGAAATTCCCTGAGATGCTCCACAAGTCTCGCGTGAGCAGTATCGGGAATCTCCTCGAATCTCCCCGCAGCCTCCAAATAGGAAACCAGCCCCGTATCCACCGCAGCAAGAAACTCCGAAAATCCCAGAGGTCCGAGATGGAGATATTCGACTCTCCCGACCGGCATCGAGAATTCATGATCCGCCAAGGTGAACTCCAAAAGCGACCCCGCCGCCACCACCGGTAACTCTGGCATCTCCTCATAAAAATAACGCAGGGCCGCCAATGCATGGGGCGTGGCTTGGATTTCGTCCAGAAATAGAAGCGAATTCGCCGCCTCGATCCGTCGACCCAGTAACCCCTCGATTTCCCGACAGATTCGCACCACATCAAGGCTTCGGAAAACCGTGTCCAAAACGGGGTGTCTTTCCAAATTGATTTCCAAAAGCTCGAGTCCAGCCGACTTGGCGAATTCACGAACCAAGGTCGACTTGCCCACCTGCCTGGCTCCGCGTAAAATCAAAGGCTTGCGGCGTGATTTTTTGAGCCAATCATGCAAATAAAGGGCGGCATTACGATTGATCATATACAAAAAACGGGTGTGTTTATTAACCAAACGCTCTTTTATCGGCAAGTTATTTTTTGCTATCCAGCAAACTGGGGACACTTGACGCTGAAGGCAGACCTCCAAGTAAAAACCGTCCTGCTCTTGAGGGCGTTTTTTTTAGCTACTGGAGTAGTGTTTTTTCCAATACCGATGCAAAGGCCATTCGTTGTTTGAAAAATATATTTCAGAATTCCCTCATAATAGAATTTTGAATCAAAGCCTAAACATGCATTGACAGATTGTTTAGAAAATGCATTATTATTATCTCATGAAGAGAACTGAAAGGCATTCTCTAATCAAAAACCTCTACGCGGCCATACCCCACGGGGCTCCTTTCGATTTGGAGGTGCTGGCTACTCAGAGGATTTCCGCCAAGCAGGCCGCCCAATATGTGAAAAGCGGTTGGCTCGTCAGGTTGGGTCAGGGAGTCTATGCCTATCCCTCTGACTCGCTGGACGCACCGAACTGCATTCGCCTCCTCCAAACAAAATCCCCCGGCCTGCATGTGGGCGGCAAAAGCGCGCTCGATTTGCATGGGGTTCGTCACAACCTCGCATTCCGTCAAAACTGGATTCTCTGGGGTGAGAGCCGATTCCTCCTGCCTGAGTGGTTCACATCTCGTTTCCGCGCTCGATTTGTCCACACCCAGCTTTTTGATTGGAAGCCTTCCTCGTTGAATGACGAGACCATTTCGACTCCAGCTGGAGCTTTGGAAAACCTCAAGGTCTCCGTGCCGGAACGCGCTGTCCTTGAGCTTCTGTCTCAGGTCGGCATTCATCAGGATTTGGAAGAAGCCCGCAATTTGTTCGATGGTCTGCGCAACCTCCGCACTGAACTTTTAGGGCGCCTCTTGGCCAACTGCACCAGTGTGAAGGCGGTTCGGCTTTTTCTCACATGGGCACGCGAAACCGCTGTTGTAGATGTCGATCAACTTCTCAAGGACCACAAAATAAAGACCGGCAGCAAAAGCCGCTGGATCACCCGACTGAAGGACGGCACCCTGTTGACTCTCAAAAATGGATAAAGCTTACATCGAGGCCGTGAAGTTGATGCTCCGCATTGCTCCGGATGTTTTCGAAGGAACCCCCTTCGCGCTCAAAGGAGGCACGGCCATCAACCTCTTCGTCCGTGAAATGCCCCGTCTCTCGGTCGATCTCGATCTCGTCTATGTGAACCGCGCGATCCCGAGGCAAACGGCCTTGGAGGAAATCACGGCAAGTCTCCAAATCATTGCTAGGCGTCTCGAAAAAGCCGGACTCTCCACGCGCAAAGTGGGCAACAAGGAAATGGGCGATACCAAGCTGCTGATCGATGAGGGTTCTACGATGGTCAAAATCGAGGTCAACACTGTGCTTCGAGGCACCGTCCATCCGATCGAAAATCGTCAACTCGCGCAGACAGCTGCCAAGCACTTCATGGCGGAGTTGGCCGTTCCCGTTCTTTCCGAAGCGGAATTATACGGCGGCAAGCTCGTGGCGGCCCTGGACCGTCAGCACCCGAGGGACCTTTTCGATGTCCATTGCTTGTTCGAAGCCGAGGGACTCACGGACGCCATGCTCGAATGCTTCGTCATTTATCTGTCCGGACATGATAAACCGCCCTACGAGGTTCTTGACGCGCGCGACAAGGACATCTCAGCGACCTACGAGGAACAGTTCGCCGGCATGGCAGCGGTTCCCGTGCCCTTGGAGCAATTGATAGAAACCCGTTCCCGCCTTCGATCCGAATTGATGAAGCGGCTCACCAGCGACCATAAAAACTTTCTTTTGAGCCTGCTTCGCGCCGAGCCAGACTGGAACCTTCTGCAATGCCCCCATGCTTCAGAATTGCCAGGCATCCAATGGAAGTTGATAAACCTCCGAAAATTTCAAGAGCGCCAACCCAAAGCCTTCGATGAACAAATCCGCAGGATGGAAAAGGTGTTCGAATAGACCTGCATTCCACGGAACTCGCCAGACATTTTGGGAAGTAGTCGACGACGATAGAGCCACGCGAAAGTTTTTTTACAAAAATACCCCTCTCCCAGCGGATGTCTCACTAAGGTTGATAGGGTCTCCCTCTGGCGAAGCTACCATCAACCTGAAGATTTTCGCTCACGCGAAATCAACGCTCTGACAACCGAAAGCCAATGAATTTCCTGAATGCTATTCTGCTTTCCATCTCAGGATGTGGCGGAGAGCTTCAGTGCCTTTCATGGAGCGCCGCCAGGAAGGCAGGGATGGAGCTCTTGAACGCAGAGAGGGTTGTAGAAGCCGATGTCGAGGTTGCACAAGTTGAATGTGTTGCGGGCGGCGTTGGGGGGGGACCGAGTTTGCACGGTTGTATCGCGAGTCCGTCCACCTGTGCGTGCCTGATTGGGATAGTGCGCTGCTTCTGCTTGATATTCCTGACGGTGGACTTGTTCGGTTGAGTCTCTAGCACTGAGCGAGGCTGAACGCGCTGGAAACCGTTTCCGGTCGGATTCTTGCCGCCCTTACGGTCTCCTCGTTCCGCATGAAAGGAGACTTGAAAAAACCAATAAGTCTCGCTTCCGCATTGGTGGCATCCTCAATGGGAATCGCCAAATCTCTCTAGACCGGCAAAATGGCGGGAGGAGAAATTTGTCCTGCGGTTGTGGAGTTTTGTCTTGCGGGTAAAGTGTGGCTGTCAAATGTTGACGACCCCGACAACTCCCAAATGCCCACTGCAAATCAAAAACGAACACGGATTCCGATGAATGGAAAGATCACACAGAAGTGGATTGCTAAGTCGCTGGAGATTTCGCCCTCGATCGTTTCACTTGTCGTGAACGATCCCGAGACCAATCGTGCCTCCGAGGAAACCAAGGAGCGGATTTTCGAGTTGATGCGGAAGTCGTCGGGGGTTGTCAAGAATCCACGCGTTGGTGACACGCTCCTGCTGATCAACGACCCCCTGGACTCGAAATACCATTTCCAAAACGAGTTGGTTTGCGGGGCGCAGTCGATGGCCATCGAGGCGAACCTGAAGGTTCAAATCGCTGCGCCCAGTCAGGATTTAAGGCCATATGTTCTGGGTGTGCCCCTCCGTGGCATGCTCTTGATCAGCCATGAAAACCTGAGCGAGGCCGTGCGCGGCATGGCGAATCTTGTTCCTATGGTAACGGTCAACCCGACTGAGCACGCCGATTTTCTCGGCAATGCGGTGGTGCCTGATTACCATGCAGGGATGATTCGGGCGATTGGCCATTTGCGTGCCCATGGTCACGTTCGGATCGGCTATATCGGTTATCGGCCGCCCCCGGCACCTTGTTCAAGTTCCCGGGAGAGGGAGCGTTTGGGGGAATTCCGCGATGCCTGCGAGACCCAAGGGGTAGCGGCGTTGGAGGAGGATATCCATATTTTCGAGGCTGGCGAAAACAAGGAGCGGCAGGAGCACTGGACTTGTGCCGAGGTTGTCTCCCGGTGGGTGGAGCAGATCGAGCGCCCAAGTGCTTTTGTTCTCTACAACGACCACCTCGCGGTGAGGTTTTATCAAGCGGCTATCGCCGCCGGGGTTTCGATTCCCTCGGATCTCAGTGTGGTGAGCTTTGACAATGAGCCGGTCTGCGAGCAGTTGACGCCGGGTTTGACAAGCGTGGCGCCTGATTTCTTCAATGTCGGTCGCCTTGCGGTGAGTGTGCTGCTTACGCGTAGTGCCGGTATCCCGGTCGACCAACCGGGCTTCAAAATTGTGTCGCCGGTGCGCTTGATTGAGCGGGGTAGCGTTGCCTGCAGCGGGTGACAGGGCATCCAGCGCTTGCGTTCGCCATTCTGCTGATTGAAGTTTTCTCTCGCATGCGAGAGGTGGAAATCTTCCGACCGTTTGCTGGAGCGGGTTTGTGAGGGGTTGAAAAAAAAGTTTTTTTTTCTTGCAAGGAGTCATTTTAGCATTTAGTAAATTATAAACCGAAAAGTTTACTTTCCCCTCCACTAAGAAATGACCATTTTCTCCCCAAGTCTTGAATTTCCATTTTCCACAATCACTGGGGCATTTCGTTCCGCCGAATCGAGCCGCGGAGCGTGGGAATTCGAGAAATGAAAAACGATTTATGAAAACAACAACGATCAAGGACAACACAGTTCAAGGAGTCTGCATGAGGTTGACGGATGCAAGCCCGGAGGCGCTGGTGGACGCGAAGCATCCCGATGCGCACGACAACAGCTATGGATTGGAAGGGGGGCTTTGCGTGGAGCAGGACGGTCAGAGGTGGCTTTTTGTGGCAGAGGTGTTTGGCGAGCCCAAGGTGGTACGAACACGGTTGGCGCTGTGGCGGGCTTCTGCGGGCGAGCCGGATGCTTGGACGCGTGTGGCCACATTGCGTGAGGGATCCGGGGATTACACCGGCAACGATCCGCTGGCCAGCATCTGGGCTCCGATCCCGGTTTACGATGCGTCACTGGATCGATGGTCGTTGTTTTTTGTGGCCTACCGCGCGGCGCCGGATACCGAGTCACTCGCCCGGCGGAATTTCCACGGGAGGATTCACCGTATGCTTTCGGAGGTTTCGGGGCGGGAGGGAATTGCCGGTCCCTATAGCGACCAAGGGGTGGTGATGGAGCCGGGTGCCGACAGCGACTGGTGGGAAGGCGTCCAGGGTGTGGACAGTTTTTATCCATGGCCACATGGTGACGGGTGGTTGGCATTTTACGGCGGCAACAGCCATCATTTCCCTTGGGAGGGCAAGAGTCGTCCGACGACCCGCTGGTATGGGTGCGGGCTGGCTGCGGCGGAGAGTTTGTCCGGGCCGTGGCAGAGGTTGAGCGAGTGGAATCCCGTCTTGTTGAATAGCCGCTTTATCGAGAATCCGCTGGTCTTTCGCCTTCGTGAAGATGTGTGGGTCGTCCTCTACGATTCCAGTAACCAGCTGTTGAGTTATGCGTGGAGTGTCGACGGGCTGCATTGGTCTAAGGAAATCACGGTGGATTGGGGCGGAAAGCGGCCGGAATGGATCGGGTGGCTGCGCACGCCGCTCAGTTTGTTTCCCGAGGCGGATGGCACATGGACAATCTATGTGACCGCCTTCAACGCCCGGCGCCTGGAGCCAAATTTGGATCCGGAGTACCACTATGGATTCGGTTCGTTGGGCCGCCTCTCCGTAAGGATCGACATCGATGAAGCGGCTGTGGCTGCCGCCAAAAACTATTACGGAACCGGTTTCTGACAATAAGAGGAATCATCGCGATGGATACAGAGTTAATCAGACCTTTTTCGGGTTGGGACTACGGAGTCATTATTTTCTTCATGCTCTTTCTGGTTTCGGTCGGATTCATCTGTAAGCATTTGAACAAAAATGCAAGCGATTACTTCCGCGGCGGCGGCAATATGGTGTGGTGGCTCGCCGGCATGAGCACGCTGATGTATAACTTCAGCATTTGGGTGTTCACCGGAGCGGCCGCCAAATCCTATAATGACGGCTTCATTCTTCCCCTGACTTGGTGGGTGACCGCTTTTCCGATTGCGGTTGCGACCTATATGTTGGCCCCGCGTTTCCGGCGGCTGCGGGTGATCACTTCCATGGAGGCGGTGTTCCGGCGCTATGGGTTTGGAACGGAGCAGTTCTTCACGTGGATCACCTTGCCGCTCTACATTTTCATCGGCGCTGTGAGCCTCAATTGCATGGCTGTCTTCATCGGCTCGGCGCTGGGCCTGAGCGTCTCGGCCACCACTATCGGCACTGGAGCCGTGGTGATCGTGCTCGCCTGCATGGGGGGACAGTGGGGGGTCGCCTTTGCCTCCGCGATCATGGGGCTGGTCATGTTCGCCGTCGTCTTTACCGTTATCATCTATTCGCTCGGTCTGCCAGAAATCGGAGGGATCTCCGGTTTTTTAAATGCAATCCCCGAGCGCCACATCAAGTTTGACCTGGGTACAAATACGGCGCTGATTTACATCTGGATGGGGTGGAACATCGTTACGAGCGTCATGTTCGGGTCGATGGATATGCGTAACGGGATCAAATACGTTCGCGCAAAGAACGATTCGCACGCCCGCCGCGCCGCCTTGCTTTATGTGTTGCCGAACATTTTCTTCCTTTGTGTCGTCCTGCAGATTCCGGCCATGTGCGCGGCGGTCCTTTTTCCCGATATGGCGGCCATATTCCCGAATCTGAAATCGCCCGAAGAGGGGGCGTTTCTGGCCATGTGCTTTAAAGTGTTGCCCGACGGGCTGCTCGGGCTCGTCGTGCTCACCATGTTCACCTGCTCGATGGATACACTCAATGACGCTCTCAACATGAACTCCGGGTTTTTTGTGCGCAACGTCTATCTTAAATACATTCATCGCAATGCCGGGGAGGTCTTGCAGGTACTGGTCGGTAAAGCCACGACCATCGTACTTGGCGTGCTAATGGTTATCCTTGCGCTATCCATCGATTCGATGCGGACGCTCAATCTGTTCGACTTTTTCCAGCTCTTCAACGCGATGGTCATGCCACCGATGATGGTCCCGATGGTGATGGGCATTTTCGTTAAACGCACGCCGCCCTGGTCCGGCTGGACCACAGTGCTGGTGGGCATCGCGGCAGCGGCCCTATCGAAAATGGTGTTTTCAAACGAACTCGGCCAGTTCCTGCTCGGCTCGGCTACCGCGCTTACCGAAAGAGAATTTATTGATGGCCAGTTTGTGTTTGTCGGCAGCATCACCATGGGGGTGTCGTTAGCCTGGTATTTCGGGACCATGCTGTTTTACCGCAATAGTTCCGCAGAACACCATGAGCGGGTCGAAGGCCTGTTTAAAGATATGCGCACTCCGGTTGATCACGTGGCTGAGGGCGGGCTCGACCAGGACGCCATGCAGTATCTGATAACCGGGCAGTTGAGCCTGATCGTGGGGGGCTTCCTGCTTTTGTGCGCGCTCATTCCCAATCCTCGCAGCGGATGGATGGCCTTTCTCTGCATCGGCGGGGGTATGATGCTCCTCGGTTTACTGATGCGGTCGATCGGAAAAAAGAAACTCCGGCAAGAAAATGCTCTCACTGGCATGAGCGCGCCACTGGAAAAATCAACAAGTGATACGAAACCAATTTTTTAAAGGGGAAACAATATGAAAAAAACAACATCATGCCTATTGTTAAGCGCCGCACTGGTTCTGCCGCTCGGCGCGGAAACGCCGCATATCTTCTGGGCCTCTGATCCGGTGAAACCGGATGAGACGGTGCTGGTGCAGGGATCGGATTTTGACGGGGCCAAAGTGGAGGTGCAGCAACTTGGCCGGGACAAGAAATGGTCGGCCATTCCCATTGCGCAAGGATCGGATAGCTCGTTGAAATTCATCGTTCCTGCGGATTGGGCGCAGGGAGTTTACGCGCTGAAAGTGACGGGCAAGGACGGCAAAGCCTCCAAGGAGTGGCTCATCAATTCGCCGGATGTGTGGTGGACGCAGGGCGACGAAGCTTCGGCGGCCACGCCGGGCGGCTGGCTGCGCACCTTTGGCAAGTCGCTCAACTTCGGCGGGAAGTCGCAACTGCGGCTGACCGATGAAGCCGGCAAGGCGAGCATCATTGAAGCGAAGCAGGCCGATGCCTTCGCGGCGTCCTTTGAAATTCCGCCTGCCCTCAAGCCGGGGAAGTATCAGGCCGCGATGCATAACGGGCTGGGCGGCGATGAAGCGTGGCGCGAGATAGCCAACGTGCAGATCGACCCGCCAGTGCAGTGGCCGCAGGAGGTTTTCAGCGTGCTGGACTTTTATGGGCCCAAAGCCGTCCAAGAGGCGATCAAGAGCCGCCAGCGCTATGAACCGTTCATGGATCGCATGGAAGGAATCCGCGCCGCTTTGGCCAAAGCCAAAGAAAATGGCGGCGGGATCGTCTATTTCCCCGCGGGCAAATACCTGATCACCGAGCTTCTGGACATCCCCCCGCGCACGGTGATCCGCGGGGCCGGGCAGCGCATGTCGCTTCTCTGGTGGGGCGAGAAGGGGCTGGAGAACAAATTTTATGCGGATGTCTACGAAGACCCCAAAAAGGCCGGCGAACTGCTGGGCCTGAAACAGAAAAATGCGATGATCGGAACGGCTTACGGGGTTGAAGACATCGGGCTGTTTGTCCCCTTTGCCTATGACAACGCGGTGACGGCTACCGGCCGCTTCCGCATGAAGAATGTGATGATGCGGGTGGACCGCGGCTGGCTGTTGCGTGGCGCCGAGGCCATGGAATATGCCCCCGACAGTTGGCTCGTTCGCACCACGGAAAACTACCACATCACCGATTGCGACCTGCTGGCCTCCAAGACCTCGATCTGGCCGGGACGCTATGGCTGGATCGCCCGCAATCGGATCGGCGCCAACACCTCGCTGATCAGCATGATGGGGACGCGGGAGATCATTCTCGAGGAGAATGATTTTAAGGGAACGGCCCCCCGCGCTTACCTCAACATCACCGGCGCCGGCCGCCATATCTATTATGCCAACAATAATCACCACTCCCCTTACGGGCCGCAGGCGATCTGCCACTTCACCAGTGATCTCAGCCCGGCTTGTTTCCAGGGACGTGGGGCGAAGGTTGAGGGAACGAAAATCACGCTTCCCGAGGACCCGGTCGAGGGCAACGACATGCTCGTCTGGCCGAAATGGTCCAACACCGACGACCCGGTGCAGGTGGCGATTTGGAAATACCCGGTCGTCGCCATCCAGGAGGGACGCGGCGCCGGCCAGTGGCGGAATGTGACGTCCTTCAACGGGCGCGAATGGAATCTCGACCGCCCCTTTGAGGTGGCTCCGGACAAGAACTCCTTTTTGATTGTCTACCCGGGCATTGTGCGCTGGATCATGGATGGCAACAGTTACCAAAATTACGACTGGGTCGTGCCCGGTTACGATGTCGGCATCGATGTGATCTGCGCCGGCACAAAAAGCTGGAATCTGACCGAGATGCTCAACTACGGCGGCGAACGCTGGATCGGGGCCGCCCATCCGAACTACGCCAATGCGATTCAGGCTCCAAATCCCAGGCCCCTGCCCCTGAAGACGCTGGCCGCGAGGAATTCGGATATCGTTACGCCAGGCATGGAAAGCGCGCCGGGGCGCACCCTCGTTTTGTCGCCGAACTGGTATTTCCAGTATTTCGACAATGATTTCCACGAAGGCAACACAATCCTGCGCACCTCCGGCGGAATGACCAAACAACGCGAGGTGCCGGTCACCCGCTGCACCGTGCACCGGCGCCACCGGTTCTTCGACGACAACTTCGGTAAGATGGTGATTTCCATGGGAGGCAATCGCGATGTGGTGGTCGAAAATTGCGAATTCAAGAACCCGAACAACACCCTGTCTGTGGACGACGCCGAGCAGATTCTCCTGCGCAACAACCGCTTCGCTGTGCCACCCGAGCAGGGCTACACCGGCAGCGGATTGAAGGACGCCCTGATCCTGCCTCCGCTGAAGCCGTGAGGGCCGAAACCACACGATAATAAATGAAAAGCATTCTGATGGGTAATCGTCTGAAAATGATGATGGCAGCTTTGCTCGCCCCGTTAGCCGCACTTCCCGCATCGGGCGAAACGAAGCAACAACCCAATATCGTGTTTATCCTCGCGGATGATCAACGAATGGATGAACTCGGGTTTACGGGTCATCCCCACATGAAGACGCCGAACATCGACCGTCTGGCCCGCGAGGGAGCGTTCTTCGACAATTCATTCGCCACCTCCCCCTCGTGCTTGCCCAATCGCACCAGCCTGCTCACCGGGCAATGGGAGCGCCGGCACACGCTTGGTTGGAACAGCGTCAGCGCCCTCTCACCCGGCCAGTGGGCCAAGACCTTCCCGATGGTGTTCAAACAAAACGGCTACTTCACCGCCTATGTCGGGAAGAACCACACGCCCGGCCTCCGCTATTGGGATTTCGATTATTATTACGGCAACCGCCAGGGCCACCTCACCTTCTATCCGAAAACCACAAAGGCCATCTTCAAAAACGCCGCTGCCGACACCCAACCGGAGATCCTCGGCGAAGGCGCGGCCAATTTCCTCGAGCCCGACCGGCGGTTTGTGGAAAGCGCGGGCGATCTGGCCGATGTTTTCCTCCGAGAGCGGCCCAAGGACAAACCTTTCCTTCTTTATGTCAACTTCAATGTCCCGCACTCCGCCGGCACGCTTTCCATGAAGCAACGGCCCGAAGACGACGAACTCTACCGGACGGCTTATCGCGATGTGCAGGAAAAGATGCCCCTGCCGCCCGGCTACATCGCCAAGGCGGATGTAAAGGAGCCCAAGAT
>JBILBH010000031.1:0-31051 GCA_044353785.1 Terrimicrobiaceae bacterium
TGAGCTTGTAGACGAGGTTGTAAAGTTCACCCGAGAGAAACGCGTGTCCGGTGTCGAGGCAGGCACCGACTTGATTCGTCTCCAAAGCGCCGAGGATCCAAACGATATCACTCGAGTTGCCGAAGAGAAGGTGCGGGAGTTTGTTCTCCAACACGCAGCGAATGCCAACCTCGCTGCATCGCATAGCCACACGGTTCAATACAGAGACGACATTTTCGATCCGCACAAGACGCTCCTCTCGCGAGGGAATATCGGCATTTTCTGGTCCTGGATGGATGACAAAATAATGCACTCCCAGCACGGCAGCGGCTTCCACAGCTTTGAGAATCTCATCCATCGCGTATTCCCGGCATCCGGCATCCGGTGAGGAAATGTCGATGTCGCCTGCGAAGGGGGCATGGAACGAATAGGCCTCCATGCCGAGCGCTTCGATCTTGTTAGCCGCCTCCCGCACGGCGTTGAGGTTTTTGTAATCCAGATGTGCGGGCGAAAAAACGACCTCGATCATGCTGAAGCCGCTCGAGCGGATTGTCTCGAGGCAGTCGAGGATGTTGGTCATGTAAAAGCATCCTGTAGAAAGTCCGATTGGCCAGTTTGTCATATGAGAACCCTTTCAAGTTGGTGTGGTGCGGTGCCCTCGAGTTCTGCTTCAATGATACTTGCGGCCTCTTCGGCAACGCTCGTCTTGAGGCCCGAGAAAATCCGCACATAGAAATCAGCGCGCATCGTAGGGGAGTAATCCTTCCATTGGTTGCCCCAGCCGTAGTCGCGCTCAAATTTGGACCGGATGAGCCCGGCAATATGTCTGGGATGCCAGCCTCTGGGCACCAGGGTTTCGGTGACGGCTCGAATAGTTGTTGGGCGGAGAAGTAGATCGTTTGGAAAGAGCAGTGCATCACGAACGCCCTCCGGAAGGGTCTCGAGGGGAGTGCGGTCGTAGGTGTGAGTCCAACTCAGGACAGGGTCGTGGTGCCGTGAGTAAAAAAATTCGTGGAAGGCGCGCAGGCGGGAGGTTTCGTATTCCCTCAGAAGTTCGCCAGTGCCGGATGTGGCGTCGGGAATATCTGTCGAAAAGTGCTCGGCCCATCGTGCGGCCTGCTCCGGGTCTCGCATGGCGGCCACTGCTCCAGAGGTTTCGGTCTCGCCCGCAGGAACGAAAATGATCGGGCCGATCTTGCCAATGTTCTCCTCGCCAACCGCGTAGGATTGCTGCCATGGCTTGAGGTATCCGCTGAAAGGCACCCGCACCGTCCGGGTTTGGAGCGGGTCGCCGTATTCGGAGAGGTCTATGGAAATCATCTCCCTGCCGCGATCCGAGGGCGCGACTTCCACAGCCGTTAGCTCGATTGGGATCCGGCAATGCGGACGCGCCATTTCTAGAATGAGCCGGCCGAAAAATTCCATCACCAGCCCGAGGCCGGCGAAGGCTTTGTCGATTCGTGTCGCGGCGTGTCCATCGCTAGCGGCTTTGGTGCCGATGTCGCAAAGTTTTTGAAAGACCAGCGAGTCACGGCGAACGCGCCATACATAGTGGTGCCCGCGACCGCTGAGGACATGCAGCGCGTGGATGCCACAATGTTCAAGAATGCGGTGGATGGCTTGCGCAACGGGCTCCTGAAGTTCAAAGGTTCTTTTGGGATCGAGATAAGCCTCGGCGGCGAAATCAAAGTTCACATACTCGATATCGAGGTGGGCGATGAGCGACTCGCGATCCGATAGTGAGCGGCAAATATCCAATCCTTCCTCGAGACTATGGAAAAGTTCATCCGGCATGCGCGGCTCGCGCACTGGCCATTCGACCCCATCCGCCGTGATGTAGTCGCAGGTCGCTGTGGCTGGAGTCTTGCCACCCAGAAATTCCAGAATCCTCGCGCGCACAGCAGGGCTTTTGTAGAAAGCGCGCAGGGTTTGGCGGATGTCTTGCATAACGGCGGCGGGGTCTAACGCGCGTGCCCTTGCGGGCACGCGCGAGGACGGCTTCCCCTTAGCTAACCGGGATTTCCAGTGCCTTTGGTTTTGCAATCTCGCCTTTCGGGAGGTGCACCCTTAGAAGGCCGTCCTTAAATTCCGCCGAAACCTCGTTTTTTCTCGTGCCCTCGGGCAGGGAGAATGATCGCTCGAACGCGCCGTAGCTGCGCTCAAGTCGGTGGAAGCGTCGTCCACTCTCCTCCTTCTCGAGCTTGCGCTCGCCGGAGATGCGAAGTGAGCCATCTTCCACCTGGACTTTGACATCCTCTTTTTTCACTTCAGGGAGCTCCGCTTTGATTGTGTATTCCTTGTCGTTTTCCTCGACATCCACGAGTGGGCTCCACTCGTTTGTGTTCAGCGTCTCATCGATATTCCAAGTCAATGGAGGTCTCGGGAAGATGCTGCTCATGCGGTTGGTCATATTTTCGAATTCCCGGAAGGGATTCCAACGGATCAGTGTGTTCATTATTTTTTAAACGGTGTGGTTCATTGACCGCAAAGACAGCCACCGGAGCTGGAATTCGCGATTTGTTTGCGCAGCCCGATTCACAAGGCCCGCTCACGCCAACACCAAACAATCTCCTGGGTGTCCACTCAATGGGGTGAACCCCGAAGCCTTGTGCCTTTCCACCGGTCTCATTCCTTCCTACACTCTCAGGATTTCATGCCATACGGTTCGACGAGTGAATTTGTATTTGGGATTTTTGCCCTGTTGCTCGGGGCTATCGTTGGTTCGTTTCTGAATGCCTGCATCCACCGCATGCCACGCGGTGTGAGTCTGAACGAACCCCGGCGGTCGTTTTGTCCCGGATGCGAGCGCGTGATCCCTTGGTATGAAAACCTGCCGCTGGTGAGTTGGCTGGCCTTGCGCGGCAAGTGTTCTGGTTGCGGATGGCGGATACCATTCCGCTACGTCTTGGTCGAGGCCCTCACCGCCCTTCTCTTTGCGATAGTGTGGGAGCGTTTCGGTCTCCCGCTGGCGCCCGTGTATTGGGTTTTTGTGAGCTTGTTGGTCGTGGCGACTTTTATTGATTTCGAGCACTTCATTATTCCAGACGAAATCACATGGGGCGGAGCGGCAGTGGGGGTTGTTTTCTCCACGCTTGTTCCGGAAATGATGGGTTCCTTTTCGCGGTGGGAGTCGCTGGCCTATTCGCTCGCAGGTGCGTCTCTCGGCTTTGGGTTGCTCTTTTTCGTTGTGGAGGGAGGTAAGCTTGCTTTTGGAAAAATCCGGCATGCATTTCCCGAGTCGGAGGACTTTGAATGGAGGCGGGTGGGGGAGCGCATCGTGCTCACGCTGGCTGGCGAGGAGTTGGACTGGATGGATATTTTTTCGAGAGAGCGCGATGTTCTTACCATTGAAGTCGAGGGAGCCGCCCTCGGGGCGGATGGCAGCGAGATTCGCGGAAAGCTGAAGTTCTGGCACAACCGCTATGAGTTTGAATCGTCCAGCGGGTCGTTGGAACAGTTGGAGCGCATTTCCGGTAAAATGAAATCGGTTGTGATTCCTCGAGAAGCCATGGGCTTCGGTGATGTGAAATTCATCGCCTGCATTGGCGCCTTCTTGGGTTGGCAGGCTGTGCTGTTCACACTTTTCGCCGCATCGATCATCGGTTCGCTTGCAGGATTCGCGGGCATCGCGCTGGCACGAGACCGCGCCGGGGTGAGGATTCCCTTCGGACCATTTCTTGCTCTTGGCGCCCTCCTCTGGCTTTTAGGCGGCAGGGAATTGGCCGACTGGTATTTCAGCGGTTTGCGAAGCTCGGTTGGGAACTTTTAGTTCAAATCCATTAACCACAGAGCACAGAGAGCACGGAGAGTGGTTTTGAAAGTAATCTATTTAAAAAACCACTTCGGTTAGGAGGGTATCTGTTTTTCAAGCCCCGTGTTAACTCGAGCAGCGCGCGTTTTTTTCAAAAAGGTAGTGGCTCACAAGCCACTCGTTGCCGCCGCTGTAGCCCCAGAGTTCTGCGCAGGACAGGAAGAAAACACGCCAGTAGGCACGCCACTTGGCGGTGTTTTCCTTGCCGTAGGTTTGCTCCAGAATGGGAGTGATCACCGCCTCGTTGGCATCCATTTTTTCCAGCCAGGCTTCCGAGGTTCTTTGGTAGTGCGTGCCGCAAACACGCCAGTGGCCTCGAATAGCGAGGTCGTCCTGGAAGTAGAGCAGGAGGTCGTCGGAGGGCATGGTGCCGCCCTCGAAGAAGTAGCGGGTTATCCAGTCCGACGGGTCTTTGCCCTCGAAGTGGTAGGCGAATTCGCGGTGGGTGAAAATGTGAATGAAAAGCTTCCCGCCGGGACGTAGCCAGCGTGCGACTTTTGCCATGAGGAGTTGGTAGTTCTTCATGTGCTCGAACATCTCGACCGAGACCACGCGGTCGAAGGCGGTGTCGCCAGCCTCAAATTCATTCATGTCGGCTGTGAGAATGCGCACATTTTTGAGTCCCCGCCGCGCTGCTTCGGCATCGATATGAGCTTTTTGAGTGGAGGAGTTGGAAACGCCCGTGATGCGGGAGTTCGGGTATTTCTCCGCTATCCAGAGGGTGAGGCTTCCCCAGCCGCAGCCGAGTTCCAACACATCCTGTCCATCGGCGAGTTGGGCTCGCTCGCAGCTGAGGGCGAGCATGGCCTCCTCGGACTCGGCGAAAGTCGTGTCCTCGCGCGGCCAGTAGCCGGAGCTGTATTTCATGCGTGGGCCAAGGACGAGTTTGAAGAAATCCGTCGGCACTTCGTAGTGCTGTTCGTTGGCCGCCTCGGTCTTGATGGCGATCGGGCTTCGCTTGAGTTCCTCGATGAAGGCACTCAGGGCCTGGCTCTGCGCGATGGCGTTGGGCTTTGTCTCCTCTCGGAGTTTTTTCGCCAAGAGGTTGCGAATGCCAATGCGGATGGCTGCATCAGGCAGAAGATTTCGGGCAAGAAGGTCGTCGATAGAGATCATGGTTTTTTAGGAATCCAGGGAATGAACGGGCTGGTGCGTCGTTGGTAATCGCGGTAGGCGTCCCCGCGTGTGGCGAGGGATCTGGCCTCCGACGGAGGTATGCCGGTCACACGGGTTAGAAAATAAAGCATCAAAAGCGGGCTGACGAGGCCAACCCAGCTCCAAGGCGAACCCAGCGCGAAAACGAAGTAGGCGATCCAGACCATCCACTCGAAGAAATAGTTCGGATGGCGCGAGTATTTCCAAAGCCCGATATCGCACACGCGGCCTTGCAATGCAGGTTGCGCCTTGAAAAGTTTGAGCTGCATGTCGGCGATGGATTCACCGCCGATCGCCACGAGCCAAAGAATGACGCCCGCTACTTCGAAGACTCCGATACCCGGAGCCGGATTCGCGCAAGCCAGCGCGATTGGAATGCTCAAAACTCCAATCAGAACCGCCTGCAGTTGGAAAAAACCAAAAAACATCAGCCAGGTGTGCTTCGGAAATTGCGTCCGCAGGGCTGCGTAGCGGGGGTCTTCCTCCGGATGGTGCGACAGGACGCGTTTGTAGAGATGCACGCCGAGCCGGAAGCTCCAGGCGAAAACCATCGCTGCGATGAGGGCGTTCCGAACGATGTGCCCGCTGCCGAAGATGCCGTAAAAAACTGCTACCGGCGTGAATCCAAACGACCACCAGATGTCCACGATTCCTGCATTGTTCATGCGGCGCGCAAAAAACCAAACGACAACCATCATGGCCATGGCCAAGGCTGTTCCAGAGATGAGAAGTGGTAGAATATTCAAAGAGTGCAGATCTATGCGGATCGCAAAACTATCCTATGCGGCTGTTATTGAAACAAAAAATGCCCAGCCCGCCATCAGTCGTTCTGCAGCCGATAATCACGCAATGGGCACTGACGCCGCGGTCCGTCTTGTGCGGCAAGGCCGCCATTGTATCCAGCAGAGACGCCACTTCGCGGGTGAAAAAAGAGATTACTCCTTGCGGATGGTTCTGAAGACTGGCTGCAAAATGGGGTTGGGGTGTTCTTGGATAGTCGTGCCGATAATTTCGCCTTTTTCGTTGGAGACGGGCACTGCCGTGCGGATCGGGGATCCGTAGTCGATAAAGCCCTCAAGTTCTGTTTGCTCGAATCCCGTGGAGTCGATCGTCAGACCGGTTCGTCGGGTTTCGAAGGCTCTTGGCGTTGCAGGTTGGATGACATAGCCACCGTTAGCCTGCGTGGTGATGCGGGGCGCGTCGTACTGTGTGGCTACGGGAATCTCACGGCCAATGAAGATTCTTGTTTCTGGTACTGCACTGGCCCTCGCCGGGTCAGCGAGAAACCGATGGTTTCTCCGGATCTCCTGCTCCTCCTCCTCGTCGGGATTCGGTGTTGGCAGAGGCGTGGGCTTGGGAGTGATGGAGGGTGTTGTGGCGTTTCCATTGGCGATTTCTTGGGTGTGTTGCCTGGCATCCTCTCCTGGAGCGGCGAAAACAGCGGGTAGGAAGGAAAAAAATGCCAACAAAATCGAGCACAGCGTGGTTTGGGAAATCATGACAACTGGCATGGTTCAAACTCCGCCGCTCTCGAACTCTTTGCAATTCACCGGAACTCTCGTGTTCAGGATTCGAAATTTATTTCGCGTATTTGATCGAGCAGCCGTAGGCCTCGGTTTCGGGTGTGCTGACGGGCTTTCCTGCGAGCGCTTCTTCGATAGCGGCGGCTACGAAGTTCTTGGCTGTGGCGATGTCTGCGGGATCGACGGATTTTTTGTCATCAATCGCTCCGTGGTAAACAAGAATGCCGTCGGCGTTGATCACATACATCTCGGGGGTGCGTTTGGCGCCGTAGGCGCGGCCGGTCGAGCCCGACTCGTCGATGAGATAGGCGGTGGCGGCGGAGTTTTTTTCCGTGCACGCCTTGAGTGCGTTGGCGGGCGTTGCGTGGCCTTGCTGGTTGGGAGCGGACGAGCAGATCGAAAGCCACACGACACCCTTCGCGGCGGCATCCGCCTGGAGTTTCTGCATGTTGCCGGAGCCATAGTGCTTCACCACGAATGGACAGCCGTAGTTGGTCCACTCAAGCACGACGACTTTGCCTTTGTAGTCGGAGAGGGAAACAGACTTGGACTCGCAGCTTGGGAGAGTGAATGCCGGTGCGGGTTTGCCGATTTCGGCTTGGGCATGGGCCCATGTGGTGACTGCAAGAAGAAGGAGGATCGCTTTTTTCATAGGGCTCCAAACTACATCGCGGGGCGCTTCTGGCAAATTGTCGTTTTACCCGAAATGGGAGTGCGCTTTTTTGAGAAGCACCCGCAGGCCTTGGAAAATATTCCGGAGGAGTCTTGGCAGAAAAATGAGAATGGCGGTGCAGATAACCGCTGCCAGGAGCAGGGCAACGAATGGGCTCCAGGCCAGCAGGCCCAGTCCTCCCAGCACGAGACCGTCTTCAACAAGGCTGAGGGCGATGTTTGTCAATGGCTCGGGCGAGGTGTTTGCCGCCAGACGGGTTCCCGCTTTCGCAGTGTGGGAGGAAAAGGCCATGCCGCCCGCGAGTAGTGCTGCCACGACTTCAAAGGCAGGGTGCGCGTCGCCCATGGCGGCGACGGCAAGTGCGGCGGCGCCAATCGGACGGATGAGCGTGTGTATGGCATCCCACGCCGTATCGACCCAAGGAATCTTGTCGGCGCAGAACTCGATCACATAGAGCGCCGCAGCGGTGCACAAGATCGTTGGATGTCCCAGCACCTCCAGACCGGCGAGTTGAGAGGGCAGTATGACCCAATGGAAATGCAGGGCCAGACCCGTCACCAGCACGGTGAGGTAGAGATTCACACCAGCCAGCGTTCCCAAGCTCAGGGCGACGGCGAGTGTTTTGAGGACTTCCATGGAAACCTCGGAATCAGGCTGTTGGCAGCTTTAGGCCGCTGAGTTTTTCGTAGGCCTCGATGTATTTTTCCGATGTTTTGCGAACAACATCCTCCGGCAGAGACGGGGCGGGCGGTGTTTTGTCCCAATCAAGGGTCTCCAGATAATCCCGCACGAATTGCTTGTCGTAGCTGGGCGGGTTGGTGCCGGGTTGCCATGCATCCGCTGGCCAGAAGCGGGAGGAGTCAGGAGTGAGGCATTCATCGATGAGGATAAGTTCACCGTCAGCTATACCGAATTCGAATTTTGTATCGGCAATCAGGAGTCCGGCCTTCGCGGCGTGGGCACAGCCGTGTTCGTAGAGTTCGATCGTGTGTTGTCGCACTTGCAAGGCGAGTTCATCGCCGAGAACCGAGCGGCATTGGCTCCAGGTGATGTTTTCATCATGCCCAGTCTCGGCTTTGGTGGCCGGTGTGAAGAGGGTTTCCGGCAGGCGTGAAGATTGCAGGAGGCCGGGTGGGAGGTCGAAGCCACAGGCTTTTCCTGTCGCGGTGTATTCTTTCCAGGCCGAGCCGGAAATGTAGCCGCGTGCGACGCATTCCACCGGCAGTGGATTCGCCTTGCGGACGATCATCGAGCGACCGCGCAGTTGCTCCTCGAAAGGCTGCAAAACCTCCGGATAGGCTTCAAATCGCGCGGTGATAAAGTGGTTTGGCACGAAGTCGAGCACGCCATACCAAAAGAGGGTCATCTGCGTGAGCACTTCGCCCTTGCGGGGAATACCTGTCGGCAGTATGCAGTCGAAGGCGGAGATGCGATCCGTGGCGACAACGAGGAGGTTTTCGCCGAGATCATAGACCTCGCGGACCTTGCCGCTGCGCAGTTTTTTGATTCCGGGAAGTTGGCATTCGAGAAGGGTGGTCATGTGCGGGATCAGGGTTCGGGATTGGCTTGGATGAAGTTTCGGAACCACCGTCCGGCGGGTTCCAGTGTGAGCTTCATATTTTTTTTATTGAAACTGGTGAGGCCGAAATTCGCAGCATAGCCCTCGGCCCACTCGTAGTTGTCGGTGAGGGTCCAAGGGAAGTATCCGCGTATGTCCGCGCCGTCTTCCATCGAGCGGCGCATCTGGTTCACATGCTCGCGAAAGTAGCGGATTTTTTTCTGCTCGCTCTGGGTGCCGATGCCGTTTTCGGAGATGACCATGGGTTTGCCGTAGCGCCTGGATACGGTCATGAGCACGGCGTGGAGGCCCTCCGGGTCGATGAGCCAACCGTTTTGCGTGTAGTGGGAGCTTTGCTCGCCCTTTGGTCGAATGATGAATCGACGGGCGGATGCGACTTGCGAGTAGTAGTAGTTCACGCCGATCAAATCCATGGTGTCGGCAACGCGGTCGAGGTGGTCGAAATTCTGGTGCTGCATCATGTTGTAAATCGCCCTGGTCGGATCCTGACCGAATGCGCGCGTCCAATTCGGAAGAGAGTAAATGCCCATGACCATGGCCTTTGGGTTTTGTTTTTTGATGATGCCTGAGGCCGCGCGGAACATCGCCACAGATGCATTTGTGGCTTTTTTGAGAGAACCCGGTGTGGCGAGGAGTCCGGGCGGCCAATGTCCACCGAAATATCCGATGTAGAGCGCGCCATTCGGCTCGTTCTGCGGCACCCACACCTTCACGGTGGGCGAGAGCGCCTTGACCATGCGAGTCACATATTCCTTCCAGCGGGATTCGACATCGGGATGGAGAAAACCGGACTGGGATTTTTTCTTCGAGTCGTAGAGCCAATCGGGAAAGGTGAAATGCCAGAGGGTGACGACCGGCTCGATGCCTGCGGCCTTGAGTTTCCGGGCCATGGCCGCGTATTGGCGGATAGCTGCCTCGTTGAATACTCCCGGCTGCGGCTCCACTCGGCCCCACTCGATGCCGAAGCGGTAGTGGTTCACACCGAGCTTTTGCAGGGCGGCGAGGTCTTTGTCGAAACGAGTCCACGAGAAGGTCGCCTCCTCACCACGAGGCGGAATGTTTCCCTCCTCGGCGAAGATGTCCCAGTCTGTCTTGAAATAGTTGGGCGAGTCGGGTGATTCACCCCGGTCTTCATTTTGAAAGCTCGCGGTGGAGGTGCCCCACCAGAACTTGCCAGTCTGAACGGATGTCGACTCTGTGTGAGCCGACGGCTTTTTGTAGGGTTTGGGAGGCATCACACAACTCGCAAGTGCCAAGCAGGAGAGAAGCCCAAGCAGGGCGCGAATCGTGTTGAGTGTCATTGGCGCAGGCTTATAGTTCGCCGCCATGTTGTCATCAACTTTGAAATGGAGCGCAGTTTTCCTTCTTTCCCTGGCCCCCGTCTTTTTGCAAGGCCAGAACGAAGGCTTCGCGGAGCCGGATTCCATTCTGCTCAAGGATGGATCAACGCAAAGCGGAGTGATTGTGAAGAACACGGCCGAGGCGGTTTTTTTGCAGCAGCGCTACCAGATTTCTGAATTCCCGAAATCCGCGATTGTTCGTATTTTTGACGGCGTCGATGTGGGCATGGAGTTCACTGAGGCTGAGAAAAAGGGCGATCTGCCTTCGTGGCGCGTCATGGTCAATGACATCCGTAACAACGATGCCATCAAGAGCCTCCGGCAAATTCCGGCTACCCTCATCGATAACGGCTACCTGAAAAATGTTCCCTACCTCTCGTTTCGCATCAACGACTACATCGAGATGAATGTTTATGGAAATCCCGATGACCCAGCCGCCATCGAGTTTGGAGTTTATGGAAAGCTCTCTTCGAGTGATAAACTCCGCCGCACACTTCGTAGTTTCATGGCTGGTTTTTTGTCCTCGAGGGCGGAGGTCGCTGCCATTTACGCAATTCCTTTCAGCGGTGGAGAAAAAAGTGCGGGTGACTTCCGGATCCGCATCACACCTGCCTCCGCGCCGGATGCCTATCGTGCTTGGTGGATTTGTTTGTATAATCCCAAGACGCTTGAAGGCGCCCGCGTTGGTGATTCCGAATACGCCAAAGTCACGATGGCTTTCGGGCAGGTTGTCGGCGCTTCCGGCAAGGTGAAGTCCGGTGTTTGGACCGAGAAGTTTTTGATGCATTCACTGCGTGCTCAAAAAGGGGGAGACAGCGCCTCGCATTTTATCCCAGGTTTTTTTCGTGAGCCCAGAGGCTGGTTGCGCGTGGCATTCCCAGGTAGCGAAAAAAAACCGTTGTAAAAAATCTGGAGTTTCCGGCGACTGCAGGCTACTGCTGTCCGCACTTGTATGCCTGCTGATTACTCCTCAAAAGATCAAAGCCCGTATCTGAATCTAACCAGCGATGAGGACGGCGAACTGGGCGATAAGGTGCAGCAGGTCAGGGCAGAGCTTGAAAGCCTCAAGCAAAAACAGGAGGAGATCGAGCGCGAGAAAGCTCGCCTGGAGGAACTCAAGAGACGGCAAGACAACTTGGAGCAAGGTCGCTCCGACATGCTCGACAAGCTCACCCGCGCGCTGGTGGTCGTTCAACGTGAAACGGAAGAATCCCAGAAACGCGTCGAACAAATGCATGCCATCTATGCTTCCTTTAGTCAGCACCTCCGCCAGCTTGAGGATATCAATGCCCGCTCTTGGAGCCCGCAGGATTTGCCGCGCGAGCTAAGCAAGGCGATCAGTTCCGTCGAGGATGCCCGGGCCGAGTATATCAAGTCTCAAGCCAAGCTCTCGGTTGACACCTCATCGGAAATGACCCCCTCGTCCGTGATGGAAGGCGATTATCCGGTGGAGGATGAGCGATCCTTCGTTTATTGGCTGCGAAGCGGTTTTGCATTCACCCTTCCCATTCAGATCATCGCCGTCATTTCACTTCTTGTTTACATCTGGTCCGCTACCACTGTGAAGTAAGCCATGCGACTCAGAAAGCCCAGCGTTTCAACAAAACTCACAGCTGAGGAACAACGCCTCTCGAAAGAGCAGCAGGCCACGCTTCGCCGTATGGAGGAGTTGGAAAAAGAACTGAAAACTTATCCCAAGCAGATCGAGGAAAATAAGGCCCGCAACCGGGAGCGTGTCAAAATGCAAGCCGAGATGGCCGCTCCAGCCCTCTCGCTTGGCGGTGCCCGCTTGGCGCGTGGAAACTATCAACCGGCGCGCAAACTGAAGAAACTTCCCGCTCGCGAATTCAACAGCGCCCGCATCAAGTTTCTCGGTCTTTGCCTCATCCTCGCCACGATTATCTTCATGCTCTGGCGCTCAATCCCGTCCTAGTCAGACTATTTGCTTTCGCCGGCCCTCTGGAGAACCGGAGCCGGTCCTCGAAAATAAATCCACCCCGCCTCGAGTTCGGCTGCGGTATCCTGCCAACCGCTTTCCCTGCGCAGCACGGAGCGGAGTTTGGCGAAGGGTTCCTGATAGCTCAGCCCATGGCTCCAAAGATGCCCGTCATAGCCACAGACGACGGGATACCCGAGCAGGATGACCGGATGGTTGAACTGGGGCTCCACCGCGATGCGAGTTCCCGGGGGCACATCCCGCAAAACCCTGCGCGCAGTGGCGAGTTCGGATTTCTTGGCCAATTCATATCCGTGTCTTCCATCGAGGCCTGCCAGCAGCGAGATGGCGCCTGAGAAAAAGAGTGCCACGCAGAGCGAGGCCCTGACGATTGGGGCCAGAGGCTCAATGACACGCGACCAGAGGAAAGGAGCTGTAACAAGCCAAGCCCAGATCAGGAGCTTTGTGTTGTCCCACTCCCATGGAGCAAAGGCTATGAAGAAACACAGGATAAAAACCCCGATCGCCACCGAGCAGAAGGCGCGGGATTCCGCACTTCCTCGCAGAACGCCCTTCCAGACCAGCCAGAGCAGTAGAGGAAGACTGATTCCGAAATTCATGCTCCAGAATTTCCATCCGCCGTCGCCCTGCATCCATCCTGGCAACCAGCGCATACCGGATGCCGCTGAGAAACCGCCGGTGACCAACCAGACCGCTGTCGTCGACGGAACGACTGCCAGAGCCACAAAGACAAGCAAAGCGAGGCGGGATTTGCGTGCGAAGAGAAAAATCGTCGCCAGTGCGAGGCTCAGGAAAAGAAAGGCATGGACGCTGAAGAATGGCATCGTCGCGTAGAGGAAAAACTGGACGATTCGGGGAAGTCCCGATCCCTCGCGAAAAAAGTCATCCCTCCAAGCGCGCAGAAGAAGGAGTCCGCAGGGCAGGGCGTAAAGGAGTCCGCGCTGGGTCACGAGCATCGTGAGGAAAAAGTTTTTCCAGGCGAGGTCGGACTGGAAGTCCTCGAGCTGTCCGGTTTGCAGAATCGCAAAGCCAGCGAGGCCGCCGTTAAAAAGAAACGCCGCGATGGCAAATGCACCGCCCCAGCGCCAAAGTGCCCAAGCCGTGAGAGCCGCCCCGGCAAGGCCGGTCCAGATCAGCCCGCGCTCCACAGGGACGCCGACGAGGAGAAGCAGGCTGTTCCACAAATCCGCACCCAGCGGGTAGCTCAATGGAACACCGGTGAGAATCGGGCTTGCAGGCCAGAAATCCACGCCGCCCGCAAAGTAGCGGATGAATTGAATGTGAAGCGAAATGTCACCGAGGTTGTAGGGTGAAAGAATCCGCCACTCGTCGCCGACTGGATAAATCAACCACAGGAAAGCCCTCAGCGACGCGATGGTGAAAATCATCAGCAACAAAATATCCCATGAGCCGGGATCGCATGGCCTGGTTGGGCGGGTTTGACGGAACGCCCAGACACCTCCGGCCAAGCCTGTCGCTAATGCGACGACTGCCACGGTGAAATTCAAACCACTAAAAGCAAACGCGAGACAAATTGCCGTGATCACACTCGCCCACGTGGCGGTGATCAATCCCGCCGCCAGCCTGTCACCGCTCACTGAGTGGCTCCGGTTGATGGCTTGATCTCGGGCTCTCCGCCGAGAAGGTCTGAGAATTTCCGCGCCGAAAGATAGGCCACGCATTCCTCCTGGCCGCTGCGAAGTCGAAACGGGAATTTGTAGTAGGAGTCTTTGAAATTGCCTTCCGCTTGCGATGCGTAGGCGGATTCGATGATGACAAAGTCCGCATCCCACCTAGCCGGCGGGGATTCTTTTTTGAAATACCCGACGCGGGTGAAGTCTCCAAAAATCCAGGGTAGGGGATAGTAGCTGTCGAGCATGATGATCCCCTCGAGTTGAAAACCATCCGGCTCGCTTTTCGCCAAGGCCAGGACGGGTTCGGTGAGGCGCTCGATATCCTTGTAGGTTTGGACATAGACATACGGCTCGCTGTCATCGGTGAATCGGAAAAAATTCAACTGGATTGTCATGTAGACGGAGGCCGCCAGCAAAGGAGCGGCAACCAGCCACATGCGGTCTCTCGCCACCCGCCCCGCCCACTCGCGCACCACTCCGCCGAGTGTCAAATAGAACGGCCAGAGCATCGAAATCACACACCACGGGGTTTTGTAGGGAATGATCGAATAGGCCAGTAGCGTTCCGCCCGCCATGATGGCTGTGTAGCGGTAGCGGGCATCCGAGGGGAAAACATACCGCACACAGGCGAGCAGTCCGGCCAGTGCGGGCCATTCGTAGCGGGTCATAAGATACACCCAATACCAATTCAGCGGACCGGCCAGATCATAGGCACTCTTCTCATGACCGCCGGACTCCACGCCGGTCAAAACCCAAGCGTGAAAAGTTTCATAGAGCCCGCTCAACGAGCGGAAGTCACGGAATGTGCCAGAGTAGAAAAAGACAATGACCAGCACCGCGACCCCGCCGGCGAGAACCGCATCGTCGCGGGTCCACTGCTGACGCGCCACAGGCCATACCGGGCGCGAGGGCACGATCATTTGATAAATCCAAAGAGTCAGTGCGGCGATCGCCATGCACCCGATGTGCAGAATGTAGGTTTCCTTCGTCAGAATCATCCCCGCAACGCCGGTTGCTATAGTGAATAGATGGCGCCGCGTTCCCGTTTGCCAGAGGCCCAGCACGCCGTGCAGCAGCAAAATTGAAAAAAGAACCTGCCACGACTCATGAATCGAATACCGCCCGTAAAACACATAAGCCGGCGAGAGTGCCATTGCCAATGCGGCAAGGCGCGAGACACCCAGGCCAAAAAAGTCGCGGAAACGCAGCATCGCCCACACGGCCAGAATGCTCGCAATCATCGCCGGAAGACGCAGCGCCCAAACCTCGCGGCCGAAGAGGGTTTGCGAAAGAAACACAGCGTAAAAGTGGAGCGGACCGTGATAGTTCGTGGGATCGTAGCGGTAGTAGCCGTTTTCTGTCATCTGGTCCGCAAACCATCCATTGATGCCTTCATCAAAGTGCGGTGGCTTGATTTCGATGAGCCAGCAGCGGAGGAAAATCGCCACGGCAAGAATGGCGATTTCAGGCAAATGGGCTTTGAGGGCACGCGCGGACATGTGGATGGCATAACTCCGGCTCTGCCGCCGTATCAAGCTTCCGGCGTCGGGGGCGCATTTCTCGCGCAATATTCTTTCTTGAAAAGCACCGGCCGCCGAATCAGATTGTGACCTTCAAATCGGGCCGTGGCTCAGCTTGGTAGAGCGCTTGAATGGGGTTCAAGAGGTCGAGAGTTCAAATCTCTCCGGCCCGATTTTTTGTCCTGCCAATCTTCACGGGCATTGCCGCGTCCCTTGTTTCGGGTGATAAAGTTCACCCCATGAGCGACAGTATCAAAGAACTCACTGCGGAGATTTGCGCTTTTCGCGATGCGCGGGACTGGGCCCAATTTCACAATCCCAAGGAAATGGCGGTGGCGATTGCCGCCGAAGCCGGGGAACTCCTCCAGCAATTCGTTTGGCAGGATGCGGGGCAATCCCTCGACAGGGTTGCCACGCGTCGCGCTGAAATCGAATCCGAGATGGCCGATGTGGCGATTTTGCTTTTTGAAATGGCTTCCAATTGCGAAGTGGATCTGGGCGCTGCGATGCAGGCAAAGTTGGCACGGAATGAGGAGCGGTATTCGGTTTCAAAGTTCTGGGGATCGAATAAAAAATACAACGAACTTTGAGCGAAGAGACCCCGCATCGTCGCAGGCCGCGCTACTCCGGCAAATACCCGCGACGGTTTGATCAAAAATACAAGGAACTCTCGGGAAATCCTGAAACGCTGGCCCGTGTTCTCGCTTCAGGCAAGACGCCGGCCGGTAGCCATGTGCCAATCATGGTCGAGGAAATTCTCGAGGCTCTGGATCCCCGTGCCGGACATATCGCTGTCGATTGCACACTGGGCTTCGGCGGGCACACTCGCCGCCTTCTCTCTCTCATCGCTTCCCGGTGGGCATGTCATCGGCCTCGATGCCGACCCGATGGAGCTCCCCAAGACCGAGGCCGCTCTGCGTGCCGAGGGCTTCGATGGACAGGTTTTCACGGCAAGGAAATCGAATTTCGCCGGACTCCATGCCGCGTTGGTGGCTTCGGGTTTTTCGGGGGCTGATGTCATCCTCGCCGATTTGGGAGTTTCCTCGATGCAGTTGGACAATCCCGCAAGGGGATTCACTTGGAAGTCCGCCGGGCCTCTCGACATGAGGATGAATCCCTCGCGGGGTGTGTCCGCTGCCCAGTGGCTCGTGAATATAACGCCGCCCGCGATGGAAGAGGTGTTGGTTGAAAACGCGGATGAACCCGATGCCCCCGCGCTCGCAGTGGCTCTTGCCGGGAAACGCCTCGAAACCACGACAGATCTGGCCCATGCGATTCGAAGCGCTCTGCCGCACCGACCTGCCGAACTCGTCGAAAAAGCGATCCGGCGTGTTTTTCAAGCTGTGAGGATTGCCGTGAATGAAGAGTTCAGCGCCTTGGATGGTCTCCTGCGTGCCTTGCCCTGCTGCCTGAATCCCGGCGGGCGTGTGGCCATCCTGACCTTCCACTCCGGCGAGGATCGTCGCGTAAAAAAGGCGTTCCAAGCCGGGTTCCGAGAGGAGATTTACAGCTCCATCGCTCATGAGATAACGCGGGCCTCGTCCGATGAGTGCCGAGCGAACCCCCGCGCCACATCCGCCAAACTCCGCTGGGCACGCCGCACGGGGTGATTTCCGCCTGTCAAAAATCCCCACCTTTGCGTGGCGTAAAAAAAATGAAAAAAGTTGTTGCAGTTCCCGGGCGGGGTGGTAGATTGATCTCGTTCTGGGGGGAACAGAAGCCCGTTGCAGCATTCGTTGCGACGGGCTTCAACTTTTACTGGGGCTCGTGTTTTTCAACCTTTCCTGTGTGTCCGGGCGATGGCAGCATGGCAGCATGAAATACCCGCGCTCGCCCAAAGAGCAAGTTGGTGGAATGGTCTACTTCGGACGCATGGTGGATAAAATCCGCCTCATGGCCGCCGGGGACTTGCATCCGGATCTCCATGCGAATCTCGGCCAGGGCTTTGATGAACGCATCACAACTTTTCTCGCCGTGGATTATTCCGAACTGAAAAACCGCGTCATGCAGGGCGGGTCGGATGAAGAGGTTCTGGAATGGTGTTTCCAAAAAGGCACGCGACCCACAGAGGAACAAATCGAGATTTGGAACAGCTTCATGGTGAAGCGCGGGTGGAGCGATGAACTTAGCGAGCGCCTCGCCAGTCGCAAAAAAGAGAGCGGATTCGAAAGCCGCAACGATATTCAGACGATGTTCCATTACATCGATGCGGACGAGGGGCGGATGTAATCTCCGTCCCGCTTTTGTTTCGGAGTCCGGATTTTTAACATTGAGGAACCGCCATTCCTCACCCACCTTCGATTCACATGGATTTCGTCAACCTTACCCGCCACCTTGGAATAGGCTCAAATTGTTACTGGCTGCGTGTCGGGGGCAAAAACATCATTCTTGATGCTGGGGCGGATCCGAAAATCGACGGGTTGGGCTCCACGCCGCACTTTGCGACTGTTCCGCAAGGAACGGTGGATGCCATCATCATCACCCACGCCCACCAGGACCACATCGGATCATTGCCAGTGCTGACGCGCCGGGAGCCGCAGTGTCCGGTTTTCATGACCGAGGGCACGGCGAATATCGCGGACATCATGCTGCACAATTCCGTGAATGTCATGACGCACCAGCGCGAAGAGTTGAAGCTCATGGAGTATCCACTCTACACACACCGTGGCGTGGATTTTTGCCAGCAGTCCTGGGTGCGATGCCCGCTGCGCCAGCGCCGCAACCTCTTGGGCGATCTTTGCGATGAGGACAATGAAGTCACTTTCGAGTTCTACCACGCCGGGCACATTCTCGGTTCGGTGGGGGTGCTCATTCGCCATGCAGGAAAGTCGTTCTTCTATACGGGGGATGTGAATTTCGAGAATCAGACGATCATGACCGGTGCGGACTTTCCGGAGGAGGGCGTAGACTACCTGCTCATGGAAACGACCCGTGGCGACTCGCCCACGCCGGTGGGTTTTTCCCGCGCCAATGAGGAGGAGCGATTCTCGCGCGCCGTCAGCGAGGCGATTGCCAATGGCGGCACTGTGACGATCCCCGTTTTCGCCCTCGGCAAAACTCAGGAGGTTCTGGCCCTACTCTGGCAAATGCGGTTGCGGGGGGAAATCGGTAACATTCCCATTTATATCGGTGGCCTCAGCGTGAAGGTCACGACTGCGTATGATGCCATGGCGGCGACCTCCGTGCGGAATCATCCCGAGTTGCAACTGCTCCAGGAGATGGCTCCCTATGTGCTCTCCGGTCGGGAAATTCAAAATGTGCAACCCCGCAAGCGCGCGATTTATGCGTTGTCGAGCGGTATGATGACCGAGCACACGCTCTCAAATATTTTTGCCCGCCGGATTCTTGGAGACCCCTCGCAGCATTTGTTTTTCGTTGGCTATTCCGATCCTGACTCGCCTTCCGCCCGCATCCGAAAAGCCTCGCCCGGGGAGGAAATCATGCTCGACAAAGACCACCCTGTGATCCCGCTCAAGTGTGATGTCCGTGAATTCAGTTTCAGCGCACACACCAACAGGGAGATGATGAGAAATTACGCCGCCCTGCTGCGGCCTTCTAAGATTCTTCTCGTTCACGGCGATCGCCCGGCGCTTGATTGGTTTCAACTGGCGCTCTTTCGTGAACTCGGTGGCACCGAAGTGATCGTTCCTGAATCCGTGCGCAGCTATTCACTTGAGTAGGATGCCGATGTTTTTTGCATCTTCTCATTGGCTTTGCTCGTAGAGATTCCGAACCGCACGTGCTCTTTTGAGGATGGAAAAATGATTTACTTCTCATGTGCAGGTGCAAATCTTGCTCACTAATTTGATGGCTAACGGACCGAGAGATCTCTTTCAAAAATGCAGGGAATACAGGGACAGTGCAGACGCGCGTGCCCAAGGGTTTTATCCTTATTTCCGATCCATTGAGGAACCGCATGGCAATTATGTCATTTGCGATGGCCAGCGCAAAATCATGATCGGGTCGAATAACTACCTCGGCTTGGCTCAAGATCCGCGCGTGGTCGAGGCGGCATGCGAAGCAACTCGCATCTATGGAGCTGGTTGCACGGGCTCGCGGCTTTTGAATGGCACGATCAAGTTGCATGTGGATCTGGAGGAAGCCATTGCAGATTTTCTCGGTTGCGAGGCCGCTATCCTTTTCTCAACGGGCTTTTTTGCCAACCAAGGAGCTCTCATCGCGCTCACTGAAGAGGGAGATTCCATCCTTTGCGACCGCGAGAACCATGCGAGTATCATTGATGGATGCCAATTTGCGCCTGCAAAGCTCATTCCCTTTCGCCACAACTCAGCCACATCCTTGGAAAATCGTCTCAAGCGTGTGCCTGAGGAGTCGGGTCGGTTGGTCATTCTGGACGGCGTGTTCAGCATGTCGGGCGATATCGCGGACCTGCCGGAAATCATTCCGGCCGCAAAGCGCCATGGTGCGTTTGTCTATGTGGACGAGGCCCACTCGCTCGGCGTCCTTGGCCGTCAAGGCCGTGGCACAGCGGATCACTTCGGACTCCAAGACCAAGTGGATATCACCATGGGCACCTTCTCGAAATCCCTCGGATCCATGGGGGGATTCGTGGCCGGAAATGCGCAGATGGTCGAGTATTTGAAACACCGCGCCCGGTGTTTGATCTTCACAGCCGCCCTCGCACCAGCCGTTGTCGGCGGGGTGAAAAAAGCGCTCGAGCTCATGCAGGAGGAGGAGTGGCGCATCGAACAACTTTGGCGCAACACCCGCAAGATGCACGAGGGTTTCAAGCGCATCGGATTCAATATCGGCGACACGAAGACGCCGATCGTGCCAATTCTCATCGGCAGCGAGGCCAAGGCCTTCGTCTTCACCCAGCGCCTCTTTGAGGAAGGCATCTTTGCCACACCGGCGATCTACCCGGCCGTGCGCTACGGCGAGGCAATCGTTCGCACCAGCTTCATGGCGACCCACACGGATGACGATCTCGACCGCGTGTTGGAAATTTTTGAAAAACTCGCCCGCGAGTTGGGAACATTTGATGACCCTGCCTATGTCAATCCAGGACGCCGCAAAAACATTTTCGATTTCCGTCTGCCAGACTCCGTCTCAGAGGAAGCGGTTCGAGAGAACGGCGGAGAGCATTCACAAAACGGATCCGGCCTTCGTGCCGCCGTTTCCCGGTAGCGTTGCCAAGTTTCTCGCCCCGGATTCCACATTCCAGCGTCGCCATGGCACTATTACAGCCTTCATCGCTGAACGCGATGGACGCCCCATTGGTCGTATCGCGGCGGTCGTGAACCGCTCGCACAACGAATACCACAAAGACAAAACCGGCTTCTTCGGTTTTTTTGAGTGTGTGAACGAGCCTGCTGTGGCCCGTGCGCTTTTTGATAAAGCTACCGAGGTTCTCCGGGATGAGGGCCTCGATACTTTGCGCGGACCTTATAATCCCAGCATTAATGACGACTGCGGGGTTCTCCTGAACGGCTTCGAAAAACAGCCCGTCATCGGCTTGCCTTGGAATCCCTCCTACTACGCCTCCCTGCTCGAAGATCTGGGCTTCAAAAAAGTCCGCACCCTCTATGTGCTCAGTCTCCCTCTCCACCAGCTCAATCCTCCGGAGAGGTTTACCCGCATCGTGGAGCGCTTGAAAAAACGCGCCAATCTCACGACCCGCCCCTTCCAACTCAAGCGGCTCGACGAGGAACTCAAAATCGTCCGCGAAGTTTACAACGCCACCCTCGAGAGGAACTGGGGATTCGTTCCCATTGGCATGGAGGACTTGCTCGACTCGGCGGAGGATATTCGCGCCATCGCCGACCCCCGCCTGCTGCTCATCGGCGAATCGAAAGGCCGTGACGCCGGCGTGGCCATCACCCTGCCGAACTTCAACGAAATTCTCGCCGCTGCAAAAAATACCCCCCACTGGTTGCGGTTGCTCCATATTTTCTTCATGATGAAAACTCGGAAGATCAAAACCTGCCGCCAGACCGTGCTCGGCGTGGTTCCGGAATTTCGTGACAAGGGCCTCCACGCTTGGCTCGTGCATGAGCAATTTTCCGAAGCCAAAAAACACCACACCCACGCCATACTCGGCTGGCTCGAAGATACAAATGCCGAAATCATCGATGTGTGCCAAATCGTTGGCGGCGAGCCCGACCGCGAGTGGGGGCTTTTTGAGAAAACCCTCTGATGTCCCACATGCCTTCCTCGACGCGATATGAGCGCATGGACTACCGCCGCTGCGGCCGGAGTGGTCTGCTTCTGCCAGCCATCTCGCTCGGTCTTTGGCATAACTTCGGCGGCGTCGATGAGTTTGAAAACTGCCGGGAAATGATTCTCGGATCCTTCGATCTCGGCATCACTCATTTCGACCTCGCCAACAACTACGGCCCCCCGCCTGGCAGCGCCGAGGGGACATTCGGGAAGGTTTTGAAAAATGACCTGCGCGTCTACCGCGATGAACTCGTCATTTCCACAAAGGCCGGCTACCACATGTGGGCCGGACCTTACGGCGAGTGGGGTTCCCGGAAATACCTTCTCGCCAGCCTGGATCAAAGCCTCATGCGGCTTGGGCTCGATTGTGTGGATATTTTCTACAGCCACCGCCCCGATCCAGAAACTCCGCTTGAGGAAACGATCGGCGCTCTCGTGCAAGCCGTGCGCTCAGGCAAGGCACTCTACGCAGGCCTCTCAAACTATCCCGCCGACACGACCCGCCGCGCCGCTGGTCTCCTCGCATCCGCTGGCGTTCCGCTCCTCATTCACCAACCCCGGTATCATCTCCTCAACCGGTGGGTCGAGGAGGGTCTCTCGCAGGTTTTGACGGATGTCGGAGCAGGCTGCATAGCCTTCTGCCCGCTGGCTCAGGGACTCCTCACAAACCGCTACTTGCAGGGTATCAAAGCAGGCTCCAGAGCCAGCAAGCCCCATGGATTTTTGAAGCCGGACCACCTCACCGACGATGTCCTGTGCCGCGTTCGAGCCCTCCACGAAATCGCCGCGAATCGGGATCAAACCCTCGCCCAACTCGCCCTCGCCTGGGTTCTCGCCCGCCCTGCAGTCACTTCTGTTCTCATCGGAGCCAGCAGCCTCCAGCAGATTCAGGAAAATGTCGTCACTCTGGAAAAAACACGCATCACTCCCGAGGATCTCGTCTCCATCGATGCGGCTTGCAGTCTTTGAAAACTCCGAAGCCATTTAGACGCCGAACTGTTGCCCGTCCTGATAATCGCGGGCGATTTTTTCAAGATCATCAGCGAGGGTGAGGGGAGATTTTGCGGGGTCTGACCGAGGGGTGCTTTCAGATTGAGCGTCGGGGGTCAGCGGCAAAGAGGTGTGCTGAGGTGGGAGGTCCGAGAGCGCCCAGGGCGCATTGTAGGCCGTCGTTTGCGTCGCATTCCCGCTCTGCACCGTGATCCGGTTCCACGCCAGGTCATACGAATACTCCCGTGAGTTGCTCCGCCACATCCTGCTCGATCCTCCAAGCACTCATCGGCTCCACCGCATGAAACGGCTGGCTCTGTGTCCACCGCGTACTGTTCCCGCCCGCATCATACCCATACCCGAACGCACTCACCGCCACCCCCCCCGGCCCGTATGCGCGATCTCCAGCAACCGCCGATCCTGCCCATTCGGCAAATACGAATACGTCGCCTTGAGGGCCTTGCATAGCTCACCAGCCGAAGTCCCCCCAACGCAAAAGCTGAATTTCTCAGATCCACCGCAGCCGTATCGGTGTATGCCTTGCTGGTAATTTGACATAAAATCCAATCTCCTCTTTCAGCGATTGCCAAGATCACGGCGGGACGGATTTTTGACTTTGAGAGATCGGAGAAAGGGAACGGCAGCAGGATTATTGATCCAACTGACGGGGAATCCACGCCGCTAAAATGCGAAATGCCCGAGCAGGCAAGTTGTCGATCGCTTTCTCGATTTCCATGACAGTGCTCATAGTTTTCCTACAGTCTTTTTTGACGCCGACAGGCAAGTCTTTTTTTCGATAATGTGGACGCCGAGTTCCCCCTCGGCTGCCACTCCAGCGAAGCAAACACGGCCTTCGTGCTCGCATCCGCTAGGCATTGGTACTCGCGCCACCAGCATCAAGATCGTTTTTGTATCGAAATGAAAGGAAATGTTGCCTGACCCCTAGTTTCCAATCGGAATTTTGTGATCGATACGCCCTCGTTCCCCAATGGTGTTCCTGTCATCGATGACGCAGAAGACGCTGTCGTGCTTATGGAAGTCGATACCGATATAAGCCGGCCGGCTGGATTGATGTGTAGTTTGGCTCTTAGGCTTCCATTCTAGACCATAGGTTTTATGCGCTTCAGAAGCTCAAAAAGATCGCAGAGCGAGGCTGCAAAAGGCTCTCATGTCACCTGATCCCTTTAAACTTTACCGGTCGAGAAGCGCGAAACTCAGCTTAAATTTAAAGTTCAAATAAACATGTAAATAATTACAAAACTTACATTAAGCGACAGGTTATTGTTTCAAAATCGTCACAAACTTTTTTTAGACGATCTGCTTGGCCTATTCTAAACCTTTCGCCGTTCGCACCGCGCATTCCATTTCTTCCTCGGTGGGAGAAGAGGAATCCAACGTGTGGGCAGAAATAATAACAATAACCAATGAAAAAAATCATTCATAATCATTCTCGCGGGCTGACAGCCGCGATCGCAGTGCTCGCGTGCTGCACAGGCGCAGCCAATGCGGCAGTCGAACAAAACAAAGGAACCAACGCGATCGCGTTTTCTGAAGAGAGGGGCGACAAAACAGCCAATCTTGTTCTGAGCACGCTCGATCTGGCGATCATGGACCCAGTGGAGCGGGAAAACATGCTCGCCTCCCTCGAAACCCAATATGGCAAACCCAAGGCATGGGCCTCGCGCGCGGCCCGCGCCACATCCAAGTCGGTGTTCGGTTTTGCCAGGGACGGCGAAAAGGAAAAATACGGGGTTCGTCTCCGGGCTCGAGAATTGCCCCCGGTGTTCAACTCAGAAGTCTCAAACACTCTCCCTGCGGACAACGCCCGCGTATCGGAGGAAATCGCGTCCGCGAGCCTCTTGGGGGTGAGCCGGTCTGAAGTCCTGACTTGGACAGCGAGACAGGACGACTACTCCGGTGATGGGCGCAGGGCAGATAGTTTTGCCTACGATTCAAACAACAAGTGGGTGAACGCAGGCATGAACTACAAGCTGGAGTTCGGGAATGGAAGGTACTCCCCCACGTGGTATGGATTCTCTATCAAGGGGAAGGTGCAGGCAGATCTGGCGGGGCGCTTCGAATACAACCAATGGTGGTACAAGGTATGGAAAGATGGTAATTTGTTGGGCCGGACTCGGGATGTGTCGAGCAGTGCTTCCGTGGGGGGGCGTCTCAACATTCAAGGAATTGTTTCCTGGGGCCATGACTGGAACCTGGGGTGGGCGGGGTATTGGGGTATTGGCGCGGAGGCTACCTTACCCATTGGAGTATGGCCGAGTTTTAATACGACCATGAATAGTAAAAACACAAGAGCTGATGGCGGCCAGCTGTATGCCGGTATCTCTGTAGGGCCTTATGTGGAAGCCCAAGGGACCGCTTGGATTGGCAATACTGAGCATAAAGAAAGGGACGACGACACGCGGAACCCCGAGAGCCACAAGTTGGTGGGCGGTGCGAGGGCACAGATCGTGTTTCAGGGGATAGCGACCATAGGAGTCAGTTACAAATGCCAGGAATACGACTGGTACAATGACAAATGGAACAACGATATGGATCACACTGGGCAATTAGGCGAGACGCGAGCCAATGGGAAGTTGGTCGCTCGGGCTGAGTTTAGGTGGGGCCCCGTGGTCTTCCAGGAGGGATACCAGATCTGGCAGGGCCAGAAATCCAATGATGGATGGAAGGCATGGTACGACCACTCCAACAAATACTATCTGGACCAGCTCCTGTGATGGCGTCATGACCTAGTTCTTCACCCAGCCGCCCCGGGGTGTTTTCCCGGGGCGGCTTACCTTTTGATCAATGAAAAAATCTTTTCTTATTGGAGCTTGTCTTTTCCTGGGCGGCTTGGTTTCCGGATTGGGTATCTCGGGCGTTTGGAATCGCTCGGTCGCTTCTCCCAGCGCTGCGGCATCTGGCCAGCCCGCCTCAAAACCGGATACGGCCCCCGCTAAGGCCCCCTCCTATGGAATGGTCGGTGGCCCGAAGGCGGAGGAATTTCTGCCCGCCGAAGCCTACAAATCATTTATTCTTTCCGAAACCGGCGCCCCACGTTCCTTCGAGGAATTCAAGGCACTGCTGGCAAAATCCAAGATGGTCAACCCCGATGCGGCTTCGTTTGAGAGGGAAGCCGTCATGGTGTATGCGGCCGCCTTGGTGAGGGCCTTTGGGGTCAAGGCGATCGAGGAAATCCGCAAGTCCCCTGTCCTGGCCGAGTTCGGTCCTGCGGCGCCGGGCATGTTTGAGATGATGTATGATTTGCACGGCCGGGATGCGGCCCTCCAGCTTATCGAGTCCTACAGCAACAATCGAATCCGGACGATGCTCTACGGCATGCTGGCCACGAGAATGATCGAGAAAAGCTATGTCGAGGCCCTTCAGATGGCCCAACAGCACGCACCGATGAAGCTTAAGGATCCGTCCTTTGTCTCCCAGCTGGTTCGGTCGGCCGGCCAAGGCCTTAACCAAACAGCGCTTCTTGAATTCGTGAACGCCTTTGAGTCGCCTCAGACCCGTCTCCTTGCCGCCGGTGCAGCAGGTGAAATGCTGTGGTCGCCCGACGCAGCCGAGCGGGAACGGACCCTTTCGCAGCTCATGACCATCGCCGATGGTCCTCTGCGTCAGACCCTGCTTGATTCCTACCTCTCCAAGGCAGTCACGCTCGAGCCGGAGATGCTGCTCAACCCCGTCCTCGCAGGGGCGAGGGTGGACAATGAGCATTTCCATACGGCTGGTAAGTTTCTGAGCGAGAAAGGCTGGGATGCGGCCATTGCCTTCGGAATGAAAATCCCCAGCGACGAAGCGCGCCAGCGATTCATGATGGGGCTAGTCGAGGAGACTGTGGAGTCTGGCGATAACACAGTGATGCAGAAAGGGATCGATGCCTACAACCAAGGAATAGATGACGGACAGATGCTTTCCCGCGCGGTCAGCGCCGTCGCAAGGCTCTCTCCGCAAGAAGCGGTGGAGTTTCTTTCCCGCCGGGACCTGCCCGGAGAATTGAGAGAAACTCTCTCCACGGAGTGCATTAACGACATTGCTACGGCGGATCTCGATCAAGCCAAGGCGCTGATGAGCAAGAACTCCTTTGGTGGAGCGACTCAAGATCGGCTGTATTCCGAGATGGCCATCCATCTGGCCCGCGAAAATCCGGAGGCCGCCTTCAGTGAGGTCGTCACCAAGATCAACGATCGGATGTATCGCTCCATTGCCACCAAAGAGGTGGCGCAGGAGTTTTTCCGCTCGGATAGCAACCGCTGTCTGGACTGGCTCAGGAAATCTCCCTCCAGCCCGCAGCGTGACGATCTGACCTCGGCCGTGGCCAACGAAATGATCAAAACCGATACTCTCGGAGCGCTCGACCTCGCGACGAATATCGCCGATCCCGAAAATCGCGTCATTGCCGTGGCAACGATTTATGGCAACGCCCGCTACATCCAGCCTTCGCTGGCAGACAGCTGGGCGAAACAAAACCCGGCCTGGATCAAAGCAATCTCAGACCTCGAAAAGTCGACGGGACGGGAGAATTGATTATGCGAACCTTACTTCACAGCTTTTTGGCAGGGGCTCTCTGCCTCGCGACGACCAATCTCTCGATGGCGGACGAGCCCATTTTCATGGATCGTGACATTCTGGAGTCCATTGATTCGGCGAAGGAACCCGTTTTTTCGAAGGAACTTCTGGATTTCATCAAGCGTCTGCCGCCGGTTGAACAAATCATGGCCAAGGGGGATTCCGACGTAGTAGAAGAGGCGCGCTTGGCCAAGGCGCGTCTCACTGCGTTGTTGCAGCCGGGACAGAATCTCCCGCCAGGCGAGGCGGCGCCCCTTGCGGAGTCCACCGGTATCATCCTGATGTTGTCCCAGTCTGAAGGCCAAGCCAAGGTGAAGGGAGCCCTGTCGTGTGTCTGCATCGACAAGGAGAAGGGGCTCTTTCTGACCGCCCTGCACCCCTTCCAACAGGCCGACTTGGCCGATTGCGCGGTGATTGTGGGGCACGACGGGAGCATTTCGGGCGTGGCCCGCACACTGCTCCGGAAAACCGAGGCGGATATCGTGCTCATCACCACGCGGTCCGCATTCCCCCAGCAGGTCCGGGGTTTGGCGCCGCCACCCAAAATAGGTGAACCGCTTTGGGTCAGCGGCTCATGCCCCGGGGCGGCCTTTTTCCAGCTCGGCGCCAGCGCGGCGCGGGTGAATATCCCCGATTGGAAGATGCTGGGCCGCCTGCGGGCGAAAAGTTTCGATGTGGACCGAGGGTTCCCAAACGGGCTGAGCGGAGGAGGCGTGTTCAATGTCACAGGCGAGCTGGTGGGAATCGCCACAAGGAACATCTCAGTAAGCAGCCACGGCGAAGGAGGGGCAGCACTTCAACTGGGAAGGTCGGTGGAAGTGTTCCCTCTGGCGGAAGAGCTCCAGTAATATCCCGACCGTTCACTCCAAAGACTCGTGTCTCGCCAAGCATTTGGTATGAACCGAGGAGATCGGTTCTAAACTGACCGAGGACATCGGTTACACATAGACACGATCTCCAGCAACCGCCCATCCTGCCCATTCGGCAAATACGAATACGCCGCCTTGAGGGCCTTGCATAGCTCACCAGCCGAAGTCCTCCCAACGCAAAAGCTGAATCTCTCAAATCCACCGCAGCCGAATCGGTGTATGCCTTGCTGGTTCCTCGGTCAGTTTGTAACCGAATCTCCTCGGTTCATACCGCTGCCAGCACTAAAGGCGCATCGTGTCTCTCATTGCCGAGACCGAGGTCATCGAACGCCTCCTGCGCCATCTTCGGATTGTGGGAGGCCGGCGTGCGGGTCGATGCCGCCCGCGACCCGCCGAAACCTGCAGAGCCGGTCATCGAACCATGGCTCGACCATCCATTACCCGACTACTACAGCGAATCGGTGTTCGCAGAAAACTGAGAACCCTGGCATCGCCTAGGTGCGCCTTGGATGCTTGCATTTCCAGCCTACCCCCTCGCCGAACCCGCCATTCTGTGGTTCGGGGCGCGCGCGAACCATAAAATGGCGGGAGCTTGACTCTCAAAGCCCGATCTGACAGCGTCCGGGCATGGAAATCACCGCTTCCGGCTTCAAACTCCGGGCCAATGCCCCGGAGGGCCGAAAGCGATTTCCTATCAGCCATCGCGTGTCCCCGCGGGGCGCGGCTAATGGCCTTTTAGAAGCAAACAACACCCAATCATCCATGAATAAAATCCTCTGTATCCTCCTGGCCTTCGCCGCTCTGTCGTTCGCCCCCGCCACGGCAAACGCCCGCCTCCCAGAGTCGCCACCGCATCGCGACGTGATCACTTATCTCCCTGCGGTTGGAAGCTGGGTTTGGGCTGCTGGCTCCTGGTGGATGGTGTCAAACAGGTGGTCGTCCAGTGGCCAATACACGTGGGGCGGCTGGATCTACAGGGACTTCAACATTGTGTTCCGTCGCGTCAATGATGGATACGTGCTTGTGCTCTGGATCACCTACGGGAGCCGTTAAAGATGCCGATTTTCCCGCGCCAGGCGGGCCTACAGGCGGAGCACCCAATCAGCGGGCTCACAGTACGGCCTTGGCGGCGCCCTGCCTCTGTGCCTCCGGAGTCTTCTCTGGAGGTACTCCCAGGTCCGTCGGCCAAGCCTCAATTCCCGCCCCGACGCAACGCCCAATGAAACACGTCGCCTCCTATGCTCCGGTATTGGCCGCCGGGTTGCTCGGTTTGGCCCTTGGCGCTTGGCAGGCCGGCAAACATACCCAGGCGTGGCGGCTTCGGCTGGAAGAAGCCGAAAGCCGCCTTGCGCATTTCGAAAAGGAGCGGGCCTCCGAGCGTCTCCGCCAGGAGGGCGAACTGGCGACGCTCCGGAATGCCCTCGCGGAGGCGCGGCAGCGCATCTCCCGACAGGAAACCCAGTCCCCAACGCCACAAGGCCCCGGCGAGCAGTCCCTCTCCTTCCGATCGACGGAGCACAGCCAGGCCTTGAGAGAACTGCTGGCTAAACCCAGGCTGGCCGGCCTCGAACTGGAATACGGCCGGCTCTTTGAGCGATTCGGGCTGAGTCCCGGGGATCGCGAAGAGTTTAAGCGGCTGCTGGCGGAACGAGTTTCGCTCGAGGAGCCCTTCGGGCTGGGCGCCGAGCTGTCACCGGCCGATCAGGAGGCGGCGTTGAATCGGATGCAGGCGGCGTTGGATGCCAGCGATCAGAATATTCGCGCGTTTCTGAACAACGAGCAGGATTACCTGGCCTACAAGCGCTGGGAAGCAAGCAAGCCCGAGCACCCGGTTTTGACCGGCGTTCTGGCCACAGGCGAGCCACTGGGCCATGCGCAAGAGGACGCTCTGCTGGATCTCATGGTGGCGGCTAGCGCGCGGGAGCTTCTCGAGCCCTTCGCGCCCGGGTCCAACGCCAGCCGCCAGTCTTCATCGCCGGACATCCAGCGCTTTCTAGGTGACTTCGACCGCAGCTCGGAACAGTTGCTCCAGGAGGCGGGGAACCTTCTCAGCGCGAAACAACTCGCGGCTCTGAGAACGATCCGCCAGCAACAGCGTGCGCAGCATGAGGTGGGGCTCAAGATGTTGAGCCTAGCGCCACAGTAGCCCAGCCTCCCTCGCTGGCGCTTTCGTCCGGAAAGATAAATTCCTAATTCACCTCAAAGAATCGGAGTGGCGTTTCAATCATCGAAGTGATAACAAGTATTTCCTATTGCTAACGCAAACTCGCCATTTTCCTCTCTAAACTAGGCAATACCCGAAACTTATCCGAGCCCCTCGAACTCAAAGACGTCACGCCGACAGGGCACGGATCGTTCTCGAAGCATTTCATGGCAAAAGCAACATAGAGATTGCGACCCTGATGCGAACGCGTCCGGCAACTGTCAGTAAATGGAGGATTCGACTCAAGCAGGAAGGATTAATGGGCTTGCGCGATGATTTTCGGCCAGGACGCCCTCGGATTCAGGAGGATTCCGAAAATCTTCGGCGACGGATATTGGAACGCATCGACACACCGCCGCCCGCTGGGTATGCCAAATGGAACGGCCGAACACTTGGTGAAGCATTGGAGATTCCTCCGAGTCTGGTTTGGAGGGAATTGAGAGCTTTGGGCATCAGCCTGCAGCGACGGCGCTCATGGTGCATTTCAACCGATCGGGAATTCGACGCCAAGAGCGTTGACATTATCGGGCTCTATCTTGGTGTGCCAGCCAACGCTGTCGTGCTTTCCGAGAAAGCAGCGTGAGGAATTTCTGCACTTCCTGGACTCGGTCACCGCCTGTCATACGGGCAAGGAAATCCACGTGATCCTCGACAATTTGAGCGTTCATAAACTCAAACCTGACCATCCTTGGATCAAGCGACATCCCCACATCCACATCCACTTTACCCCCACCTATGCCTCCAGGCTCAATCAAATCGAAGTCTGGTTCAGCATCTTGAGCCGAGCGGCCTTGAAGATCGCCAGTTTTCGAAGCGTAAAGGAACTCGTGCAGGCCATCGAAAATTTTCTCAAAGCCTACAATGAAAACGCCTCTCCTTTCGAATGGACAAAAATACGAGCCTCCAAAAAATCACCGGAAAGTAAATACGCCAACTTAATAAACTAAATAGTCGGCCCTGAAAAACATTTTAACTAATTTTCGTGGAATGTAATAGGCATGATTCCTGCTGTGTCGGACTGCAGGCAAAACCTGCCCGCACACTCAAAATCCCTGCAATCCGC
>JBILBH010000073.1:0-8806 GCA_044353785.1 Terrimicrobiaceae bacterium
TCGGTTTTTAAAAGCAAATATCTGAAACGGTCGACTGCGCATTATTTGCAAGCTACTGATAATAAATGAAAAGAAAATTACCCTCTTGACAACGCTTTTTCAGAGAAGGGAATTTTGAAACCATCAAACCTGTAGCAGAAGGCTTCTGGGTCAAATTCCCAAAAATAAGACTTGTCTGAATCCGTCAGAAAGCCGATAGGAAAACTATGAGCACTGTGATGGAAATCGAGAAAGCGATTGACAACTTGCCTGCTCCGGAATTCCGCGAGATCGCTGTTTGGATTGAGATGCGTCAGGGTGTATTGGCGGGGGATTGCGCAATTTTAAGTGAGGATTCATTGGCCGTGGACTGGAACAAACCGGAGGAAGACGCGGCATGGATTCACCTTCAGTCGGATCAATAATCCTACTACCGTTTCCGTTTACGGATCTCTCGAAGTCGAAAATTCGGCCTGCTGTCACCTTGGCAAACGCTGGAAGGGGAGATTGGATTTTATGTCAAATCACCAGCAAGGTATATGCGGATTCGACTGCGGTGCAATTGATAGATTCAGATTTTGAGTCGGGCGGTCTTCGCTTGGTGAGTTATGCAAGGCCATCAAAGTTATTCACCGCCAGTGGTGGAATCTTTCTTTCGATGGCCGGGCAACTTGGTGCTGAGAAAATATCGGAAATTCTGCGTAGGGTAATGGGCTTGTTTGTATTTCCAAATTCCTAAGATTTGGAAATCCGGAACTCCTTGGTCAAAAGGATTTTCACGCAGCGACGGGTTCTTCGAGGCTTGCGGAGGCATATTCCAAGACAGCTTCGACTTGGCCGCGCCCAACGCTGGGGAACCACTCCAAAAATTCGTCCACAGAGGCTCCGTCTTCCAAGTTTTCAAACAAAGCTCGGACGGGAACTCTCGTTCCCCGAAAAACACAAGACCCACCGACCTTGTTGGGACTTTGCTCAACGCTTTTGCACTGGAGCCAGAAGTTCATAGAAATACGATACCAAGGGAGGGATCACCCTCAACCAAAATTCCGATTTTAACGGAGTTCGCCGGGGGGAAATCAGGAACTTGGGGCAGCCTAAATATGCTTTCATCTTTGACATTTGGACAATTCGAAGCACGCGAATCATGTTTGGTGAAGTGAGGGAGCGCCAATGAACCCGAATCCGGCGATCTCAGTTCAATCGCCGGATTCGGCTTTAAAATGAGGCCCGCCAGCCCTACTCGCCGATAATTTTTACCAGCACACGCTTGCGGCGCAGGCCGTCGAACTCGCCGTAGAAAATTTGCTCCCACGGGCCGAAATCCAGCGCTCCGTTGGTGACGGCGACCACGACTTCGCGTCCCATGATGGTGCGTTTGAGGTGGGCGTCGGCATTGTCTTCGGCTCCATTGTGCGCGTATTGGGCGTGCGGATGCTCAGGGGCGAGCTTTTCCAGCCATTTTTCGAAGTCGCGGTGCAGGCCGGATTCGTCGTCATTGATGAACACGCTCGCTGAGATGTGCATGGCATTGACCAAGCAGAGTCCCTCGCGGATGCCGCTTTCCGAGAGGCACTGCTCGACCTGTGGAGTGATGTTCAGAAACGCGCGGCGTTTGGGAATTTCGAACCAGAGTTCCTTGCGGTGGGATTTCATCTCCGAGAAAAACCACATTTCCGTTGTAGAATGCAATCGCCGGACTTGCTGTTGCGCTCAAAAGGTGATCATTTGATCACCATGAGCGAAGCTCTCACATCAAAACAACAGGCCGTAAGGAATTTCATCGAGGCTTACCGTCAACGCGAGGGAGTGTCGCCTTCGTTGCGGGAAATCCAGAGCCACTTTGGCTTCGCGAGCCCGAATGCCGCTGCCAAGCACCTTGCTGCACTCCAGCGCAAGGGCGTGGTGCAACGCTCCGCCGGTCGCGCTCGGGGGTTGGTTTTATCGGAATCCGCCGACCGCCTAATCAGCGAAATTCCTATTCTGGGAGGCATTCCCGCAGGGCGTCCGCTCGGGGAGAGCGAGCAGCGCGATGGTTGCGTGCGTGTGGACCTCGACACGCTGGGAATCCCCAAAAACGCCCGCACCTTTGCCCTCAGAGTGCGTGGGGACTCCATGACTGGGGCACATATCCTGGATGGCGATATCGTGATTTTGGAACTCAAGCTCCCTTCCCATGGGCGTGTGGTTGCGGCGCTGATTGATGGCGAGAGCACGCTCAAAACTTTTCTCGTCCGTTCCGGCAAGCCGTATCTCCGCGCCGAAAATCCCAATTACCCCGACCTCATTCCTGCCCAGGAACTCGTCATTCAAGGCGTGATGGTAGCTCTTCTGCGTCACGCCCGGTCGTAGGAACGCAGGAAGCTTGCGGTTTTGCGCAGGTTGGAGAGTTTGTTGGGATGATTCTCTCGAAAACGACTCCGTTCATTCTGCTTCTCTGCCTGATGGTCGGCGGCTGTGCCTCGGTGAGTGTTTCCCGTCAGGAGTGGAGCAACAAGGTCTGTGTGCCTGACAAGATTTTGGTCCGTCCTTTCACTGTGGATCGCACAAAATTCCGCGTCGATCGCGACGGTATCGAATTGGATGCGTTTGAGAAAAAATTCTCGGCGGAGTTCGCGGATCGGCTTGCTGAGCGCCTGAGCAAGCATGTCCGGCCCGCGATGGTGGTCTCCATGAGTGAAAAAGTGAAGGATCCCAAGGCTTGGTTGATCGAGGGGCATTTCACAAAGGTGAATCAAGGAAGTCGGGCCCTGCGTTCTCTGGTTGGCTTTGGACTCGGAGCCACAAAAACAGAGGCCCAAGTCGATGTGTTCCAAGTTGGAGCCAAAGGCCGCCTCACACGAATTGCCCAGCTGGAAACCACCGGAGGCTCAAATGCCGAACCAGGCGCGCTTTTTGCCAGTCCGTTCGGCGCCGTGCCCCGCCTCATTACGAATGTCACCACCTCGGGACTCGCTGCCGATGCGCGAAGGACGGCCCGAACGATCACAGCAGCTATCTCTGAAAAACTCTCCGCGCAAAATGCGGAACTCGCCGGTCGCCCCCTCCGTGCGAAGCGCCTTGGCAGCCTGCCCTCGGAGTCCGATCAATCCACCCGGTAAAAACGCAGAGCCTCGACGGGGGCGGGAAAATCGCTCAAAAGCGTCAGTCCCGCCCTTCCTCCTTCGCCGGGGTCGCGAACGATATACTCGAAACCTTGTTTGCCGCAGATCACCACGAAATGGGTGATGCCGCTCGGGTAGCGCACGCGGGCAATCACGGGGTTGCCGCGCAGGAGATTCCAATCAATGAGGAAATGTGACGGCGCATCCTCGTAGTGCGGTAGCAGTGTGCCGACCCGCTCGGGATAGACCTCCGCGGCCTTCTCCCAATAAATCCACCCCTCGGGAGTGTAGCCTCCGGGCGTATTCTGCAAAAAGGCATTCAGGCGTCCGGGGTCGGTATCGACTCCACGGGATGCAATCGCCATGGCGGCCGAAGCCACTGCGCAACCGACATCCGCGAGGGAATCCGATGTCTCGCCAAGAGAGTCTCCGCCCCAGCGCGTGTCCCCTTGCAGAAAGTGCGGGCCTGGAATTTCCACTGCCACTGGAAAATAAAGCCCTCCAGACATCGGCAGCGGGCGTTTGGCCGTCCAATCCCAAATCCAAAGCGCCCCGGCCACACAGGCCAGAATGGTAATGATCAAAAAAATGCGTCTTGCGGACATCTGGAAATTCGCGTTGTTGAGGACACATGAAACTTGTTCTCCTATCAGCCCTCATGCTGCTCTCGAAACTCACCCTGCAGGCCTCGGATTTCAATGCCATTGTGCTTGAGCAAATCCGTAAAATGCCGGAGGGCGGCGGCTATGCCACCACGCGCGAGGCTCACCAAGCCTTGAACAGCGCTGTTGCCATGTCGCCACTGGGCTTGCATGTCGAAAGCTCCAAGGCGCAGCCGAGTTACTGCTCCGGCGCCACTTATCTCCTCTTTCTGAAAACCCTCGTCGCAGCCGAAAAACAAGGCCTCTGTCCTCAGGGACTCACTTCCTCCGAATTTCTCCTGCCCAAAGCCATGCCCGATGGAGTCGGTATCTGGGGACGCTGGAATGCCAATGGCCCCGGCACGGCGAGGCTCTTCCATGAGCTTGGCTTGGGGAAAAACTTCACCGCATGGGAGCAGGCAAGGCCGGGCGACTTCATGAAGATTTTCTGGTCCTCGGATGTCGGAAAAAAAGAGCGCGGCCACTTGGTTGTGTTTCTCGGCACGGAAACGAAGGACGGCGTGGAGCATGTGCGCTTCTGGTCGAGCAACAAGCCCGGCGGCTATGGCGAAAAAAGCGTGCCGAAGTCGAAGGTGGCGGCAGTTATTTTCTCCCGTTTGGAAAATCCGTCGAACATGCAGCGCGCTGCCACCATGCCGAAAAAAGACGCCTATCTCGCGAGCCTACTCACCCACGAATCCAGCCTCAGCGAGGCCTTGCAGAAGTCGGGTGTCATGCAGCCCTGATTATCCCTGCTCACAGCGGCAGCGTCTGATAATCCAGACACAGATAGATGACCATGCGCCTGCCATCCGGAAGCTTGATGCCGCGTAACGGCTTCACCTCGGAGAAAGCGCCTTTCACCGTCTGGGGGAGCTCCGTTCCCATGTAGAGCGCATGGCGGCCGATGAAGGGATTGTAGCCTTTCTGCTCGGTGAAAAATTCATCCGCTACCGTGTCTGAGTCGACGAAATTTCCATATGACGGCCAGATGCCGAATTGGCTCGTGAGGGCAGGGGATTCTGGAACGAAGACGGATGGATACTCCGAAGGCGCTGCAGGTTTGAAATAAATGGCGAGCAGAGAGGCCAAGTCCGCATCTTCAGTAATGAGAAATCCACCACCATCGCTGGCAGGCATCTCCCTGCTGGCGGCGTGCATCTCAGTAGCCAGAGTTTTTCCTACAGCTCTTTGCAGTCCTTCCTCATGGAGAAGGAGTCCGCTGGAGATCAACGCGACCAGCACCGTGGCAGAGCTGCAGAGTCCCATCCAGCGCCAGTGCGATCCGGCTTCCGCCAGAAAAATCAAGAGCGGCACCACGGCGATCCAAGCTGCAGTCGAAAAATCGCGGCCGATGAGAAATTGATAGAGAGCCCACATGGCAGCGGGGCCGCCAGTGATCAACAGAAACCGTGCGCGTCCTTGCTTGCCCCAAGCCGTCCAGACAAGGCCCGCGAGCCCACCTGCCAGCGCCAGGCCCGCAGCAAAGGAAAACTGGCGGAAGTATTCCACGAGGTCCCGAGTCCATCCCCCTGGCTGTGGACGCCACAATGTCTGGAAGGTTCCGCCCGCGATGGGAATCCAGTCGAGAGCGGCATTCCATGCCAAGGGACTCCAGAGCGCGGCCGCTGGAAGCAGGATCAAAGAGGCCGCCGCAAGCGCATCGGGCGTTTCTTTTTTGCGGAGAACAGAGAGGACCGCGATGAGTAATCCCAAAGCCAACAGCATGGCTTCGTAGCGGAACAGGCAGGCCAGAGCCAACAGGGCTGCCGCGAGAATCCAATCCAGTCGGCGCCCCTCCACTGCCGAATAAGCGGCAAGCATTCCCGCAAGGGTGAGAATCATCACAGGAATGCCGGGGCCTACTGTGACACATTGCTCGTTGAAGAAGGGCAGGGCATTCAGCGCCACCACCGTCCAGCCTGCAACCAGATCATTATAAAGCGTGCGGGCCAGAAGCCAGGCCAGCCACGCCGCGATAAAACCGAAAAGTGGCCACGCCAACCGCAGAATCTCCAGCGAGTCGCCGGTGAGCGCGCCGATCAAGCGAACAAGAAAAGCCGTTCCCGGTGGGCCATCAAAAAAAGCCGCTGCCATTTTCGAGCTGCACATCCAGTAATACGCCTCCTGCGCCGAAACACCTTGAATCGCCAACCACGCCAGACGCAGGAGCGTGACAGCGGAGAGAAAAATAAAGACGGAACGGGGTTTCATGGTTTGAGAAAATCAGGGTGGGACTTATGCAACGCGGGGAGGATGGCAGGAGCAAAGCGTTTCCAGACGGTTTTTAAAAGAAACACGGAGCCAAGCCCGCACAGGACGCCGATCAAGCATCCCGCGAGCACATCGCTAGGCCAGTGGACTCCCACATACATACGGCTTAAAGCTACAAGCACCGCTGGAACAAACGCAATCCACCCGCGCCTCCGGTAAAATACGGAGATCACAGTCGCCAAAGCGAAGCAGTTCGCCGCATGTGATGAGGGAAAGGATTTGCCGCGATTGGGCGGTTTTTTGACATCCGAGATTTTGACGCGCAGCGGAAGAGCTACTGCAAGGAGGCGAGGGGTGGCCCGCGCCAGATCGATGGTGCGCACGCTAGAGACCGTGTCATTCGGCCTCGGGCGGCCAACCATGTCTTTCAATGTCCGGCAGACCAATCCGTCGTTGATGCCCACTGCGAGCACAGCGGCGAGAAGCATGGCTCGGGCATGGAAGCCACCGAGCAGGAAGATCGCCACACCAGCCAGTATGGCCAAGGGCCACCACACCGCCCAACTCGACAAAGCAGCCATGGGAATATCCAGCACCGGGTTGGTGAGCTGGGTATTGATAAAGTGAAAAGCGGCTTGATCCATTGTCCTCGCATCGGGCTAAGCCCAGTCGCCCTTACTGGCAAGCCTGCAGCGCATCAGCCACAGCATCCGTGATAGGGTGAGCTGCGCCGTCGCCGCCAAGGCGTTCGTCGATTTCTTGAAGACGGTGGATCAGGTGCACCACATCCTTCCGCGCATAAGGTCCCCCCGCCGCCGCGCAAAAATGGGTGCGGCAACCAAAGGGACGGTTCTCGTAGATCAGGCAGCGCGAAGTAAACGGATCAAGCATCGGGCAGGCACCATCCGGGCGCGAGGGCTGGGCTTTGCGCCCGGTGGCACGAAGGGCTCTGGCCGCAATCAGCGCCTCGCCCCGCGTGAGATGGGGAGTTTTACCTGTGAGGCGGAATTGGCAGCACTCGGTGCGAAGCGTGCAGGAGCGCTCGATGGGCATGGCCGCAAGCTCAGCGTAGATTTTTTTGACTTCGGAAATGGCATTCCGCTTCAGGGCGGCTTCAGGATCAGCAGCGGGCATAGTAGGAGATTAGGGAAGTTTGGTCGTGGAAAGGCCTTTCGGCAGCATGGAGAGAAAAATTCGTCGCGTCTCCTGGATTGGCGAGTCATCCACAAAATAGGCGATCGCGGCACGCCCAATCGCGTAGGTCCCCGCTCCAGCCACAAAGCCGGAAACAGCATTTCCCCAGAAGGGGACAATTCGCACGGCCACCCGGGCCGCTTCGCGAAAGAGAAAACCCGCTCCAACACTCAATCCTAGGGCACTCAGAAACTCCCCTACGAGCTTCAGCGTGACCGGTCGACCGGTCGTATGAATGATCATTCCAACCATCAAGCTCTGGAGAGTGGCAAGAACCGGCAGGTCTGCCAGCGGAATAGGCTGCAGGCCGACCACGCCGCACACTGCGCTGAAGGACTTCAATAAGGAAGAGGCGATGAAAGCCTGCGCCTTTCGGGCATTCGTGAGGCGCGCGAACTCCAGTTGGGCAGGAGCAGGCAATGCCGCGCAGAGGATTTCCAAAAAGGCTGGATCATCGAGTGAACACACAGCGCGTATCTTTCCATGCAACTCCGCAGCGCTCTCCAGTCGCTCGCCAAGATTCCGAGCCAACTCGGCCGATGAAGAAACGGCAATGATCGGCCCTCCTGATGAAGCTGCCCTCTGAATCGACTTCTGCCACTCGGCGGCGGGCATGTCGCCATCTTGCAGGAAGAGCACGGCGTCCGGCTTCGAAGCGGCTATGCCAGTCTCCCAGTGCGCATCAGGTGCATCGTTTCGCGCATCCAGAATCTGGGCCGCGGCTCCTGACAGTCCCCCTTGATAAGAGCGCCAGCCTTGCTCTGACTCGCCGCAGTGAATATTGGAAGCTCCCATCGCCGCGAGCAGGGAAGGGGTGCTCTGCGTGCTCCCGCCGCTGAGTAAAATGCGAGGAGCTCGCTGCTCGAGGAATAACTCCCGGATCGGAGTCAGTTCCCGCAGAATCGGCTTCTGCAAACCGCCAGGGAGTTTCTCAATGAGGGCGGAAAGACGATCATAGAGTTTCAAGACAGCATTGGGTTCGGGCGATTTCATAAGACTTTGAGAAGAGTTTCCACATGGGCTGCAGGCTGGATTTTGCGGTGGATCGACTGGATCGTTCCATCCGCAGCGATCACAAAGGTCGAGCGCTCCGTGCCCATGTATTTCTTACCATACATGCTTTTCTCCACCCACACGCCGTAAGCTTCCACAACTTCACGCGATTCATCACTCAGGAGAGGAAACGGGAGGCCATGCTTCGCGATAAACTTGGAGTGGCTCTTCGGAGAATCCACGCTCACGCCGAAGACCAATGCCCCTTTGGCAACGAACGCAGAGTAGTGATCCCGCACGCCACAGGCCTGCGTTGTGCACCCGGGAGTATCGTCCTTGGGGTAGAAATAAAGCACCACAGGATGCCCGCGAAGTGAGGAGAGGCTCACCGTTGCGCCGTCCCCATAGATGCCGCCTACCGCTGTAAGAGTGAAATCAGGTGCTGGATCGCCAGATTGAAGTTCATTTTTCATTGGAAAAACACAATCCCAAGGGACGAAAAATTACGCAAGAAGAGTGGGAAAATATGTCGGCAGAAAAAATCTTTAAAATTTTTTTTTGGATTACAAAAATTTCGGTTGATAGCCTGAGAAGCCCTTAGAATGGGCCTCCCTGAGCTTCTTGCTGAAAAAATTTCTTCCGCGACAGAGGGGCCCGGAAAAATATTTTTCGAAAAGCTATTGA
>JBILBH010000074.1:0-8744 GCA_044353785.1 Terrimicrobiaceae bacterium
CGACCATGTAGTCTTCTGCAAGTTGGCCCTCACGGAAGGGACCTGAGGCATTTTTTGAGGCTAAAAAATCAAGCGACTTTCGGGAGAATGCCGTTCCGACACCGGCGGATGGCACCACACCGCCAATTGCTTCGCGGGAATACATGTCCTTCACATGCCACTCGGCAAATTCATCGATATAGGAATTGCCAACCCAATACCGCCAGGGCGTGAGTTCCAGAGGGAACACAGGGATCTGGCCCATGTCGAGGAGCGACGGCACATAGTGGTTGTAAACCTTCAGCGTGAGCGGGTGCATGACATCCTCCGCGTCATGAAGGGCGATGATCTCGTAGTGCCGACGGCCAGGGATTTCTCGTGCCTTCATCGCTTCAAAAATCGCATTGAGGCAATCCGCCTTTGATGTAGGACCGGGACGACGCGTTACCGCCTTGTGGATGCGGGGCGAGATGCGGGTGAGTTCATCCACGCATCGGTTCGTCTCCTCATCATTCGGATAAACTCCGATAAAGATGTCGTAGCGTTCGTAGATGAGAATCTTCCTGGCATAGTCGGCCATGCGGTTGATGATTCCTCCCTCCATCCAGGCCGGTATGAAGATGGCGATAAGTTTTTCAGGTTCGTTTTTGAGCTCTTCAAGGGAGACCAACGGGGCTTTGCGACGGCCACGCAGGTAGCGCAGAAATTGCATATCAAAGAAGACATCATCGATCCCAAAAACGAGAAATCCGATGGCTGAGATGTAAGCCAAAACGACAAAGATTGAGTGCAGAGTGTCCATAGGAAATTACCAGCGGAGGGAGAGTGCGACGGTGAGACGGAAATCCGAGTAGTTCGCAGCGGTGTCGCCGCGTGTGTTGTTGCTGTTGCGTCCGAGGTAGGTCCCCAGAACATAATCGACGCTTGTTGTGAGAACGGCGGCACCGACCGGAGCTGTGACGAAGCGCAATCCCGGACCGGCCTCGAAGTAGTTATCGTAATAGTTGCCCTTCGTATCCATCGTGAGGTTTTCGAAACCGTAGATGTCAACGGCGGCAGCTTTTCCAAACTGCATGATGCGAGCGCCTTGCCGCGACTGGCCGTAGGCGAGGCAGTCTGGGAGACGGCTGTAGTAGGCCGCGTCGCCCCCGGCTTCAACGAACCAGTCGATACGGAATCTCACAGGAGACCAGTGATTGAGGGCCCAGCGGGATGCTTGGCCTTTAGAGGAAAGTATCGGCATTCCACCGGGTGAAACGGCTTCAAGATCAATACTGGTCCATTCCTTACCAGGGCCCCAGGCCCAATAACCATTCAGTCCGGCGATGATCTCGGCGAACCATTCGCCACCATGCTGCTCCGTGCCGCGTAGATCCTTCTGAACTCCACCGAGGACATAAAGAACGAACGATTGGTTGGCGAAGGGGCGAATCCGCGCACCGGCGTGAAAGCCAGCAAGGTTTTCGTTGTAGATCGTCGGAATCCCCTCCCCTGGTCCCTCACTTGTGTTTGTGGAGTCGAGGCTGAAGTCGGCCTGGACGAAAGGCTCAATCCACCTCGCGCCTGGAATAAAAGTTCCCTCGCGAAGGCGTCCAGAGGAAACACCAATATTGTAACGGGAGAGATAAGTGCCGTAGAGGTCCAACTCGCCCCATGTCCAACGCTCCAAGTTGTAGGACGGAGCTAGCGCCTCGATCTCGGCTGCCGCCATACGGCTGAGCGTCGCATCGCGACCTTCATCGCGGATTTCGCGCCAGATCTCAAAAGCCTCGGATGTCCGTCCCTCCTCGGCGAGCAGAGCAGCCAGTTGAAGACGGGCGCGGGGGTCGGGATTGTCTCCCGCGGCGACATCGCGGAGGACCACGATGGCAGCCAGAGTGTCGCCCATGCGCTGGAGGGCTGCTGATTTTTCCATGATCAAATCCGGCGTCACCTCTCCTTGTCGTTCGAGTTCATCAATCGCACGCACCGCTTCCTCGTCCCGTCTGGCTTTGACGAGCTCATATGCCGCTTGTTGGCGATCAAGGCGGGCTTGGCGTGCACGGTATTCCGCTTCACGGCGGAGAGTTTCAGTCGAGGGAGGCTGGGCGCGGGCGGCCTTCTCGAGAGCCTCAGCGCGATCAAGCGCATTGAGGCTGGATGCGGCCATCGAAGCGATATCGGCGTTCCAGGATTTTGCCAATTCACTAAAGATCGTGCGGGCTTCCGTATTTCTCCGATCGAAGACAAGTGCCGTAGCCAGGCGGAATCGAAGCCCCTCGTCGCCAGGGTTTGAGTCCGTGGCTTTCTGAAGTATGGAGGAGGCCTCAGCGTGCCGGCCTTGATTCGAAAGCGTCGCGGCCTCGGCGACAGGATCGGGGTTCTGCGCCTGCAACAGGGCAGTTGAGGCAAGCAGAGCCAATGAAAAATTAAAAGGTTTCATGGAGTTTTTATCTTATTGGGTCGGAAAATCGAGTTATGGGATCGATGACTGGAAGGTCGACGGATCGCGCGGCTTCCAGAGCCGAAAGCATGTCTTGGAAGCGCATCCAGGCGGGAACAACGACTACGGCAAGGCCACCTCGGAAACTTGAAATGTCACGGATGGATTTCTTGAGTTCCTCATTTGCGGAACCATCCACACCGGCATGAACATTTGCTGGAATAAGCCAACCTCCCCCCTCTAGGCGTAGCGGCACGGCGCTGGCAAAAGGAACGGGCTGTTCACCTGGTATCCGCTGCACAAATGCGCTTCCGACCTCAATGCCAACAGATGCCGACGGAGTATCCTCGCCACCCTCGATTCGAATGCCCTCTTTGCGAAATACCTCGATCCGCTCGGGGCCATTACCTCCATGTAAAAAAATGCGCGCCCCGTGAGCCTGGGCGTAGCGGAGGGCATCAAGAAACTCTTGCCGAGGTGTGATTTGCACACCCTGAGGGACTTCTTTCATCTGAGTCGTCACAACGAAGGGCGTTTTTTGATGTTCGAAGTAATCCACAACGCGCCTGAGCGCCGCAGGGTTGGAGGACGGATTGTAGTCCTGAATGACAAAAACCATGGCTCCTGGGGGTTCCTGAGTGGCTCCGAAAAAGTCGAGGAGGACATCCGAGAAAACCATCGAAAGCGGAGCTTCTGAAGGCAGCGCGGCAAATGCAAAGCTGTTGCCAAACCGCCAAGCCAGCGGTTGCGCGCTCTTGGAGGAAGTGGCAGCAAGCAAGTGGGCACCAGCATATGTTTCCCCGTAGAAAGGATCGAGTCGCAGCGTCCACTCGCGACCGCGATATTCCACCTTGGTTTTTTCAAGCGGCGCGGAGGCCTTTGAGGATGCCAATGGCTTTTCCGAGGCGAAGCAGGACGCTGCTCCGACTGCCATGACAGGCTTTGGCGACCGCTCGAGCATGGCCAGTAAATCCGGCTTCAGCTTCGGAAAGCCGGAAATTCCCGCCAGCACAATAAAGTTGGCTTTTTCCAAATCAGTGGCCGTAACCTTCGTGTCGGCGAGCGTTTCCACATGCGTGTCAAAGTGGGTGAGGCTCATTTGAATAGGAGCGATTTCGTTCACGAGTGAGAATGGCTTCGAGAGCGTGTCGTAGATCAACAGCGTGCTGGATGCCGCACGGGAATGCATCGTGGAAAAAACAAGCGCCAGCGCGGCCAGAGAGAGAATGTTTTTCACCGTTCGTCTCCGTTCATTTGGTTTTTGCGGCGACGAATCAGTATGCGCTGGAGGATGTAAATCCCCGCCATGATGGCGAACGATGTGCCAGCGATCCAATAGTTCACACTCTGGGTCAAGAAGCCGGCTTCGGTTTTATCCATTCGCTGGTCTTCTAGGTCAACCGCTGTTGTTCCCGAGGCAAATCCCATGCGGATGTGATTCGACAGGGAAACTTCCTGAATGAATCGCACATCGTAGGTGATAACGCGCCCGCTGGCATCGGCCGCTGCCACTGTGCCACTGAGGCGTTCGAAGACAGCGGGGTCAGTGAGAAGATCCAGCGTTGTTTCTCCGCCGTAGTCACTCACTCCACCGATTATCGCAAAGATTTCTCCCTTCGACCAAGGAGATGGTAACAATTGCACAAAGCTGAGGGAGGAATCGAAGTCCACAACGGGGATGGGCTCGCCACGAAGCATGATCGAGCTGCTCGGGGATTCAGCGCCTTCGATCGCGAGGCGGAGATTTTTGCCGAAGGCCAGAGGCCACTGGAATGCGGAACCCAAAATTAAGCCTGAGCGGCCCGCCAAGCGAGCCGGGTCGGGCGGAAGCCCAGGGCCATAAGTTGCTACCTGAGGCCAGAGCACCGGCATATCGGCAAGCTGGCGACCAAGGTGCATACCTATGATTTTAAGGAGTTCGTTGCGTTCTGGACTGCTCTCCGCCGGAATGAGAATCGCTGTGCGCCTTAAAAATGCATCCCGCAGGCAGAGGAGACCAAGGCGGCTGAGATCATTGATCGAGACGGGAGCGGCGTGAAATTCCACCGTCGAATTTCCGCCCAAGTCCAGCCAGGCACGCTCGTCATTGCGATGCGCGCAATCGACTGTTCCAATATCAAGATAGCTCGAAACGGATAGCTTTGAAGGATCGCGACCCGTGATGCCGGCAGGAATGAGAAGACGCTGGCGGGTGCCTGCGGCGTTTTGCGGAGTGAGGGCTATGCTGCCGACTACGACATCATTCAAACGCACCTCGAGTGCCGAGGTTTTCTCAAGCGCTCCGGTGTGGGCGAGGTCGATCTCCATATAGCCACCGGGCGTCGTTTCATAGCCCGGGGGGAAGTTGATGTCCCGCGAGGTTTGGTTGCGGAAAAGTCCACGCAAGGTCACCGCGCCGTCGCGCAGGGTATCGAATGCCACAGGCCCGGCGGGAGGCTGGGCCAACTTCTCTGTGATGGGAGATATGGCAGGTGCCACAGTAACCACCCACGGATTTGCTGGCACATTGCGGAGGGCGATTTCGCTGCCGAGGGTCTGAGCGGCTTTTTCGAGCCCCTCGGAATCCGCTCCGCTGACAATAATCCAACGCCGCTGCGCGTCTGACGCCCCTGTGATGATCTCCGCCAGCAGTCCTTCGCCCTCGCCTAGTGAAGTGATGGCTTTGTGAATTTCCGGCGGGAGTGGTGTCTTTGAGAGGTTGGAGCGAAGTGCGATCAAAAGACCGCTTCTGGCGATAGACTCAGCCTGGAAGGAAGCGACATCCTTCACCTGCACGGCAGTCGGCTCGGTGTAGATTGTCTGGCCCATGCGAGCCGAGGCAATGAGCAGGGTACGGAGTTCCGCCTCACCAGCATCGGACGGCACGAGCAGTGAGACAACGGGCTCGGGACGATCCTTGGATGCCGTGCGGCGGAACTCCGCAAGATTCATCAGAGCGGGTTCGACGAGCGATTCCGGAAATCGTTGCAACTCAGGAAAGAGGGGGGCAACAGCGCAAGCTACTCGAACGCCACTGCCGATCCCCAGCTCAACCCATGACGCCGGGTTGTCCACATCCCGGCAGGGTGAAAGGGTCGTCTGCAGGAGGCAGCTCACGATCACGCGATTCCAACCCGGTTGCAACATATCCGGTGCGAGTCGGACCGAAACTTGGCCGCGATCTTGCGTATCGGAAGTGTCTTTTTTAGTTCCGAGTCGGACGCTTGTTACCTCACGGTCGTTCAACTGAACGCTCAAAGTCGAGACATCAGGCAACAAAAGTGGTGAGGCATGCCATACCAGCGTGAGTTCACTGCCCGGCTCCAAGTTGACATGCTCGGGAAGTTTGAAGGCGTATTCTTTTTTGGAGAGCACTCCCTCAAGGCGGCTCTGAGTTCCTGCGAAAAGAGGGACTTCAAAGGACTTGGTTGCGGGAGCTTTGTCGCCTGAAGAAGCCTGAAGGGCAGAGAATCCGAGTGCTACGGCAAGGACCGTGGGCAGGATTGCTGAGTGGATTGACTTTTTAGAAAGGTTCGAAGTTTTCACGACGCGCACCTTAAAAGCCTCCCCATTCCAGCGGTATGGGGACTAACCACTACGATGAAGAACCCATCGACATAGCCCCGCAACATACGCATTGCGCGAAGCGCCTGATTTCGTTGTAATGCAGCTACAAGGCTTAGAAGTCCGATGTCTCAAAAAAATCCAAAAGAAACTCCATCCCTTGAGTCTGCAATGCAGCGGATCTCCGAAATCGTCAGCACGATGGAGGATGGCAACCTGCCGCTTGAAAAACTCATCGATTCCTATGAGGAGGGCATTGGCCTTGTAAAAGACTGCCAAGAAAAGCTGGATACCGCAGAAAAGAGGATCCAAGTCATCGCACGCAACGCCAGCGGAGCCCTCGTCCTGAATGAATTTGAGGCATCGGAAAACTGAAGTATGCCAGAGCAAATTCCCGGACCGTTACTGACAAAAATCCATTCACCACAAGATGTGCAGGCCCTCTCGGCGGAAAATTTGCCACACCTCGCACAGGATATCCGCGACGAACTCATCAGCGTGCTTTCAAAGACCGGCGGGCATCTGGGCCCCAACCTGGGCGTCGTCGAACTGACAATCGCACTGCACCGCGTTTTCAACACACCTAAGGACAAGTTCGTTTTTGATGTCAGCCACCAAGGCTATGTCCACAAGCTTTTAACTGGGCGACTCGACCGCTTTCCGACGATCCGTCAATACGAAGGGCTCAACGGCTTTCTTCTCCGCAGTGAAAGTGAGCACGATTGCTATGGTGCGGGCCATGCGGGCACAGCCCTCTCCGCCGCGCTTGGCATGGCCGCCGCCCGCGACCAAATCGGCTCCGACGAGCATGTCGTCTGCGTTGCGGGCGATGCCGCCTTCACCTGCGGCGTCAGTTTTGAAGCACTCAACAATGTCGCAGCCACAACCAAGCGCCTCATCATCGTTCTGAATGACAACGAGTGGTCGATCGCAAAAAATGTCGGCGCTGTGGCGGATTACCTGAACCGCCTCGTCACCCACCCTGCGTATGCGAACCTCCATGAAAACGCTGCGAGGTTCGTCGAGTGGTTCGGCGGGAAAACCGCACGCAAACTCGTGCATAAGGCGGAGGCAGGGCTGAAAAGCCTCATCGCCCCGAGCGTCATTTTCGATGACCTCGGCATTCGCTATTACGGCCCGATCGACGGCCATGACATTCCGCTTCTTACTCAGACTTTCGAGTTTTTAAAAACCCAGAACGAGCCGGTCATCCTGCACATCCTTACGCAAAAGGGCAAAGGCTACGCCCCCGCGCTGGAGAAGCCCGACAAGTTTCACGGGCTTGGAAAATTCCACCTCGATACCGGCGAGACCATCTCCTCCCCCACCCCGACTTATTCGGAGTTGCTCGGCACGAAGCTCGCGGATTTCGCGGACGACAATAACAAGATCGTCGCCATCACAGCAGCCATGCCAACAGGCACGGGATTAATCAACTTTGCCAAGCGCCACCCCGAGCGGTGCTATGATGTCGGCATCGCCGAGGAGCATGCCGCGCTTTTCGCCTGCGGCATGGCCACTTGCGGCTTGAAGCCCTTTCTTGCAATCTACAGCACCTTCATGCAGCGCGCGTATGACATGATCATTCACGATATCGCCCTGCAAAATCTCAATGTCGCGCTCTGCATGGACCGTGCCGGGCTTTCGGGAGATGACGGCCCTACTCATCACGGACTATTCGATATCGCTTACCTGCGCCCGGTCCCAGGAGTCATTCACATGCAGCCCAAGGACGAGGCGGAATTCGCCGACATGCTTTGGACAATGGTGCACCACGACGGTCCATGCGCCATACGCTACCCGCGCGGCATAGGAACCGGCGCCGTTCCCGCCAAAAAGCCGAAGCTCCTCGAAATTGGAAAATCCGAAGTCCTTCGTCACGGCACCAAGGCAGCGATCTTCGCCCTTGGCAACATGTGCGAACTTGCCATTCCCGCCGCAGAGGAACTTGAAAAACTCGGCATTTCCACAGCGGTTATCAACGCCCGTTGGATCAAGCCGCTCGACGCCGCGACACTCGAGTTTTTTGCCGGCGGCTGCGATGTGATCTGCACCATGGAAGACCATGTGCTCACGAACGGCTTTGGAGCCTCTGTGATCGAACACCTCTCCGACCGACACATCACGACACCAGTCGTCCGCATCGGCTGGCCGGACCAGTTCATCGAGCATGGCACTGTGCCAATCCTGCGAGCCAAGCACGGATTAACGATTGAGGCGACCGTTCAAAAAATCCTCGCCGCTCTGGAAGCCCTACGAGCCGCGCCTACAAAGGCCACCACGGCTGCTTAGACGACTCCTCCCATGCTCCGTAGATTAAGAAGCAAACTCAGTCGATAAAACTGCAGACATACTCGCAGATGCCATCTGGCACCGAGATGTCGAAGCCCGACTTGGCTGGCACATCAAAGAACTCCCCGCCTGCGTAGATCGTGCGCGCCTCGGAGCCGTCGATTTTGACCTCGCAGTTGCCCGAGACGATCTCCATGCGCTCTGCTTTGTCTGTGCCGAAGTGGTAAGTGCCGGGGTAAATCAGACCGAGCGTTTTCTTGCTGGCATCCGCAAAGACAATGCTGTGGCTGACGACTTTTCCGTCGAAATAGATATTGGCCTTGGTGATGGCAGTGACATTTGAAAATTCAGATGGGATCGCGGACATAAGGGCTCAAGGTTGATGGCTCTCGGGACTTCGCTCAAGACTTCGTTCTGGATCAGACGAAGGATTTTTTGCGACTCCACTCCTTCGTGAGAAATCTACTCGTTGATGTCCTGCGTCACGCCTTCGCGGCCACGCAGGCGC
>JBILBH010000099.1:0-2656 GCA_044353785.1 Terrimicrobiaceae bacterium
CTGCCAGCGATCCCAGCATTCCATGGACAGCGCTTCTGATCGGGCTCTGGATCCCAAACTTTTTCTACTGGGGTTTGAATCAATACATCGTCCAGCGCACACTTGGCTCGTAGTCACTCGCCGAGGGGCAGCGCGGCATTGTCTTTGCAGCTGCGCTCAAACTTCTGATTCCCTTCATCGTCGTGATTCCCGGCATTCTTTGTTTCAACCTCTTCAGCGACGAACTCCGCACCGAGGCCTCGCGCAAAAACCAATCCGCCCTCGCAGCCGTCGAATCCGGAAGTCGGTTGGTTTGTTCCTTCACAGAGAACTTTGCTCTCACAGAACCCGACAAAGCCGCTGCCGTCCTGCGTCACAACGCCTCGCTGGTTGGCAAATCCGTCGACCTTGCCCCGAATGCCATTGCGTCCGATCTTTTCAATGCCAACAACTCGCTCCTCACCACAGGCGCTCCGCAGGGCACGAAACTTATCGGTTACGACTACGCCGCCGCCTTCCCCACGCTCCTCCGCGAATTGCTCAAGCCGGGCATCACTTGGTTCGTCCTCGCTGCCATCTTCGGTGCTGTCGTCTCGTCGCTCGCTTCGATGCTGAATTCCGCAGCGACCATCGCCACGATGGACCTCTACAACAAAGTCCATAAAAACGCCTCGCAATCCGCTCTGGTGCTCGCCGGTCGGGGCTTCACACTCCTCTTTGTTCTGATAGCTTGCGTGATTGCTCCAAGCCTGTCGAACCCCGCATTCGGCGGAATTTTTAATTTCATCCAAGAGTTCCAAGGCTTTATAAGCCCAGGGATTCTGGCCGTTTACCTCTTCGGATTCCTCGTTCCCCGCGCACCGCGCTACCTCGGTTGGCTCGGCATTGTGATCAATGTCGCGCTCTATGGCGGGCTGAAATGGTTCCTCGCACCCGAGATGGCTTTCTTGAATCGCATGGCCGTTTGTTTCGGCGTGGTCGTCTTGGTCCTTGGGGTCATCACTTTCCTCAAGCCCATGGCAAAGCCGGTTGTCCTGCCGACGACGGATTTGATCAAACTCGAATCCTCCCGATCCGCAAAAATCATCGGCATCGCCATCGTCGTTCTCACGCTCTGTCTCTATGCGATCTTCTGGTAGCCTCTGGCGGGTCTTCTGATTTGCGCGGTTTCGTCGCTCTGCGGCGCGCTCGGAAGGCAACCTGGCTAAAGTCGTCCTATTCGCGTTTTGTTCAAGCCGCCCGTCGATGGCGCATAACGGAACGCCCGGGGGCGTGCCCCCTGGAACTGACCCGCTCCGGATTACCGATCTGCCATAGCCTTGCCTACAACAAACTCGGCCTGTGGCAGGTGCAGTCCCAGATGGAAGGCAAACATGCAGTTCCATTTGTGCGCGTCAAAATCTCCAAAGACCGGATGCGGCGAAGTGCCCGTGCCTCGCAACCGCTTCAAACTCTTCACGGCTTCGATATGGTTGGTGATCGAATCAGCAAAATCCTTGAATTGTGAGGCATCTGCCGACGCCGAGGGCATGACATCCGTCTTGGGATTGATCGTGGCTGGACCGCTCAATTTCTCACCCCTTGCCAGTTGAACGACTGTGGCTGTCATGCTTCTATTCACAATGGCGTTGTGTTCCAAGATCATAAAAAACGACCATTTTCGCATATCTTCATCGATACCCCTCATTGGCGGGACTTCAATGCAACGCTGCCCAGCCTCGCTCGATAATCCGTCGGCAAGTTTTGCATATTGCCGCAAGACAAGTTCGCTTTTTTCCAGTGCTTTTTCGCGACTTGTGAAAGTGAAAAACGTCCGGATTGCAGTTTTGATCAGCAGGTTCATTTATGCGGATTTTTGGTGGTCAGTAATCCATTAAAAGCAATGGGTATAGGGGATTAGCTGGACTATGTTGTTGTTTGATTTCTCTCGGAAAATCTTGGTTGCGAAAAGCCCTCTTTCTCGCCTGATTTCCTTGAAGGCATTTTTTTCATCGGTGCATTCTATGATTGGCATAATTTCGAAGGGATTAGCTTCATTTTCCCGGTCGGCCTTATGGTTTTTTCATGTGAAGTGCTATGCAGTTTCCTTCTGAGTCCTCAAACTCAGCCACAAACCCGTAATCACCGGTGTCAGTCTTGGGGTAGATCAACCTCCCGCCCGATGAAATCGCATTTCGGAGCGTGGCATCAATATCTTGCGTTGAGAAATAGACCCGAGTGCCTTTCAATGATGGCTCATAACTGTCTCCTTTCGCAAGTGCGCCAGTGGCACCCTCGCCACACGGTTGATATGGGAATAGCGCCATCTCGTTGCCATCGATCTCTTTTCTCTCGAATGTCATATCAAAGGTCTTCGAGTAGAAGCTGATCGCCCTATCCATATCGCGGACTGGGATCTCAAAGTAATTTACAGGATTTGTCATGGGCTGTTTTCGCGGCAAAGATGCACATCCTGATGCACATATCAACAGACAAGTTGCGAGGAGCAGTCTAAGCATGTTCCTATTGCTGCCGAACGTTCCCCATGACTTTCCCTACTTGCTTCTGGCGTGATACCATCTCTTCAAGATAACCCGACGGCTAAATTTTCGCAGTAGCGTTTGCTTGAGACTGCAGCCATGGGCGACCAATAAGCGAGAGGACTGCTTGAGCGTCATCCCAAAATCGTTGCAGGCCA
>JBILBH010000100.1:0-2628 GCA_044353785.1 Terrimicrobiaceae bacterium
CTGCTCTTTAGCGATCAGCATGTAGAGGGAGGGGACGATGAGGAGAGTGAAGATGGTGCCGATGGTCATTCCGCCGACGAGGACTAGGCCGATGGAGTTGCGGGCGGAGGCGCCGGCTCCGGTCACGAGGACGAGCGGGAAGTGGCCGAACACAGTAGCTAGGCTGGTCATCAGAATCGGGCGGAGGCGGGTGAGGGCGGCGCTGCGGACGGCTTCGAGTTTCGACTGGCCTTCGTGCTGCATGTGGTTCGCAAATTCCACGATGAGGATGCCATTTTTTGCGATGAGGCCGATGAGCGTCACAAGGCCGATTTGCGAGTAGATGTTCATCGTCGTGGTCCATCCATCGGTCCAGAATGGCACATCCGGTGCGGGCATTCTGAGGAAGGTGAAAATGAGTGCGCCGAACATGGCGAGGGGGACGGAGCCGAGGAGGATGATGAATGGGTCGCGGAAGCTATTGAACTGGGCGGAGAGGACGAGAAAAATCATGACGATGGCGAGGGCGAAGGTGAATAGGAACTTTGCAGGGCCTTCGGCGCGGAGCTGGCGGGATTCGCCGGTGTAGTCGAGGATGTAGCCTCGGGGCAGAATCTTTGCGGCTTCGTCTTCGAGGAACTTCAGGGCCTGGTCGAGCGGGACGATGGCGACGCCGCTGAGTTTGACGGCGTTCATTTGCTGGAAGCGCTGGAGGTTGCGGGGTTCGACCTTGTTTTTCACGGTCGCGACGGTGGAGAGGGGAATGAGTTCGCCTTTGGGGCCACGGATGCGGATGTCGAGGAGTTGGTCTTCGTTGAGGCGACCGAGGCGGGTGATCTGCGGGATGACCTTGTAGCTGCGGCCATCCATGTTGAAGCGGTTCACATAATTCCCGCCGGCAGCGGCTGAGAGGTCGGCACCCACCTGTGCGAGGTCGAGTCCGAGAGCGGCAACCTTGTCGCGATCGATGACGAATTCTGCCTGTGGCCTGTCGTATTTCACGCTGACGATCGGCGGGAAGGCGAATTGGCCGCTGGCGGTGGCTTTGAGTTTGAGTTGTTCGACGAACTCAAGAATGCGCTCGGTGTCCGCAGTGGAAGCCACAACGATCTCGACCGGGAAATCGCCGCCGCCAGGCAATGCAGGGGGGACAACGGCAAAAGAACTCACTCCAGGCACTTGCCCGAGCCCGGCTTGAACCTCATTTTTTATGTCGAAGACGGTTCTATCCCTCTGGGTCCAGCTTTTCAGGCCCATGCCGGAGAAACCTCCAAATGTTTGCGTGATTTGAAAGGTGTAGGCGGTCTCGGGGAAGCTCTGGAAGACCTTGTTTACATCGGTGGCGTGGGCTGCCATCTGGTCGATGGAGGCATTCGATGGCGTATCGAGAATTCCAAAAATGACGCCTTGATCTTCGTTGGGAGCGAGTTCTTGGGGGGATTGAGTATAGAGGAGCACCGTGACGAGCGTGAGGATGATCCATGCTGTGTAAACGGCCGGACGAGCATTGAGCGTCGCGTCGAGAATGCGGGCGTAGAAGGAGCGGATTTTCTCGAAAGTGGCATTGATGTGGCGCGGCAGCCAAGCGTCCTCAGAGCGGGGCGTGAGGAGTTTGGAAGACATCATTGGCGAGAGCGTGAGCGCCACGATGCCAGAGACGAGCACGGCCCCGGCGAGGGTGAATGCGAACTCGCGGAAGAGGGTGCCAGTGAGGCCGCCTTGCAGGCCAATGGGAGCATAAACGGCAGCGAGGGTCAGCGTCATAGCCACGATAGGCCCGAAGAGTTCTCGTGCGCTGAGAATGGCGGCATCGAAGGGCGACTTTCCCTCGCGCATGTGGCGCTCGACATTTTCCACCATGACGATGGCGTCATCGACGACGATTCCCACGCTCAACACGATGGCCAAGAGGGTGAGCAAATTGATGGTGAAGCCAAAAATCTGCATAAGAAAAACAGCCCCGATTAGCGAAATAGGGATGGCTACGACTGGCACGAGCACGGATCGCAGAGACCCCAGAAAAAGAAAAATCACAACCACGACGATGAGGAGTGTTTCACCGAGCGTTTTGACGACCTCCTTGATGGCGTCCTCGATATAAACGGTGCCATCGTAGGCGATGCCTGCTTGGAGGCCTGTGGGGAGATCTTTTTCGATCTCCTTCATCTCGCTGCGGACGCGTTTGATGACATCCAGCGAGTTGGCATTCGGCAGTGGCCAAATGCCCATGAAGACGGCCGTCTCGCCGCTGAAGCGCACCTCGGTGTCATAGTCCTCCGCACCGAGGACGACATTGGCGATGTCCTCCAGACGAATGAAACGCTCGCCATCCTTGCGCACCACGAGGCGGCGGAATTCCTCAACCGAGCTGAGGTTGGTATCCGCCGTGAGATCGACTTGAATCCATGCACCCTTTGTTTGGCCGACGGCAGAGAGGTAGTTGTTCGCTGCGAGGGCGGCGCGGACATCCGAGGGACTCACGCCCAGCGAGGCCATGCGAACGGGGTCGAGCCAGATGCGCATGGCGAAAGTGCGGGCTCCGAGGATGTCAGCGCGCTGCACACCGGGGAGGGCGGTGAGGCGTGGTTGGACAGAGCGCACGAGGTAATCTGTGATTTCGTTTTGCTTAAGAATGCTCGATGTGAATCG
>JBILBH010000032.1:0-29338 GCA_044353785.1 Terrimicrobiaceae bacterium
CGCTCAAGCAGTCCTCTCGCTTATTGGTCGCCCATGGCTGCAGTCTCAAGCAAACGCTACTGCGAAAATTTAGCCGTCGGGTTATCTTGAAGAGATGGTATGAATCATTATATCCGGAACTGTGCGGGTTGTTCTTGATACAAGTGTATTAGTTGCGGCGGCGCTCTCACGCCGAGGAGCCAGCTTTGCCGTTATCGAAATGATTCCCTCGCGCAATTTTGAAGTCTGCCTTTCCATTTCGCTCTATTTGGAGTGGATGGCTGTTCTCACGAGGGAACAGTACCTGCCACCGGGCACCAGCGTGCAAACAACTCTAGGCTTTTTGCGCCGACTTGCTTCTTTCGCGCGCCTGCAGGGCATCCATTATCTCTGGAGGCCATTTTTGCACGATGCCAGAAACTCAAAGTGCCCGCACGCAGCAACGATTCCACCTGCGCCCTCTAATGTTTCTCAATCTCGCTGAAAAAGACTCATCCGTTCTGCTATCCAGTCTTTATAAAACTCTACGGAACGGCAGGGATAAACTAACACTCGAACTGCTCGGCCCCGGCATGATGCTCCACGATACCGCACTCATGATTTTTGAGGTCCTGCGCAAGCGCCCGCAGCATGTTCACATCCACGCTCACTTGCACACCTGCCTGTCAGACGATGCCTTGCTGATCTGGCTGGCAGCGGATACGCGAACAATTCGCAGCGATGCATGGATCGAATTCTCCAAAGTTCCGGAAGCTCCAAGTCCATGCTGCAGCCGAATACACGCAAACTACTCAAGCGCTCTCTCTGTGGAGGACGAATACCCTGCCGACACAGACCTTCGCACAGTGATGCGACACCTCGACGAATGGCTTCCCATCGGCGAGATAGCAGGCTTACGCCTTTTCGAGAACGACCTCCAAGATCTCGGCCTGATTGAGCAGATTGAAAACGACCAAAACCTCGCTGCCCTATTCGCTGGGAGTGGCCAAGCGTCGAGAAATTGATCTTTCACAACAGCCCTCTCGGGAAGGTGGATGAGATCTCAATATTGGCCATGAGGATTATGGCCCACGAAGCACTGACGAAGGGGTGGCGACCCTAACGGGATTCGAACCCGTGTTACCGCCGTGAAAGGGCAGTGTCCTAACCGCTGGACGATAGGGTCTGAAGGAGAATCAAAAACTAGGCGCGTGGTGCTTGAGTGGCAAGTTTTATTTGAGCCGGGCCGATTTTTTTTATGGGCGTGATGATGGGCGGAAGTCGAGAGCGAAGTCCATGGCGGGAGCGGAGTGTGTGATGGAGCCGACGGAGATGAAATGGACTCCGGTTTCCGCGATCTGGCGGACGGTTTGGAGGTTCACCCCTCCGCTGGCTTCGAGGTGGATATTTGCCGGGCAGAGGCGGACAGCTTCGCGCATGTCGGCGAGGCTCATATTGTCGAGGAGAATGACATCGACTCCCTGCATGCGGAAAAAACTTTTCACCTGCTCGAGGGTATCGGCCTCAAGTTCGACGCGGACGCCGGGATTGGCTGCGCGCGCGGCTGAGATCATCTGTTGAAGGATGTCAGCAGAAAGTCCAGCAGCGAGGTGATTATCCTTCACCATGAACATATCATGAAGGCCGATTCTGTGATTACGCGCCCCCCCGGCAGCGACGGCTGCTTTTTCCAAGAGGCGTAGGCCTGGAGTTGTTTTGCGGGTGTCGAGTATAACGGCATTCGTCCCACGAACGGCTTCGACGAATCGACGGGCCATAGTGGCGACGCCGCTGAGTCGCTGGATGAAATTCAGGGCGGTGCGCTCGGCGGTGAGAATAGACGCTGTGGTCCCTTCGACTGTGATGACGACATCTCCTTTTTCGAGTGAGGTGCCGTCGGGCAGGTTGACCTCAACTTGAAGTGAGCGATCCACGCGGTGAAAAATTTCCGCCGCAACCTGTGATCCAGCGAGGCAAGCCGGTTCGCGGGCGACGATTTCCGCACAAGCCTGCGAAACGGGAAGGGTGAACCATTTCGCGGTGATATCCCCTGCCCCGATATCCTCGGCGAGGGCGAGGTCCAGAATGTCGGGCGTGTGCTCTGTCTTTTGCACGGTATTCGAGAGAAGAAAAAATCAGACCGGTGCGAGTGCAGATAGTGCCGGCAAGTCCAAAAGCCTGCGTTGCCAATTCATGAGCGCGGGTGAGGAAAGATCGGCTGCGGTGGCATCCAAGGCGGCGCGTGGAGCAATGAGCGACGCGTCGAGTTGAAGCTCGGCTGCGACCCGGTCGCGGATCTTTTTGAGGTCTTCGCAGCGGGCAACTTGCTCGCGGGAGGGACGCTTGCGGCGAACCTTCTCGAGCTTGGGCCATTCTTTTTCGGGAATCTGCATGGCGAGAGCAACGACGACCTCAAAACTTTTGCGGCGCCGGCCATTCATGCGCGGCACGGAGAATGTGCCGCCATTGGCGACCTTCTCGGCGACGCGGAGCATGTCTTCGTTGCCGATGACATGAAAGGGCGGGCGGTCCCATGCGCGGGCTTCCGCATCGCGCCAGAACCAAAGAATGCGAAGAACTGCCTGAGCTCGGGGCGAAAGGGCCGAAGACCCTGTGATGCGCCAGACGGTGCTCTCGTCCCGCTCTTTGACTTCGCGGGCGGATGCGATCATGCGATCGCGGGATTCATGGAACCATTCGAGGCGTCCCAATCGGCGGAGGTCGGATTCAAGGATATCGGCGATTTCGAGCAGATATCGCGTGTCGTTGATCGCGTACTCCAGCATCTCCTGCGGGAGCGGGCGGATGGCCCAGTTTGCTTTCTGGGAAGCCTTGGACAGCTCGATACCGAAATATTCCTTAACAAGCGCAGCAAGACCGAATGCCGTTTTGCCGATGAGGCGGGCGGCAATCATGGTATCGAAAAGGTCCACCGGCTCGAATTTCCCGGTGCGGCGCAGGAGGCGCAGATCGTAATCCGCCCCATGAAAAACAAGGCGCCGCGAGCACACAAGGTCGTAGAGGGGCTGAAGGTCCATATCCGCAAGTGGATCCACCAACTCATGGTCGCCGCCTCCGCTGACTTGAATCAGGCAGACCTTTTCAAAATAACAGTGCAGGCTATCAGCCTCTGTATCGATGGCTATGCGGTCACAAGATGCGAGCTTAGCGACGAAATCAGCGAGGGGTTTTTCTTCGGCGATCAAGGTTCCGCGATGAATTTTTCAGGCGGGACAAGGTCTCCAGCATGGCGCGCCCTGGGTTCACGCACCTGAGTGGTGCCATCGGTGGGCACGGTGACGAATGGTCCACCGGCGAGCGGAGCAGGCTCGGTGAAGGCGACTCCAGGCAAATCGCTTTGCTTGCCTTGGAGCGGGAAGTCCTTTCGGAGGGGATGGTAGGGGTAGCCGTCCCACATGAGAATGCGACGGAGGTCGGGATGGTTTGAAAACTTGATCCCCATCATATCATAAGCTTCACGCTCGTGCCAGTCGGCGGTTGGCCAGATATCCGAGACGGTAGGAACAGTGCAGTCGTCCTCACTGACAGAAATTTTGAGACGGAGATGCACGCAGTCCTTCATGGAATAAAGCTCGTAAACGACCTCGTAGCGGGGTTCGTTTCCAAAGTGATCAACGCTGGAAACATCGATAAGGTAGTTGAACCCGAGCGTGTCGCGAGCGTGCAGACAGACATCGCGCAGAGCGGAGGCCTGAATGCGCAATGTGCTTTCATCGCGAAAGCGTGATTGGTCGATGATCGCTGCGGGAAAAGCCTCACGCAGCCTGTCGGACATTTCGTCTGATGTCATATGGATTCGAGCAACTCCTTTTTCTGGTCGGCCAGTGCATGCTCGCCCATGATTTTTTTCTGAAGACGCATGAGGCCGTCGAGCAGGGCCTCCGGACGCGGCGGGCAACCGGAAATGTATACATCAACCGGGATCAAATGGTCGATACCCTGAAGCACGGCGTAGCTGCGATACATGCCGCCGGACGAGGCGCAGGCTCCCATGGCGATGCACCATTTCGGCTCTGGCATTTGGTCCCAGATGCGCTTCACGGCGAGAGCCATTTTGTAGGTCACAGTGCCCGCGACGATCATCACATCCGCTTGGCGCGGGGAGAAACGCATGACTTCAGCGCCGAAACGGGAGATGTCGAAGCGCGACGATGAAGCGGCCATAAGTTCAATAGCGCAGCAAGCCAATCCCATTGGCATTGGCCAAAGAGAATTGCTGCGCATCCAGTTAATAGCGGCATCCACCTGAGTGAAGATCACATTCCCTTCAATCTTCGCATCGTAGGCAACCGGGCTGAGTGTTGTCGACATGTGCTCCAAGCTATTTTCAAGAAGCGATTCGGCAAGCGAAATCATCATGGTGCAGGCTTGCCGGAGCGTCGGTTGATTGCGAATGCTTGAGACCAATCAACCTATGACAAGCCGATCGTTCAGTTTTTGCTGGCTCGCGGTAGCCCTCGCCTGCCTCCATGTTTGCCCCGAGGCGCAGTGCGGCGAGCCATTGACCCGCATTGCAGCGGGCTCCTGCAATCGGCAGGACCTGCCACAACCGCTCTGGGATTCGATTTTGAAATTTCAGCCCCAGCTTTGGATTTGGCTTGGCGACAACATTTACGGGGACACGGACGACATGACCGTGTTGGCGGAAAAATGGAACGCGCAAAAGAAAAACCCCGGCTACCGCAAGCTGCGGAATGTTTGTTCAGTCGAAGGAATCTGGGACGACCACGACTACGGGAGGAACGATGCAGGGTCCGACTTTGAGCGGAAAAAGGATTCCCAGCTCTTGATTTTGGATTTTCTGGATGAACCCGCCGACAGTCCTCGTCGCCGGCAATCTGGCATTTATGCTTCGCGGATCTTCGGCCCTGAAGGACGCCGGGTCTGCTTGATCCTTCTGGATGTCCGCACCCATCGCGATAAGCCGCAGACGGACGGAGATATTCTTGGCGAGGCGCAATGGGCTTGGCTTGAAAAAACTTTGCGCGGCAGCACGGCACAGATCCATCTCATTTGCTCGGGAAGTCAGATTTTACCCACCGAGCATCGGCACGAAAAGTGGAGCGATTATCCGGAGTCGCGTGGTCGCCTCTTGAAATTGATTGCTTCAACGCAATCCAACGGCACGATTCTGCTCAGCGGTGACCGGCATTTTGGTGAGGTTTCGCGCTTGGAAGATGTATGGAGGGGGCAAACGCTCTATGAGTTGACGACCAGCGGACTCACGCATTCCTACAAAAATTTCCGAGGCGAAATGAACCAACTGCGGGTTGGCGAGCCCTTTGCCGAGCTCAACTTCGGCACCCTCTTGATAGATTGGAATCGTCGCAGCATCGAAATCGCAATTCGCGATGCGCGGGGCAACGCGACTCGAACAGTGCACATGCCATTTTAAGATAAAAGCAAAGCACGCATATTTTTCTTGCCAAATATCGAAGACTCGTTGAGGAAAGGTTTTATGCTTCCCCCCTTCCGAACCCTCTTTGTTCTATCCTTGGCAGCGACCTTCCAGTTCACCTTAGCCCAAACCAATGATAAGCCCGATGAGCAGCTGGCTTCCAAGGCGCAAACAATCGAGCAAACGCCTTCAATGAACTTGGGAAACATACGCGTTGTAAAAATTGAAGGAAAAGGAGTTAAACTCGTAGACGCCACAGGACAATCTTCACAGCTCAAGGAAGGTTCATTCATCCGACAGGGTGCCACGATTCAAACAGGCAAAGGTGCCAGTGTCGTCTTGCTTTTCGACAATGGCACAACCGTGAACATCAAGCCGGAATCGGAGTTCGCGGTGGAAAAATTTGCACAGGATCCATTCAACGCAAATGGCGTGGATTACCAGACATTGAAATCCGAGCCCTCCAGCTCTGTAACACGCCTCAGCGTTCCGGAGGGAACGATTGTTCTCGATATTGCCAAGCTGAAGAGGGATTCAAGTTTCCAAATCGCCACACCAGTAGGCTCGGCTGGTATCCGTGGAACAAGCCTCGGCATCACCTCAAATAAAAACAACCAAAACAACCCTGTTACCTTAGCCGTGGCAACCGGGGTGGTGCAGATGAAAACAGCGACAGGCTCGCGCGCCGTGAGCGGAGGCCAAAGTTTCAGCATTGGCAGGGCAGGAGGATTCAGCGCCAATCCTCCCGGCGCTTCAAACTTGCAGACCGCCACTAGCCAATCATCTGCCGCAATGAGACAGTCGGTGCCCTCGAATGCATTCCAAGGCGCACCTCCGCCAGCGCCGGCTCCTGCTACGCCTGCCAGCAACCTTTCAAGTGTCCAGCAACAAGCCATCCAAGCCGCCTCGGAAAAAGGTTCGGACGCACTCGCAGCCACCGTGCAGCAACTCGCCGCAGAATCCCCCGATGCCGCGGCAGCAATCGCCGCTGCAGCAGCCGACGCCTTGCCTGTGGCAGCCACAACGGTCGCCGCAGCAGCAGCCACCGTGGCACCAGCCGCAGCAGCTCAGATCGCAGCAAATGTGGCCCAAGCAGCCCCGGCGGCCGCGCCCCAAATCGCATCCACGATCGCGGCGATTGTCCCGGCCTTGGCCACGCAGGTTGCTCAGAGCGTAGCCGCAGCCGCACCGCAAGCGGCTTCCGCGATCGCAACTGCGGTGATTGCCGCCGTGCCGACGGCTAACGCGACAACTATCCAAGCCGCAACTCAAGCTGGTGCCCGGCAAAGCACCCAACCCGGCGGAGCGGGTCCAAATCAACCGGTGATTACTGGCGACCAAGGCACCTCAACTGTTGGAGAAAGACTCCCAGGGACAAACGGAAGCTCAGGTGGAGCAGGCAGTGGAACTCCTCCACGCCCAGTGCCAACACCACCTCCTGCGTCGAACTGACCTTTGATCGGAAAATCGTATGCGCCGGTCCATTTACCCGACGCACTCCCGAAGAGCTTCTGCCAAAGACTCGATATTCGATGCCGTATGCGCGGCGGTGAGTGTGACACGAAGGCGGGCTGAGCCTTTTGCCACAGTTGGAAAGCGAATCGCAGGAACCAGGAAGCCTTGATCTAAAAGTCGGGCCGAGATTTCGACCGCAGCGGATTCATTGCCGATCAGGAAAGGTAGAATGGCGCTGAGAGGCGCGTTGAGAGACAGGAGCGATTGAAGGTGCTGGATGTTTTGCCAAAGCTTGGCGCGCAGACAGTCACCCTCCAGTGAGGCGGCAATTTCGATCGCTTTGCGCGATGCGGCGGCAACCGGTGCGGGTGGAGATGTTGAGAAAATGAAGCTGCGGGCGCGATTGATAAGAAAGTTTCGGAGAGCGCTGCTCCCCGCGATGTAGGCTCCGTGCGATCCGATTGCCTTGCCGAGAGTTCCCATCTGAATTTCGACCTGCCCGGCAACGCCTACCTCGTCGGCCAGTCCCCTACCCTGCTGTCCCATGACACCGACGGCGTGGGCTTCGTCGAGGAAAAGCCAGGCTCCGTGGCGCTCCTTGAGCTCCACTATTTCGCGCAAGGGAGACCGGTCGCCATCCATGCTGTAAATGGACTCGGCCACAACAAGAATTTTTGCACCGGGAAGTTTGGTACGAGCCCATGTGAGATGACTCTCGAGTTTGCAAAGATCATTATGCGGGAAAACACGCAGCACGGCACCGCTCAAGCGCGCGGCATCGACAAGGCAGGCGTGGGAGAGTTTATCGAGGATAATGACATCCCCCGCCCCGCAAAGCGCGGGGATGGTACCCATGGCGGCGGCGTAGCCACTGGAGAAGGAAAGGGCGGCGGGTGTTTGCTTGAATTCCGCGATGCTGCTGTCGAGTTCCTCATGCGCCGCGAGTGTGCCGCAGATGAGGCGCGAGGCTCCTGCTCCAAATCCCGAGCGCTCGGTTTCCACCATGGCAGCGGCTTTCAATGCCGGATGAGTCGCGAGTCCGAGGTAGTCGTTTGAGGAAAAATTCCAGAGTTCCCTGCCGTTGCGAGTGACCCTCGTTTGCTGTGGCCCCTCCAAAAAAGAAAGTTTGCGAGTGAGGCCCTTGGACTCGATCTCTGCAAGACCGTCGAGCAGGAACTTTTCGATAGAAGAGTCGCCGGGAAGATTCATCAGCCTGCGGCGATGAGACGCGCCATATCGCGAACGGCGACTTCAAGGCCGACAGTGAGCGCACGGGAAATGATGGAATGACCGATATTCAGTTCCTCAAGGCCGGGCAGTGAGAGGATAGGCGCGGTGTTTTCATAGTTCAGCCCGTGACCGGCATTGACCCGAAGGCCGAGCGAAAGGGCCATTGCTGCGCCACGGCGGAGTTTCTCAAGTTCGGATGCGCGCTCCGCGCCGAATTTGTTGGCATAAGAGCCGGTGTGAATTTCGATAAACTGGGCGCCAAGCGAGGCAGCAGCATAGATTTGTTTTTCTTCAGCATCAATGAAGAGACTGACTCTCGCTCCAGCATCCTGCAGGCGACCGATAGCCCTCTGGAGCGTCTTCTCGTTCGCCACACAATCCAAGCCGCCCTCGGTCGTGACCTCGCGGCGGTTTTCGGGAACGAGGCAAACATCCTCGGGACGAATTTGAAGAGCGATACGGAGAATGTCATCTGAAACACCCATTTCCAGATTGAGCTTGGTGGTGATCTTATCGCGGAGGAGAAAAATGTCGCGATCCTGAATATGGCGGCGGTCTTCGCGCAGGTGGGCCGTGATGCCGAGAGCGCCAGCACTCTCAGCAACCAAGGCGGCAGCCACGGGATCGGGTTCGGCATTCGGGTTATCCGGCGTTTCGCGATATCGCGCCTGACGAAGCGTCGCGACATGGTCGATGTTGACTCCAAGGCTTGGCATAGGTGGTTTTAAAATGATTGTGTCGCCTGCTTGATGCGAATGCGGCAAGAAATCTCATCAGTTGCGCCGGCCACGAGGGTGCGCAAACCAAGGCGATTGTGAATGGCATTGGGAAATGCACTCCAGGGCTCGATGCAAAAAAAATCGGAATCTGGCTTCTCCGTCCATGTGGTGACGCAGGGCCAGTCGGCGGCGCGATTCGCCGGATTTTCGAAGCAAATGATTTTACCTGCTCCTGCATTGGACAAAACAACGCCCAGCAAATCGGGGTTCGAGTGAAAACGGTCAATCCAAGCGGGGTCGGAAAGCGGAGCGCTTTGCCGCGAGGAGGCATCGAATGAAATCGAGCCGTCCGCGAAGTTCTGGCGTCCCCATTTTTCACACGGGACGGAGAGTTCCCAAGAAGTGCGCTCGGCGGCCGGGATATGGAAATAATAATGATGGCCTGCAGACCACGGCATTGGGCTATCCCCGCGATTGGTCACACGAAAGATTGTGAGCAGAGCATCCGGCTCGATGTGGTGGGTAACTTCCAAACGAAACGGAAAGGGATAACAAGCCGCGGTGGTTTCATTGGCATCGAGGCGCAGCGTGACCGAATCCGCCGAAGCCTCAACGACACGGAAGGGGGAATCTTTTGCGAAGCCATGCATCGGCGCGGGACGCTGCACACCCGATTCATCAATCCAAAAGCCGATACGGCCATTTGCGTAGGTGCGAGCTATAAAAGGGAAGATCGCGAGATCGCCGCCCCGCACCTTGGGAACGCGGTCCCAGTCGGCATTCACAGGCCAGCGGATGATGTCCCAACCGGGCACATTCCAAGAGAGCAATCTGGCGCCGTGTGCAGGAGAGATAAGGGCGCTGGCATTGCCGGCTTGAATTTTGAGGACGGGTTGGTTTTCGAGAATCTCGAGGTTCATAAGTTTCTTTGAGCGATGACAAGCAACCCCCGAAGGGTGAGCAGCGGGTCCACGATATCGAAGAGACCGACACGGCCGGCAATGAGTTCCGCATCCCCGCCAGTGGCGATAATGCGGGGGCGCTTTTTGGGAAAGGCTTCAGAGCGGATTTGATCGAGAATTTCTTTCACCAGCCCCCGGTAGCCATGGACTGCGCCGGATAGCATGGCATCCCTCGTTGACCGCCCGACGGCGCTGGAGGGTTCGCGGAGTTTGATATTCGGAAGCAGGGCTGTGCGGTCATGCAGGTAGCTGGTCATGGCATTTAAACCCGGGGCGATGACACCTCCGATGTAGTCGCCAGCTTGGGAAATAACGTCGAAGGTCACAGCTGTGCCAAAATCGACCACAATACCAGGGAAACCGTGCAAAGCGGCGCAAGCGGCCGCATTGGCCAGTCGGTCAGCCCCAATCCTGCCGGGCGAGGGATAATCAATGCCAACGCCGAGATCCAGCCCCGCACCGACTTCAAGCACGCGGGCGAATGCGGCATAAACCTCGCTGTTTTTTTCGGGAACGACGGATGAGAGAACGACACCATCGAGTTTTGCGGGTGAATGCACAGCACGAAGCTGTGCTGCATCGAGCGATGGAGTTGGCAGACGCTTGACGCGCGAAATGGAATTCCCAACCGCAAGGCAGGTCTTGGTGAAGGAATTGCTGATGTCGATAAGGAGAATTTTTTTCATTCCTTAATATCAGAAGCGCCCTTGGCAACGACTGCGGCAATCACCAGGTCGCCGGAGACATTTAGAGCGGTTCGACACATGTCCAAAAACCGGTCGATCCCGAGAATGATCGCTATGGCATCCGGTGGAACATTGATCGCAAGAAGAACACCCACGACCAAGGGAAGGGAACCCCCGGGCACACCGGCTGTGCCGATACCTGCCATGACGCACATGAGGGCGACGACGACTTGTTGAGTGAGAGTCAGATCGACCCCGAAAACCTGCGCGAGAAAGAGAACTGTGACCCCCTCGTAAAGGGCCGTGCCATTCTGGTTCGCGCTGGCGCCGACCGTCAGAACAAAGCGGGCGATGCGAGGAGGAATCGCGAGATTTTTCTCAGCGACTCGGAGGGCCACTGGCAGTGTGGCATTGCTGGAGGATGTGCTGAAAGCGGTGATGATCGCCTCCTTGGCATCGATCAAAAAACGCAGCGGAGAACGGCCCGCGAAGAAGCGGATCGTGAGAGGATAGACAACGAACTGTTGGATCGCCAAGCCGAGCAGCACGACGGCCACATAGATTCCCAAAGTTCGAAAAAGGTCCAAACCGAGACGCGCTGCAACCGCGAAAGCCAGGCAGGCGACTCCAAAGGGGGCGAGGCGCAAAGCAAAACCGATGATCACCATGGAAACCTCGAACATCCCCTCAAAGAATCCTCTCAGCGTGGCGGTGCGCTCGCGGGGTGCAATGGTCAGTGCAACACCAACGAAGAGGCTGAAAACCATGACCGCAAGGAGACCGCCGCCTTTATTTTCAGGATTGAAGGCATTCACCGCCTCGGCCAACGGGTTTTCAGGAATGAAGTTAAGAAGCGTTGTGGCGATGGATTGGGATTGGCTGCCCCGCTCGATGCTTTTTTGCGAGGCTCCAGAGTAGGTTTGCACGAGCGACTGCCGACTTTCCGCCGAGAGCGAGTGCCCCGGCTCGATGAGATTGACGAGACCAAGTGCTATGCCGACGCTCGCCGCTGAGAGCGCGAATGTGGCGATGAGTGCGCGCCACCCCACCCTGCCGAGGGTTCGGACATCCCCCATTTCCATGGTTCCAATCACGATGGCGGAAAGAATCAGGGGTATGACCACCATGAAAATAATTCGCAAAAAAATGCGACCGGCGGGCTGGATAACCTGATCAATCCACCAATTCAGCGAGGGCTGAGCTGAGTCCGGCAGAGCGGTGCCAGCGGCGAGACCGAGGACAAGGCCGAGAACCAATCCGCCAAGGATGCGCGCAGCCTGGGATCGTGAGGCTGCAGAATCAGACATGATCAACGGGAAAGGTCGCCTTGAGTGAGGAGCTTGAAGCTTTCCCCAAGGAGGACGGAAGTGGCGCACTCGATATCATCCACATGCAAGGCGAGCACGGCGCGGCCTCGAGGACGCACCAAAAGCGGGTAGCTGAAGTGGACATTGACTTCGGCCATGAGAAGGGCGGCCAGCAGCTTCGAGAGGTCGCCGGGTCCATCTGCCAACTCGACAACCATGAGCTCGCAAGAGCTGTGCGGGATATTATGTTCGCGAAAAAGCTCCTCGGTCCGGTCGGGGTCGCTGACGATGATTCGACTAATTGCGGACTCGTAGGATTCCGCGATACTGAGCGCCAGAACGATGATGTTGTTCTGATCGAGCAGGCGCACGATTTCGAGAAGTGCACCGACTTTATTTTGAAGAAAAACGGAAAACTGACGCACTTGCGGACTGTTCAGTTTTTCAGTGGTGGATGCAGCGGCCATGACGAGATTACTTGTAAGAATATACCATGCAGGTGTCGGCTTTGTCACCTTCCGTCATGACGAGGCGGATGAAATACCGACCGCTGCGGATCACGGAAATGCCGGCCGTTGAACACGAGGAGTCCCCCGTGTATTCTTGCCCTGCGGGATGGCCCCAGGCATCGAAAATCGACAATCTCAATTGCGACAAGGCATCCGAATTTGCGGCTGAAAACCTGTAGTCATTGCCCGCAAAAAGAAAGACCTCGAGAAGGACCGGCTCAGCCTTGGCGAGCGTGCCGGACCAGAAACCATCGTGGACTTGATAGCCCTCTCCTTCATTTCCCGCAGCGAGTTCCAGCGCAAGGCTGCGCGGGCTTTTGTCATAAGCAGTCCAATCAAGCGGAGAGGAATTTACCGGTTCAGCCTTGTCGGACTGGGCCTGTGCGTAAGCTATTCCAACAAGGGAGAGCGCAATAAGAAGTGTCCACAGTTTCATTTTTTAGAATCCACAGCCGCTGCGGCGGCGGTGATCGCGGACATGGTTGAGGCAATGCTCTGGACGGCCCATGGGGGCAAGGAGGAATTGAACTCCGACATCAGAGTTGATGCGGTGAGCAAGCCTTCAGAGAGTTGTTTGACGATAGGCTGTTTTTTCGAATTTTCGGGGAGATTCTCGACTCGAGTCAGAATGCGAGAGGCGACTTCAGGTTGAACAATCAGCGCGGTGGATGAGGAATTTTCATCACTGGCAAGGAGGTTCGACGCCATATCCATCTGACGAACCCACGAGCCAGCCATGGCCAAAACGACGAGCGGACTGTCCTTTTGCTCCAGCAGGCAGAGTCGAATGTCATTCTGCATGGCATCCAACTCCTCGCGAAGGCGACTCCAATTTCCAGCATCGGCAAAGTCGGAAATGCTCTGACTGCGGGCAACGATCTGTTGGCTTACATTGAGCTTTTTGGCGAGCAGGAGGGTGTCGCGGGCGGTATTTTTCACACTTTGCCCATCCTGAGCCTCGATAGCCATGAAACCATCAGCCGCAAGAATTCCAAGTTGCAGGGCCAGGTGCTCGCGATCGGATGTGGAAGCCGGGACAGAGGGACGAAGCAGTTTGCTCCAATTCGGTTGGCATTGCTTGTCAACAGCCAGAAAAAATTCCCCGGGCGTGGGAATGGAAACGGTGTCCAGAAACGAGGCCTCGCGCATTTGCTCGGGAGTTAGACGCTCCACCGAGGCATGCAAAGCCAATGGCGAAGCGATCAGAACCAGAACAGCTCTTACGAAAGTCTTGCGGAGCATAAAAAAACTTACACCCGCTCCGGAAACATATCAAAGACTCAAAACAAAGACTCAAAATCGCTCTGTCCTTCCCCCACCCCAAAAAACACGCAAGATTCGAATCTGTGGAACCAACGCGCCCTCAGACCAAAAATTTGGGCGATCGTCCAAATTTTTGGTCCGAGCGCCTGGTCTCTGATGATTGGGGAGGAGCTTGGAGGTGTTTCTAGTCTTCGAACAGAACCTCGCGCATGAGGCTGTAGATTTTTGTGTTGTCGAAGCTTCCCTTGACCTCGTCGGCGTTTTTGCCTGCGGCTCGCACGAGGATGGCGCCGGAGGCGTCGCTCAGTGTGCCCCAGGTGATGACGAAAGGATGTGCAGCGCCGGAGCGGTCGGGTTTGGAGAGGAAGGGGAAGCCGTCGGTCGTGAGTCCGTAGGGGGCGCCGTTGGTGTCTTTTCCGGTAGCAGCTCTAGCGATGAGGTCGGGTCTCGGGGGGAAGCCCAGGACATCCATGGAACCGGCGGAACTGTCGGCGGCGGTTATGAGCAAGGTCTCGGGGTGTTTTTCGACAAACTCCAGCGCGATTCCAAAGGCATCGTCCGCGCGCTTCAGAGCGTCCAGGACGCCTGGAGCATTGTTGAAATTCGCGAAGTTATCCGATCCCTCCTCCTCCACGACGAGGAGGAAAGGCCCAGGGGCCAGGACACTAAGGGCGGCTGCGGTCATTTCCTGAAGGGTGGGAGCCTCGGGAGCGTAGGTTGGCAAACCGAGCGACTTGAGTTTATCAGCCTCCATGTCATTAAAGGTATCCTGCTCGGCGAAAATGCCGAGTAGCTTATTGGTTTCGGCGGGCACGGACTGAAGCTCCGCGCGAGTGAAGACAATGGTGTAGCCAATTTTTTTGGCTTCTTGGATGAGGTCGCGACCGTCGGTTCGCTTACCCACCTTCACATGACGACCCGCTTTGGAGGGAGGGAGAAACCACTCCTCGCCACCGCTGAGAATGACATCAACTCCCGATTCAACAACCTGCGCAGTGATTTGCTCGTAGTCGTCACGGCGCGCCGTGCTTGCTACAAAGCAGGCGGTTCCGGGCTCGATGATGCTGCCGGAATTCACGAGACCCGTCCGCACGCCGCGCCTCATTGCTTCGTGCATGAGGCTGCCTGGCTCGCCATTCGCCGCTGTCGGGCGCGATGCGAATTTTCCATCCGTGCCGAATGCAGCGGATGGGACCTTGATGCCATAAGCATGCGAGGTCGCCCCGCCATTTGATGTCGCGGAAAGGGAATCCGCCATGTGCCCGCGATAGACGGCTATATGAGGGATGCGGTCCCAGTTGAGATCCGCGTCGGGACCTGCCCAATAAAAACGGGCGGCCTGCCAATTGGAAACGCCGGCGCCGTCAGGGTGGATGAAGATGACATTGTTGGCGGAGGCGTGCGCGCAGACGGCTAGCAGGGATAAAAGAATAGCTCTTAACATGAGAGGGCATCAAAGATCGCAGCGACTGATCAGACAATCAACGATTCGTAACATTTCCGTTTCACACTTGCTATTGGCGGTCGTTGCCTCCAGCTTTCAGACCATGCCAACACTAGCAATTGTTTTTGGAATCATGCTCGATGCGATGGGATTTGGAGCCTATGTGGCCACAGGCGCGCAAAGCGTCACGTCGCTCATTCCAGCATTTTTTGGAACCATTATTTTCCTCTGCGGACTTTTCTCGGCGTTTATTCCCAAAATCCGGATGCACCTTATGCATGTGGCTGCTTTGGTGGGCTTGCTCGGGACACTTGGCGGCCTGGGAATGGGCCTTCCAAAATTGGGAGCGCTGATTGCTGGCACCGCAGAGCGTCCACTCGCCTCCGGAATGCAAATCGCCATGGGCGTGGTCTGCCTGTTATTTCTCGTGCTCTGCGTGAAGTCTTTCATCGACGCACGCCGTGCCCGCAAGTCTGAGTAAGGCTCAATCCACCAACAAGGCGGCGCCAAAGACACCAGCGCTGTCCCCGAGGATCGGAGGCAGGATGCGGGTGCGAAGTTCCTTATTGAATATCTGGCACAGCACGCTCTCCCTCGTTCGAGGCTCGTAAAGCAAAGGGATGTTTCCAACGCCGCCTCCGAGGACGATGGCATCAGGATCGAGAATATTAATCACCGCCGCGATGGACTCCGAGAACTTCTCGCGCAGGCGCTCCAGAGTTTCGATGGCGAGTTTTTCGCCCGCTTGGGCCCGCTGGGAAATTTCCGGCAGGCGAACAGCATCGCCGCCCTGCTCGCGGTAGAAACGCTCCAAGGATGGACCGGCTATAACGCCTTCGATGCAGCCAGAGCGACCGCAGTAGCAGGTGTGGGATTCTCCACGAAGCGGGTTGTGCCCCCACTCGCCGCCGATTCCGTGCAAACCCGGGAGTATGCGACCGTTCACAACAACACCGCCGCCAACGCCAGTTCCGAGTATGACTCCAAAAACCACAGCCGCACCGGCTGCGGCTCCGATGAGGGCCTCCGCGAGGGCGAAGCAGTTAGCGTCATTTGCCATCAAAATCTGACTTCCAGTCAAGCGCTCCAAATCCTGGCGGATCGGCTGATCATTCAAACAAGTTGTGTTGGAGTTTTTCAGTTGGCCGGTGGATGGCTCCATCGCGCCGGGTGTGCCGATTCCGATCTTGGGTGGCCGGGTGAGACCTGAAGCAGACTCCAGATCTGAAATCACTCCCTCTATTTGAGAAAGAATGTGTTCGTAACCATGCGATGCACCGGTTTCGCGACGCAGGCGGAAAAGGGCTTTTCCCGGACGAGAAGAGTCCATGATGACTCCCTCGATCTTGGTTCCACCCAGATCAATGCCCCATTTGTGCTGCGGAGGGTTCACGCAGAGACGCGCATTGGCATGATCACATAGAGAAACGGCGTCTGGATTTTGAGAACACCGGGACTCATTTCATCGATCAGCTCCAGGTAAACCTCGTCATTCGGGAGGTTGCGAAGCGGGTCCATGAGGAACTCGGGATTGAATGCGATCGCGATGTCGCGTCCACGATAGTTGACGGACATGGATTCCTTGGCTTCGCCGACTTCGGGAGTAGTGGCCGTGATATCGAGATTATTTTTGGTGAAAGAAAGTCGAAGCGAGCTTGTCTTGTCGCTGCTGAGCAGGGAGACGCGGCGAACGCAATTTAACAGGGACTCGCGCTCGAGAGGAATGCGCTCCTTTGCCTCACCGGGAATAACTTGACGGTAGTTCGGGTAGTTGCCTTCCACGAGCTTTGAAACCAATTGAGAACCATTCAATTGGAAGGAAACTAAATTGCTGGAGCTGGAAATAACGACATCGCCGTCGTCAGAAAGGAGGCGCTGGAGTTCCGTTACGGCCTTTGTCGGAAGTATAAAATCGCGCTCGTTGCTCTTCGGAAACTCCAACTCGCTTTCAAACAGCGCCAGACGGCGACCATCCGTTGCGACGAGGGTGAGCTTGTTTTCCGTGAGAGAAAAAAGAATTCCATTAAGAACATAACGCGCCTCGTCACTGGAGATGGCGTAGGAAGTTTTGCGCAAACCGTCTTTGAGTTCGGCTTGTTTCATGGTGAGGGAACTCGACTCCTCGAAATGCGGGAAAGCGGGATATTCCTCCTTGGGGAGACCGTAGATTTTGAAAAAACTCGAACCGCAGCGAATGGAGGCGGCATTTTTTGCATCCACTTCGATGATGACTTCGGAGTTCATCAACTCGCGGATGATCGAAACGAGCTTTCTGGCCGGTATGGTGATCGCCCCCGTCTTTTCGACTCGGGCTTCGACGCGGCAGCGGATGCCCACATTCAGGTCGGTGGTGGTGAGGGTCAGGCCGCTTTCATCGGCCTCGAGGAGTGCGTTGGTGAGAATCGGGAGAGTCGGGCGTGTGCTGACGACATTCTGGATGCGTTGCAATCCTTCGAGCAGGGCTTCTTTGGTAACTGCGATCTTCATTTGGTTGTGTGGATGTTTAAAGAGAGGGAATGCCTATGTCAACGAGGTAGAGAAACACTAGTCGCCAGCCTTGCGCGCAATGTCCTTCAAGATGGGACCGAACTCAGCGTTCCAGATGCCAAACAGAGGCCTCGCAGTGTCAAACCCTGCCTCTCCTGCATCGCTGACGGAAAAAACTTTGGGCTTGAGGCGGATATTATCGGTTCCCGGAATTGGCACCATAGCGAGGCGAACCCGGATCGTTTGGGGATTGCCGTAGCTTCCCCACATCACATTTCCAAAGCCGCCGGCTGGTTTGTCAAAAGAGATCGAGTTGGGATAATCGACCCCCGAGAGCGTGTAGCCGCGGGTTGCAAAAACATCCCGGGCGGCGGCTGTGACGGCATCCGCATTCGTATCGTGAACAGTCACTGCCCCGATTCCGCCAGAACTGGAGATGGGAGAGGAGAGGCACCCGACGAGACACCACGAGGAAATGAGGGCAACGGTAAGGACAAGGAAACGCTTCATCCAGCTTGGCTATCAAAGAACACACTTCCGAGCAAGGCGGTTGAAAAAATTAAAGTTCACCTTGGCCTCATCCGGAGAGACCTCGTTCGGCCAGGGCAGAAAGGCGTCGGGAATATAAAAGCCCTCGAGTCGGGATCTCAGAAAATCTCTCAGGCGGTCCGGACTGGCGTCGCCAGCAACAAAAGCGACCGGACGAACGCCAAATTCTTTACTCGGCACTCCCACGACAACAGCGCGCCGCACCTGCGGCAATGAAGCAAGCAAAGTCTCGATGACCTCGGGACAAATATTTTCACCTCCGGAAATGAACATTCGACTTCGACGCCCGCTGACGACGAGATTTCCAGCAGGATCAAAACTTCCGGCATCACCCGTGGAAAACCACCCGTCTTGCGTCAGAGTCTCACGCAACTCCCCGCCCGACAAAATGGCCCGGGGCAACATGTCGCCTCGCACTTGAATTTCTTCCTCCGGCGAGATGCGAACCTCGCGACCGGGAAGCGGCTTGCCTGCGTGAATGACGCTGGGAACCGCATGCAATCGCTCACTTGTGGTAATCTGTGACGCCGTCTCAGTCATTCCATAGGTGATGTGAAGCGGGACGTCGGCCGCTATGGCATCCGAGACCAGACCTTGATCAACAGGACCTCCACCAACAAGAACAGCCTGCAAATGGGAAAACGAAGCCCTCTCCGCGAGGAGTCGGCGCAACTGCACCCCAACGAGGGAGACATGTGTGAGAACCGCATCTTCGATTTGAGTTTTGAAAGGAGAATTTTTATCGGGAAAGACAATCGTGGCACCAGTGAGAAGGCAGCGGATGAGAATGGAAAAACCGCTCACATGGTTCAGTGGCAGCGAGAGCAACCACGCGCAGCCAGGCTGGAGAGGTATAATCTCAGCCGCGCCCAGGGCATTTGCAATGTGGGACTCTAGGTCATGCCAGATTGCGCGAGGCTCGCCAGTTGAGCCAGATGTGAAAAGCAGCGTCCCGGCGGATGAGGCCGTAATCGGGCAGGAGAGGGGTGACAAATGGACAAATTGATCACCCTGCCAAAAAGCTTCTGCGCCAATCCCCTCCGCTCGCTTCAGGGCCTCGGCTTCTGGCAAACGGGCACCCAACGGCGCCAGCAAGCAATCCCGCCGCAGCAAAGAGAGCAAAAGCGTGGCGTGGAGGAAATCCGGCGCAGCCCAAGTGGCAAAAGGTCTCGTGGTATCAAATGAAAATCCAGCCAGCCGCGAGGACAAAAAAGACTCCAACTCGGAGTAACGAACCGACCGACCGCTGGCGCGGTCAAACAGAGCCACGGCATCACCGAAGCCAGCGGCTCTAGAGAGGATGGAGTTTTGAAATATCGACATCCGGTAAACGGGAATCCCTGTGGAAAACAAAATCACCCAAATCGAGGCGCTCGCATAGCACATCCTCCTCAAGGCGCGAGTAGGTATCCAGCCCCGCAGCCGCTTCGTAAGGCAGGACCAAGGCAAACCTCCCAAGGGTATGAATACCCACCCCCGACTCGTAGCTGGCGCTCACGACAGAAGCCATGCCAAGCGCCGCGCCTGCTTCCGCAAACTCCATGCAAATCTTAAAACCACCCATGAAAGTTGGCTTGAGAACAAGCGCCGACGCGCCTTTAAAAGCCGGGAGCATTGAGGGGCTGATTTCCCTCAGAGTCTCGTCCAGAGCGATTCCAACAGGGCATTTTTTTATCAACTCCGGCAGTAGGGAGGCATCCCGCAGCGGCTCCTCAAGATAATCCACCGGGAAGGCCCTGATCGCCTCCGCCACTCGCAGAGTGAGATCAACATCCCAAGCGCGGTTGGGATCGATTCGAAAACGGCAGAGACCATCGGCGAGATCAGAAATCTCCCGCAACAATCTCGGCAGCTCCTCGGGGGAAATTCCCACGGCTTTGATTTTTAAAAATCGGCAACCTCTCGCGAGCGCTGAGCCTGCGCCATCCAGAATATCCTGATACGATCCATCGAGCAGCGCATTCAAAGGAACCCCATCGCGCGCTTGTTTCCATGCCTCATAATTATTCAACGAGCACATAGCCGCTTCGACGGCGCACTGAAGAGAGGAGGGCCATTCAACCTCACTCGCAGCAACTCGGATGCTTGAAATGACATCGTCCAGAGTTTCCGTGCTCCAACCCGGAAGCGGAGCCGCATCCCCCCACCCCACGGCGCCCTCGGAGTTTTCGAGGCGCAGGAGAATTCCCTCCCTGACTCCTCCGGAGGTCATGGGAAGGGCATATCGGAAAAACTCCATCCCCTGTGGCCAACCCTCTTCAGCGCAAATGAGGGAATTCATTTTCGCGTTAACAGAAAGAGGGAAATCACCACAGCCATCGAGAGGCTGGCATTCGCCGTCAGCGGAAAGATGCGGTTGATTTCCCTCATGTCGCGAATACGGAAAACAGCCAATCCCACTGCGAGTCCGTGCAGAATAGCCGGAAGAAAACAAACAACCGCCATCCACCAATCGAGAAGCCCGTCATGCCAGAGCCAAAGGGGCACCAAACACGGAGCGAAAAGGCACAGAGCAATTTCCCAGCGCGCAAAATCCGCGCCAAAGCGCACAGCGAGGGTTTTTTTATTTGATAGGAGATCCGACTCGCGATCCCGCAGGTTGTTCAGAGCAATCAAAACGACCGAGTAAAATCCCGGCACGGCCCCGAGAATGAGCGATGTCATGGAAAATTCCCGCGCCTCGACAAAGTAGGTGCCGGAAGTCGCCACCAAGCCGAAAAAAACAAAAGTGAAGAGGTCACCCAATCCCACATAGGCCAGTGGAAATGGTCCCGCTGTGTAGAGGATGCCGCAGAGTATCGATACGACGCCAATCACAGCCACGGGCCATCCCGCTCGCGCGATAAGCCAGAGTCCCGCAAGAGAGGCCAGCGCGAAACAAAGTGCCATTCCCAAAAAAACAGTTCGGGGCTTGAGCAACCCGGCCGATGTGACTCGCACGGGGCCGAGGCGATCGGCGCGGTCGGCGCCTTTTTTTGCATCCCAGTAATCATTCGCGAGATTCGTGCCTATCTGGATAAAAATCGCGCCGAGAAATGCCAGACATGCTGCGACTCCGTCACCCAGTCCGCGGGAATAGGCAAGCGCGGTGCCAAGAAGAACCGGAGAGATCGAGGCAAAAAGAGTTTTCGGGCGACTTGCAATCACCCATGCGCTGAAGGGACTTGGCGAGGGCGCACTCACGGACGCTTGGGAAATTTCCCGAAGTCTGGCTGGCGTTTTTCCACAAAAGCATTCCGGCCCTCCTGCCCTTCCTCGGTCATGTAATAGAGCAGGGTGGCGTTGCCGGCGAGTTCCTGAAGGCCCGCCTGACCATCACAGTCGGCATTCAACGCCGCCTTGAGGCAGCGGATCGCAAGTGGAGACTTGTCGAGAATCTCGCGGCACCATTTCACAGTCTCGATTTCGAGTTCCTCATAAGGCACGACTGTGTTCACAAGGCCCATCTCCAGAGCCTGCTTCGCATCGTAGGTGCGGCACAGGAACCAAATCTCGCGGGCCTTTTTCTGTCCCACAATCCGTGCCAGGTAGCTGGCACCGAACCCGCCATCAAAGGAACCAACACGCGGACCGGTCTGGCCGAACTTGGCATTCTCAGCAGCAATAGTCAGGTCGCACATGACATGCAGCACATGGCCACCGCCGACCGCCCATCCAGCCACCATTGCAATGACCGGCTTGGGACAAGTGCGAATCTCGCGCTGAAAATCCAACACATTCAAACGCTCCACGCCGCCCGCGTCGGAATATCCTGCGTCGCCACGGATTTTCTGGTCGCCCCCTGAGCAAAAGGCCAACTCGCCCTCACCGGTCAAAATCACCACGCCGATCGAGGCGTCATCCCGCGCGTCCTGAAGTGCCCGGCGCATCTCATCCACCGTGAGCGGGCGAAAAGCATTACGACGCTCGGGGCGATTGATCGTGATCTTGGCGATGCCCTCCGCTTTTTCATAACGGATGTCCTCAAATTGCAACGCGGCCTTCCAGTCCAATGCAGATTTCATGCGCAAAACGTTAACTGGATGACCGCCCTCGGCCAATGAAATCCTCTTGCCACTACTCCACGCGAACGCGGGGATCGACTACGGCGTAGAGAAGGTCTGAAACCAGATTCCCGAGCAACACGAGGGCCGCCACGATGAAATTCAGTGCGACAAGCGTGGGATAGTCACGCTCTAGGACGGCTTCGTATCCCAATCGGCCCATGCCGGGATAGGCAAAGATGGTTTCCACAATCACGGATCCACCGATGAGCGCGGGGAGAAGGCCCCCGATACCTGTGATGAGCGGCCTAATGGAGTTTCTGAGTGCATGTTTGTAGAAAATCGTATCCTCATCGAGTCCCTTCGCTCGGGCGGTGCGCACATATCCCTCGCGTAGTGTTTCAAGCATGCTGGCGCGAATGTAGCGGGACTGAACGGCAATGCCGCCAAGCGAAAGGATCGTGGCAGGCAGGGCAATGTGCCACACGCGATCGAGCACGAGCGAAGCGGCATTGGGAAACGCGATGCCGTAGGATTGGGTTCCGAGAACAGGAATGGCGGCATATTTCACCAAGCCTATGATGGCGAGATTCGCGATCCAGAAAGTCGGCACGGCAATGAAAATAAAGACGCCGAGGGAGGTCAGAGTATCAGCCGTTCCTCCCGCGTGGCGGGCGCAGAAGACACCAATAAGGAGTCCGAATGTGAGCGACAGCGTAATGGCGGCGACATTCAAGAGAACCGTCGCAGGAAGTCGCTCGGCAATCCGCCCCAGCACTGGCCGGTCGTCCTTGATACTGCGCAACTCCCCTGTAAAGAGGTCGCGCATGTTCAGCCAGTATTGCTCATGCAGGGGCCGGTCGAGATGGAATTTCTTGCGGAACATTTCCTTAACCTGCGGCGTGATCTTGGGATTCAACTCGCCCCACGGATAGGGACTGCCGGGCGCCAAGGTCACCATGAAAAAGGAAATGATGCTGATGCAAAAAAGGAGGAAGACACTGACAAGCGAACGGCGGATGAGAAAATTCAACATGGCATCGAGGTGCCAGACTACGACGGCGCGGCGCGGTGTGTCAAAAGAGCGTCTTGAAGCAATGCCCGGTCGGGACTAAAAGAACTCATGGCACGCAAACGCAAATCCCCACCGCGCGCGGGTTGGATTCTTGGTCTGATAACCGTCGGCATTCTTCTTTTTGCCGCCATCTATCTCCTCGGCTCCAAAGACAGCAACCCCGCACGAACCACACCCCCACTCGATGTCGCTTCCTACCTGGCAAATGCAAACAGCCTGCGTGGTAACATTTACAAACTGCAAGGCACGGTCGCCGAGTCTCTTTCTTGGTCGCCTGATTCCGGTCGCCTGATCGCCGTGCAAACGGAGGGCGACATTATTCCCATTCTGGTGACGCCCGATTTTAATTCAATGAACATCCAAAAGGAACAGCGGCTGGAGTTCATTCTTGAGGTGGACGAAAAAGGCATCCTTCGCACACGAAAGGTCACCAAATCATGAAAACGCTTCTGGCATTCTGCCTCGCCGGTTCGGCAATCGCCTACGCGGCCTCCGCGCAAGACAAAGGCGTCGGCGACTCAAAAGCCGCAACGGGAGGTGCCCGCCCACCACAAATGAACGAGGGATTTATTGGAAGGGACATGCCAGCTTTCGATCCCGGCAGCGAGGTCATGAGCTATGACGGGAAGCTTTGGAATATTAATAACAACCGTCTCTTCCGTGCGCGATTTGAAAAATATTTGAATGCCCCGGAGGCAACGGACAAAGCCGATGTCGCCTACAGGGAAACGATTGACCGTATTCTGGACTTGCTCGCACCGGGCCATGCGACAAAACAAAACATCAATGCGGCATTTTTGCTTCTGAAGAAGGCGTCCGAATACAAGGACGACGCCAATCTCTGCCGCACGATGTCAGACGCGATCTATGCCGCACAAACGAGCCTCGGAACGATTGAAAAGCTCAAGCGTGAGAATACCGCACTCGAGAAGCAGCGCTCTTCCGCCGAATGGAACAAAGAAATGGCGGCGAAAAATTCAACACTTGGAATCGCCACCAGTTCGAAGGACACGGATGTGGCCAAGGAGAATCAAAAAATTGAACGCGATGCCAGATTGGCGACGGCAAGCCGCGAACTTTCTGATGTGGGTCAAACGATCGAAAGCAACAAGCTCCGCATCGCATCCATCGAACTGACAGCCAAGGGCCACCTTCAAGCCTTGATTATGCAGTATTTCGCCACGCGCCGTTTTGAGCATGTCATCATCGCCAATCGTTTCTACCGGGCCATCTATACAGACGGGGAAAACTCGATCGCCATTTACAAGGAGATGGTTGATTCCCTTCCGACAAATAGAGACGCAGGCCAGGCGAAAATATCCGGCGAACTGAATCCACAGATTTCCGCGACCGAGGGAGTGATGGACCATGGCGCAGCCGTGGGCACCGGAGCTGGAGGAAACGGAACGAATGTGAATATCTACAACGGCACTCCGAGGGCCAGGTCCGGCAGTTCCTTTTCCGCTAAAGGTGCCAAGCTCGGAATCGAGAATTTCGGTATCGAAAGCCTCACCGGAGGCGCAGCCAGCGCCGCGCAGACCATTAGCAAATTGGTCAGCTCGCTCAGCCAGATCGACAGCCTCGCCAACGAAGCGATCCGCGACATCAACGAAGGCATCGAGGCCTATAAGTTTCTGCTGGAGCAAGGCGAGTTGCAGAGCGCCACTGAGCGATTAGCGGAGACTTTCGCACTCGGTGAATACATGCCCAGCGTTCGATTGTTGCCGAGGGAGGACAAGCGGCGCGCCTTGGAATACTCTCAAAAAACCAACGAGCTTCTGGCTGCACTTGAAGTCAACGACCTGACCAGAGCTGAAAAACTACTGAACGAAATCGAAGGCATGGCCAAGGATTTCGACACCAGCAAACCGCTCGCCAAGATCGAAACCGCAAAAACAATCAGCTCCATGCACCTGGCCAAAGCCCGGAATGCGGCGGTCTCCGGTGACAAAGCCGCGATGGAGGCCGAACTCCGCTCGGCGGCCGAGATCTGGCCACGCAATCCTGCGCTTGCCGAAGTAGGAAACACGATCTTCACGCAGTCCGATGTCCAGCAACAAGCGATGAACGACTTCGACCGCCTGCTCAGCCAAAAAAACCATCGCCAGATTTACAATGACAAACTGAGATTCATTGCTGCGGCCGCGATGTATCCCGAGAAACAGAAACAGCTCAACGATGTCCTCCAAGGCATGGCCGCCGTCGAAGGTGCCATCCTCAAAGCCAAAGAAATCGCCGGGCGCGGCGATCCTGCTGGCGCTTGGGAGAGCGTGGAAGCGGCACAAAAAGAATTCCCCGATGACACCGAACTCAACCAGCTCCGCGCTTCACTCACCACACAGGCAGCGGACTTTGTCCAAACGCTGGCCAAGGCCGAAGCGCTTGAAAAGCAGAACCAGCCCGGCCCTTCACTGGCGTGGTATTTGCAGGCCCGAAAAAAATATCCCGCCAGCACATTCGCCCGCGCCGGCATAGATCGCCTGAGCGCAAAGGTTCTGCCTGACGCCAAGTAGAAATATCCACCCCCGTCATTCGCTTTGGGTTTTTCCTTGCGACGCTGTCGCCACGGGCATAGTTTCAGAAGTGATGGAGCTGCTACATTTGTTTCAGTTTCTTCCAGGAAGGGTGGCTGAGTCCGGTTTAAGGCACTCGACTCGAAATCGAACGTAGGGAAACCTACCGCGGGTTCGAATCCCGCCCCTTCCGCCATTTTTTCGAGTACGCGGAGTATTGCTCAGACCCATGTAAACTTCGTTCGGGGTGCCCACGGATGATACGGTGCAGATAAGCTGTGTCATCTGCTTAAGAACCTTTGAGCAAAGATGGCTGCTGCGGGATTGGAGCGAAGGCGATTAGGAAGTTCGACTTGGCAAATGCGCCAGGATCCTTCTCCGTCGGATTTTTCGACCGACACGGGAACCGGTCCCCACGGCCGTCCCCAACATCCATCTCAACTTTGCAGAATGGGTGACCACCCATCCGCCTCCAAGACAGTCGCGAGGATTGGGGAGGCATGGCCGAGAGTTTCGTTGAACCAGAATTTGAAGTCTTCGTGCTTGAAACCCTCAACGAGGGGATGCCCCGAGTCGCAGGATACGAAGTGTCGAGGCCCCATGCCGGCGATGCGGACTTCAATTGAATGAGAGCCTACCATGTGTGTTCCCACAGGCAGTGAGAGCAGAACTGCCATTGCTCCTTTTCGCACGGCGTCATCCACTTTTTGAGGGGATGCGAAATAAGCTGCTGAATCCGTAATAAGAATGACCTCGGCTTCTTCCAACGGCCCCGAAAAACACTCCATACCCAAGCCCTGCCGAATCCAAGACCCAAGCGCCTCATCGCCAAAAACGAAGACTTTGGATGGAGACGGTTTGAATTTGGGAAACACTTCCAATGTGAGTTCGGAATCGTGAATAGCGCTGCCTGTGGAATCGACCAGTGAGGCCGAAACCTTCAGCAAAGTGCGGGATGGGACATCTGGCAAATGAACCACTATCGCGCCTTGAGCGGATGGGCTGCAGCTTGGAATTTGCGCCGAAGCTTTGCCACTCGCTATGACTTGGCCCTCTTGAGTGATTTCGTAAACCAAGCTGCAGTGTTCAAGTGTTTGATCATGATCGTTTGAGACCCAAAGCTCGACGGGCAGCGATTCTCCCGCAAATCCCGAGCAGCGTTCTGCACTCAATGAGACAGCGACAGGCGACAAAACATCCCGGAAAGTGAACCATGCCTTTTTGGGAATGCGGTTCACATCCATTATTGTCTTCATCCATCCGGCAGGCCAGGCGTCGATAAAGAGGTGAATGGCAAAGGTATTCATGCCAGGCAGGCGACGAAACGATTCCGTCATGAGGCGGGTAATCCACTCCTGATGAAGTTGACTGGCTTCAATCCACTGATCACGAGTTTGCGGTGTGGGATACCAGAGGTAGTGGAAATTCATCGACTGGGCTTTGGGAATCACTGCTGGACTCCAAGCCCCGTCGTTGGTTGTCTGCAGCCAAGACGCTGGATAGTGCGCCTCCATGACTTCACGGGAGTCAAGTCCCTCGGATCCAAATTCACCGCACCCGAAATGCCAACCCGGCTTAACAGGCATCCACCCACCGTGGTGGAGGCGTCCGAGGTCGATGCCATGCCCGATATACCACCCACAGTAGCAATGGTTATCCTGCATGCCCTCAGGCACTGGCGGATCATAGTCGCCATCCACACACTTGATAACACGATCCGGATTTTCACGACGCACTGCCTTGGAGGCGACATCGAAAAACATCTCCATGTCATCGCGCAGCATGAACCGATGAGGCTTGGCGCGGGCAGCACGACCCAAGGTATTTGGTTGACAAGTGGTGCGAGCCAAAATGTGACGATCGGCGCAAGCTCTGCACAAACTTTGGCTCTTACTGGCAATGCCATGCTCAACGGCATCTCCAATGCTGGAATCTACATGAACGATACAACGAACAATCGCAATCTCACGGTCGGATCCAATGTTACAGTGGCATTGGTTAATAACACTGGCTTTTACAACTCCCAGTCAAGCGGCGCGCTGACTTTCAATGGGGTATTTAACATCAACGGCAACAAGGCACTCACGGTGGGCAGTGCCAACGCCACCGGCAATGTCGTCTTCAATGGGGGTATCAATAACCTGCAAACTTCAAACTTTATAGCCAGCGGCGGAAATGTGACTGTTAACGGGGCATTGGCTGGAACCGCCACGACGACAGGTGGATTCAGGCTGACAGCAGGCACGCTGACCATGAATCTCACCAACACGGGGCACACATTCCACATCACGAGTGGAACTACGAACGGGAACACAGGCACTCTACGAATCGCTTCAGCGAATACCTTGAACGGCACGGGAAACTTCACCTTCGGTGATGGGACAGTGTTAAACACCTCCGGGGCGGCGATCACATCCGGTATGACGGCCCTGTTCAGCACGGCGAACAGCAATCGTGACATCTTTTTTGGACAAGCGGGAGATACCAGCGCAAACAACCTCACTTTCACCGGAGCTGGCGCATCGACGGTGGATTTCACCGGCAGCATTATCACTATTAACGGAAGTGGTGTTACAATCTCCACCAATACAACTTGGACCAATGCCAACACATCAGCCAGAACGTTCACGGTAAACGGCGCAGGAAACACCTTTGTTCTTGCCGGACTCGGACTCGGTGCGACGGGCGATGCTACAAGCCGGGCTCAAACATTTACCGGAACCGGCAATCTCCTTATCACGGGAGCCGTCACAAACGGCAATGCCTCGTCCGACCAGGGAATCATTAAAACCGGAAATGGCACACTCACCTTGGCCGGCTCAAACACCTATACGGGCGCAACCGCAATCAATGCGGGTGTTTTGAATCTTCAGAATGCCGACGGCCTTGGCACGGCTGCAGTGGGAACAACTGTGGCCTCTGGAGCTGCACTCCAACTCGAAGGCGGTATCTCAGTGGTAGGCGAGGCCCTCACACTCTCAGGCAATGGCGTGAGCAGCGCCGGTGCCATGCGCAACATTTGGGGCAACAATTCCTATTCGGGAAACATCACTCTCAACGCCGCCACCCGCATCAATTCCGACGCCGACCTGCTCATACTTTCCGGCAACATCGGCGGAACTCAAAATCTCACCCTCGGCGGTGCAGGCAATACGACAATCAGCGGAGTCGTGGGAACCTCTACCGGCACACTTACAAAAGACGGCGCTGGCACACTCGCCCTCTCCAGGAACAACACCTACACTGGCACCACCACGATCAATGCGGGCAGCCTCCGGATTGGGCACGCCAATGCGCTTGGCACAAGCGGTAACATTACCTTCGGCGGCGGCGCGCTCCAATACGGCAGTGGGATCACAACGGATCTCTCCTCTCGTCTCAAAAACAGTGGCACGGCAATCCTCGTGGATACCAATTCGAACAATGTGACCTTTGCCAGCGTGGTTGATTCCTCAAACTCTGGAGGCCTCACCAAAAATGGCAGTGGCACCCTCACGCTCAGTGGCAACAACACCTACACTGGCACCACCACCGTCAACAGCGGCACGCTGACCGGCGCCGCAGCTGGCGCCCTAGGCGAGAGCACGGTTATAAATGTCAGCGGTGGTTCCTTCTTGGTCACGGCAGAGAACGCCGTCATCAACCTCAATGGCGGCCGTATGGCCGTGAGTGGAACATTTAATGAAACGGTCGGTGCGCTCACTCTCAGCGCCAACTCCACTCTCGACTTCGCCGGCTTCGTTGGCACGCTCCGATTCAGTGGCATAGGCTCCTGGGCG
>JBILBH010000033.1:0-28760 GCA_044353785.1 Terrimicrobiaceae bacterium
CCGCTTCGGTTTCAACTTTCAGCCATTTCCAGGCAAAGCATTCCTCAGCAGTCTCCCAAGCCGTCCGAGCAGCTTGCGAGTGTGGCTCGCGAAGGATCAGAGGAACAATCGCACTGGTATCGAAAAAGGCTGTCACCAATCCCGGTCCCCTCTCATCGCCGACACACTTGACAGGTCTTCTCGCCCATCCCCGGCGAGCACTGGTGGAGAAAGCTGTGCCTTGGCGCGCCGAGGCGAAGATGAGTCCAACCTAATTCCCGCAAGGCTGAGCGCCTCGCGTGGCGAATGAGATGCTCCCACAGGTAAGGGGCCAATGGCAGGGACCAAGTAAGCCACAGTTCGATCTCTCAGGCAAACCTCCAGCGTGACCCGGTTTTGTTCCACCTCTCTCAAATATTTTCCAAGATGCGTCTTCAATTCAGAGGACGTGACTCTCATGTGATCAACATGACCGATTGAAATGACCATTTCAATCGCATTATGAACTGGAGCCCTAAAATTGCGGCAAGCAACATTATATTTCATTTTGAACCTCAAAACGGATTTTCGACAGGAGGACAAGATGGAAAAGATTCACAGACAAAGCCGTAGCTGTTGTTTGATATCGCAAAAAAATTTGCACCGCATCGAAGCATAAACTACTCATCCTCTGTGATCTCTGTGTCCTCTCTGAGCGGGGCCCACACATTAACATATTTTGCCGCTAAAGACCCGTTATACGTGGTGACCTGAGAAAAGAGGGGCTCCACTCCACAGGCACTTTCTAAGAACTCATCGACTTAAGAATCATTGCCAGCGCTTTGGCGATCCGGTCTTTGGCGACGAGTTGCTGGCGCAGGGAGTCAGGAATGGCGCGGCAGCCTGGGTGGTAAAAGGGGTCCCATGCCCAAACCCTTTTATGCCCACCTGAGAAAATTGGGGGAATATTATGGTCCTTTATGTCGCTTCAGGATTTCTACTTTTTGCCCGTAGCACTCAACATCCGTGTTAATGCCAGAATCGCAGGATGTGTGAACCGGCGTTCGGACGTGATTGCATAAAAATGTGTTTCCACCTCCTTCGTCTGGCCCAGCGGGACGAATCCGTATCTCTCGAACGCTTCAGATGCAACGACTGTCGGCACCGCAATAAAAGCATGACCGCTCGTCGCCACAATTTTTGTCAGAGCTGCGTCTTCGAATTCCGCAACCACCTTCGGCTCCACACCCACACTTCGGAACCATTTCTCTAAGTCTCGTCTGAGATTGCAATTCTGAGTCGGTAGCAAAGCAGGTGCTCCGTCGAGATTTCGCGGAAATCGACTCTTTAGTTTCTTAGCAAATTCCGGCATCGCACAGAACGTGATCGTGGATGTACCTAACAGATGATTGAACACCTTTCCCGCAATTGCGGGTGAGGCTGGCTCATCTGCCAGCACCACATCAAGCCGGTGGGTGTTGAGCTGGGAAACGATATCCGCCAGTTTTCCCTCATGACAAGTGAGCTGCACGGGAGGTTCGTGCTCCAGCACCGGGCGGAGGATATCGTAGCTCATCAGTTTCGGGAATGAGTCCACAATACCCACATGCAAGTGGAGGCGACGGCTACTCGGCGCCTCTTTGGTAGCCCGGAGAATCTCGCCACCTAATGTAAAAATTTCCTCAGCATGACTGTAGATCAGTTTACCGAATTCTGTCAGTACCAGCGAGCGCCCGCTGGTGCGAAAAAGCGTCTCTCCTAAGCTCGTCTCCAAGAGCTTGATTTGAGTGCACATCGAAGGTTGTGAGACCCGCAGCTTCTCTGAAGCCTTTCTCAGACTACCCTCCTTTGCAACCGTCCAGAAGTAGCGAAGATGATGATAATTCAAAAATTCGCTATCGGACAACAGTTCCATTTATTGAAACTGTTTATGTTATTTTAAGTATTATATAAACTATTTTTCACCGGTAGGATGTACGCATTTTAAATCCACACACCATGAAATTCTCCTTCACTCATCACCACCACGCTCCCTCCAAATCCATTCTGGATATGATCGAAGCCAAGATGCATTCCTTGCTCCCCGATCTTAAGATCGATGAAGCGCGAGTCAGTTTGGATCGCAGCCTCACCGAAAGCCCACCCTATAGCGCGTCCTTCCACCTCGTGACTCCGGGACCAGATGTGATCGTCTCATCCTCAGACCACTCATTGCGTGCTGCGGCTCTCAAAGCCTTCAAGCTAATCGATGAAAAGATCGAACAACGCCAGACCAAACGCTCGAAACGCCGTGAGGTCGCTCCTGCCATTGAACTCATTCGCCGCCGTCCAAGCGGCTCGCCCCGCCGATAATCCAGGCAGCCTCGCAAACACTTCACGCATCCCTGAAATAAGATCAAATGACCACCCTATTCCTACTGGCCATCACCTCCGATCCCGCAAGCATGAAAATGTGGGCCTACATCGGATTCATCGCACTCGTGATGTTCTTTCTCGCGCTCGATCTCGGCGTCTTCCATCGCGAAGCTCACGCCGTTACCATGAAGGAGTCCATTACGTGGTCCTGTATCTGGCTCGCTTGCGGACTTTCTTTCACTGGTTTTATTTTCTACGCTTATCAGTATAACTGGTTGGGACTGGGACTCGAAACGCCCGTCTATGCTTCGGGCGCGATTGCCTTGGGAGACGTGACGGGGGGCACGGCGGCGATCCAATATCTTACAGGATACATCGTCGAGAAGTCCCTTGCGATGGATAACATCTTCGTCATCGCGATGATCTTCGGTTATTTCGCGATACCCGCAAAATACCAGCATCGCGTGCTTTTTTGGGGAATCATCGGAGCACTCATCATGCGCGGAGGCATGATCTTTCTCGGAGCCGAGCTCATCATGAATTACACATGGATCCTCATCGTCTTCAGCTTCTTCCTGATTCTAACAGCAATAAAAATGGCGCTCATCAAGAGCCATAGTGACCCCGGAAAAAATCCGGTTGTCAAACTTGCCAAGCGGTTTTTCCGATCGGTGGATTTCTACGATGGGCAGAAATTTTTCACCCGCCGCACGGTTGCCCCCATTACGGTCATCGATCCGCTCACTGGCAAGAGTACATACGCCCCCGCCGAACCGGGAACATTATCTGCACGATGGGCAATCACCCCGCTGTTCCTAGCACTCATCATGGTGGAAATCACGGATCTCGTGTTTGCGGTCGATTCGATTCCCGCGATCTTCGCCATTACTCCGGATCCTTTCATCGTCTTCACCAGCAACATTTTTGCGATCCTTGGCCTGCGCGCTCTCTATTTTTGCCTTGCCGCGCTGATTGCAAAATTCCGTTTCCTCAAGCCTGCGTTGATTATGATTCTGGCCTTCATCGGCATCAAACTTCTGTTGCTCGCCGCACCGCCGTATTTCAATGACTTCGGGCTTTCTACTAGTGAATTCCAGAGCATCAAGATCGATCCTGTTCTCTCACTGGCTATCGTCCTCGGCACACTCGCCTTGGCGACTGTCCTGTCCATCCTCATCCCTGAAAAAGAAGAAAGTGAAACCTTATGAGTGCTGCAAGCCGCCGAGTGCGAATCTGAGAGCACAGCAGCAGCGATTTGATCGCTGGCGCAAGGAGTTTAACCAAGAGCGTCCGCACGAGGCATTGGGAATGCGAGTTCCGGCGGATGTCTATCACCCCTCGGCCAAGCGACTGGATGAACGCATCAAGCCGCATCTCTGTGATTTGGGGACAGAAACCAAGAGCGTATCGGCAGCATGTTAAAGGGGTCGGTAAAGGGGTCGGCATTAAATCTTGATATTTAATTGCTTTAAGCATGCTTTTAAATACATAAAGTGCACGATTTGGCGCCGCATTTTGACGCATTGGGTTTCGCGGAGTTGCCGCAGTGTCATCGCAGAGAGGTGCAGATGCCGACGAGGGCATCCGCGTTCCGTTCGATAGCTTTTCTTCGTGTCTTGGTCTCTCCGCGAGAGGCTTGCGCTAGGTCAGCTCTTGCTTTTTGGGAAATGTGTCACCTCCAGATTTCTTCGGGACTCTGCAATAGTCACCCCGTGCGGCGAGGGCGCTGCTGACGAAGTGCGCGTGAGCAATCCCGAGGCTTCGAATTGGAAACCCTGTTGGCGCAGGATGAGCTCATGAAAAATCTGAGCCTCATTCAAGCGCACCTCAGCGACATGAAATCAAAAGTGGATGATGCCCTTTTGGTCTCTGGCAACTGGCTCTTCGGAGCGACGCGGAGCATCTACGCCGTGCTGAAAACGCCGGCGGCGTGCACTCGCATGCCAGAGCGACAGGATGCGTTGAAACAGAGGTTCGCGAGACCCGCGAAGAAGAAAGGTCAGCCGCCCGAAGTGGCCTCTGCCAGAGGTCCGCCTTTTTTATTTCTCCACGCGGGCCTCGATGCCGAAGAAACGGAAAAAAAGGGGCCGCTCATGGCGCTTCAAGTGCGGCACGCCGGGTAACGAATGTGGGCCACGAGCAACTGATCTCGGCGCGCGGCCCTGCCGCGGCGGGACGCCAAGTCAAAAGACTCGCGTGCGGCACTTCGAGATCGGCGGCCGAGCCTCCCGACACCGCGCAGCGCCCGAAGAACGCGGCGTCCCGTGCTGTGGAATCGGCGAGTCGCGTTTCAGCACGAGACGCCGAGATCAGAAGCCTGCAAGCCCAATCCGGAAGGCGGCGTGCCGAGAGAAAAGCGCCACGCGCCGGGATAATATGTCGGAACGCGAGCCGGACAGAGTGACGCGTCGAGGAGAAACAGCCTGCGATGGCGGAAGGCGTTATTTCAACGCTGCAAGGCCGCGAAGCGCAGTGTCCCGCGCCAGTGGGATGATTCCCTGATGTTCCATTTTTTCGAATCCAGGCCGAGGACGGCTGGGAGCTCGCCAGGGCGGAAGCCAGCGCGGATGCTTGCAGGCATGTCGTGGCGGGTCACTTCGCTTAGGAATGGGCAGGACAATTTGGAGAGGAAAAGCGGCAGGCGTGAGCGGAGGGGTTCACAGAAGGTGAGGCTGCGGAATGATTGCAGGTGGGCACCGAGATCGCACAGTGCTTCGTCGGAAAAATGGTGCAGGATGAGGCTGCCCACGCAGGCATCGGCTCCAATAGTTGGCAGGGTTTTAAAAAAATCCCCACCGATCCACCGGATGCTGACCGGCAGGTTGGTGGGGCGTTGGATCAGGTCGAGACCGGTCACGGTGGAGGAGGGGAGCGAGGTTTGGACTTTGCGACACAGGTCGCCCTCGCCGGCACCGATTTCAATGATCCGGGCGAGGGGAGAGGTTAGTTTTTTGAGTTGCCGCACGATCCATCGCGAGTTGCCGAGGTAAAGGTCGATCCACTGCAGATCCCTGCGGCTCCGAATGGCACGGGGATCGGCTGGATTTAGGGAATCCAGAATCTCGGGAATGATGACACGATTCAGTTCACGCATGGGTTGCAATGACGGATCGTAAAAGATACTTCAAAATCATCAAACATGAGTTCAGTGATCTATCTTGATAACAATGCCACGACGCAGGTGGCTCCCGAGGTTTTCGATGCCATGGAACCCTGGCTGCGCGGCGGCTATGGAAACCCCTCCAGCGCTTACCGTCTCGGTCGTGAAGCGGCAGCGGTTCTCGCGGAGGCGAGGGATCGCGTGGCGGCGCTTGCGGGCTGCCAGAGTGGCGAGATTCTTTTTTCAAGCTGCGGCACGGAGTCGATCAATACTGCTATCCAATCGGCACTGGCGCTTGATCCCGACAAACGCCATATCGTCACCAGCGCGGTCGAGCACAGCGCGACGATCAAGCTCTGCGAATACCTCGCCCGGCGCGGTTATGAGATCACTTGGCTGCCGGTCAATGCCGACGGCCACCTCGATATGGCGGAGTTGGAGGCATCGATCCGCCCGGATACGGCCATTGTTTCCCTGCTCTGGGCAAACAACGAGACCGGTGTGCTTTTTCCCGTGGAGGAAATTGCGGCGCTCACGCAAAAAAAGAAAACCCTTTTCCACATCGATGCCGTTCAGGCATTCGGAAAGTTGCCTCTCGTTCTGGAAGGCATGGGGGCGCAGTTCGTGAGTTTTTCAGGACACAAAATTTATGCGCCGAAGGGCGTGGGCGGCCTGTATGTGAGCCGTCGCGTCAAATTTACTCCTCTGCTGCGAGGCAGCCAGGAGGAAGGGCGGCGCGGGGGGACGCAGAATGTCGCCTCGATCACCGGCTTCGGCAAAGCCGCCGAGCTGGCTGCATCGCATCTCGCGCAGGGCGTGGACTCGACTCTCCGCGACCGCTTGGAGTCCAGCCTGCTGACCTCAATCGCGGGAGCATCCGTGAATGGAGACACCATGTGCCGCCTGCCCAATACGACGAATATCTCGTTCGATGGCGTCGAAAGCGAGGGGGCTTTGATTCTCCTCGATGAGAAGGGACTCTGCTGCTCCGCCGGCTCCGCTTGCACCAGCGGCTCGGTGAATCCCTCGCATGTCCTCAAAGCCATGGGCCTCTCCAACGACCGCGCCCGCGCCAGCCTGCGCTTCTCCGTGGGACGCTTCACCACCGCTTCGGACATTGACCGGGCGTGCGAAATCATTCCTGCCGTGGTTGCGAAACTTCGCGCCCTTTCGCCAGCAGGCCAATCTGTTTTGGCAGCCTGATCCAGGTCGCCTCCGCCTTCCCCAATTCATGATCGAAAAACATCTCGTCCAAATCGTGCAGGAGCTTTCCCTGCAAGCCCGTCAAGTCGCCGCCACCGCCGTTCTCCTCGAAGAAGGCGCCACGGTTCCTTTCATAGCCCGCTATCGCAAGGAGCGCACCGGCGAGCTTGATGAGGTCCAAATCGCAAAAATCCGCGACCGCATGCAGGAGCTCGAGGAACTCGATAAGCGCCGCGAGTCGATTCTCTCATCCCTCGATGAGCGCAAGCTCCTCACCGAAGAGCTGAAGGTCAAAATCGACGCCGCCGCGAATCTCTCCACCCTCGAGGATCTCTACCTGCCCTTCCGTCCGAAGAAACGCACTCGTGCCACCATCGCCAAGGAACGCGGTCTCGAGCCGCTTGCCGATTTGCTCTGGGAGCAGCGCACTGAGACCGACCCCGAGGCTGAAGCCGCGCCTTTTGTTTCCGCTGAAAAAGAAGTTCCCGATGCTGCTGCCGCGCTGGCCGGGGCGAGGGATATCATGGCCGAGCGCATCAACGACTCCGCCGAGGCCCGCTCTGCGCTGCGCGAGATTTATCTCAACAAGGGTGTGCTAAAATCCAAGGTCGTCTTCGATAAGGAAACCGAAGCTGCCAAGTTCAAGGACTACTTCGACTGGAGCGAACCCGTCGCCCAGTGTCCATCGCACCGCTTCCTGGCAATCCGCCGTGGCGAAACCGAGGGCATGCTTTTCTCGCGCATCAACCCGCCCGAGGAGGAGGCACTCGCCGCACTCGATTATCTTTTTGTGAAGGGAGCCTACGCCTCGGCTGCGCAGGTTCGACTCGCGGCGCAGGATTGCTTCAAGCGCCTTCTCGGCTTTGCCATGGAAGGTGAGGCCCGGCTTTTCTACAAAAAGAAAGCCGACGAGGAAGCGATCCGGGTTTTTGCTGAAAACCTTCGCGAACTCCTTCTGGCCTCACCGCTGGGTCAGAAGATTGTTCTCGCCGTCGATCCCGGCTTCCGCACCGGCTGCAAACTCGCCGTGCTCGATGCCCAAGGCAAACTTCTCACCCACGAGGTGGTCTATCCCGAAAAAGGTGTCCGCGACCGAACCGAGGCTGCGGAGGTGATCAAGTCCCTCGTGAACCGCTACAAAATCGAGGCTGTCGCCATCGGCAATGGCACAGCCTCCCGCGAGACCGAGACCTTCATCCGCGCGCTCGGCCTGCCGGCATCCACCGTGATTGTCGTGGTGAGCGAGTCCGGCGCTTCGATTTACTCGGCTTCGGAGGTCGCCCGCGAGGAATTTCCCACGCTGGATCTCACCGTGCGTGGAGCCATTTCCATCGGTCGCCGCCTCATGGACCCACTCGCCGAATTGGTCAAAATCGACCCGAAATCCATTGGCGTCGGCCAATACCAGCACGATGTCGATCAAAGCGCTCTCAAGCGATCCCTCGATGACACTGTCGTTTCCTGCGTGAACCATGTCGGTGTGGAACTCAACACCGCCAGTGCGAATCTGCTCGGGTATGTTTCTGGTTTGAATTCCCGCACGGCGGTGAATCTCGTCCAGTTCCGCAACGAAAACGGCGCCTTCCAATCCCGTGAGGATCTCCTGAAGGTCCCGGGCCTCGGACCAAAAGCCTTTGAGCAGGCGGCCGGATTTCTTCGTATCCGCAACGGACGGCATCCGCTCGACGCCAGTTCCGTGCACCCCGAGCGCTACGCCCTCGTGGACAGCATTGCGGCGGATATCGGTTGCTCGGTGTCGGAGTTGATGCAGAACCCCGCTCGGCGCGCTGCCATCAAATTGGAAAAATACATCACGCCGGAGGTTGGTCTTCCCACTCTCCAGGACATCCTCAAAGAACTCGCCAAACCCGGACGCGACCCACGCAAGCAGTTCGAGGTTTTCGCCTTCTCAGACGAGGCAATGAAAATTGAGGATCTCAAGCCCGGCATGAAGCTCCCCGGCATCGTGACCAATGTCGCCGCATTCGGCGCCTTCATCGATCTGGGAGTGCACCAGGACGGCCTCGCACACATCAGCCAACTCAGCGACCAGTTTGTAAAAAATCCCTCGGATGTCTTGAAGGTGGGACAAAAAGTCATGGCCACCGTCATGGAAATCGACCTCGGACGGAAGAGGATCAGCCTCTCACTCAAGACCAATCCCGAAATCGGCGCCCAGTCTCGCGGCCCGCGTGATGACCGGAGCGGAGGCGGACGCAGCTTCCCAAGCAAACCCGCTGCCAAAGCCGCGCCGCAGGTCGATTGGTTCACCGCCGCGATGAACCGCAAAAACTAATCGAAGGCTAGCGGTGTCCTCTGTGAGGATTCACCACAGAGGACACAGAGAGCACGGAGATTTTAAAAAAGAGAGCCTGAGGCAGGATAGTTTCCACTTTTCCTCTCCGTGTCCTCTGTGCTCTCTGTGGTCAATCCAAAACAGCTGGGTCACCGTAGAGCGTTGATCCGCTGGCTCGGGTTATCTTCACCGGGAAAATCTGACCGATGTGGCGGGGTGCTCCCTCGAAGACGACGATTTTGTTGGTGCGGGTGCGGCCCGTGAGTCGCTCGGCGTTGTGGCGGCTGGCGCCCTCGCAGAGGATTTCGGTCTGGGTGCCAACGAGGGCGTTCAGCTTGTCGGCGACATGGCGGTTCACCAATTGGAGGAGATCCTGGTTGCGGGCCTCCTTCACCTCTTCGGAAATCTGGTCATCCATCGTTGCCGCCGGCGTGTTCTGGCGCGGTGAGTAGCGGAAGATGAATGCATTGTCGAACGAAACGGCGTCACAGAGGGCGCGGGTTTGTTGATAGTCCTCCTCCGTCTCACCGGGGAAGCCGACAATGACATCTGTCGTGATCGCCATGCCGGGCCGCGCCGCGCGAATGCGCTCAGCGAGTTTTTGGAATTTCTCAGCTGTGTAGCCCCGGCGCATGATTTTCAGGATGCGGTCGGAGCCGCTTTGGAGCGGCAGATGCACATGCTCGACGAGCTCGGGGAGGCGCGCAAAGGCTTCGATGAGATCGTCGCGGTAGCCGATGGGGTGGGGGGAGGTGAAGCGCACTCGCTCGATGCCGTCCACTGCGCAGACGGATTCCAGCAACTGAACGAATGGGGAAATGCCGTCACGCTTGGGAAATTCATGGCGTCCGTAGAGGTTCACGATCTGACCGAGAAGTGTGACCTCCTTCACGCCGCGCTCCGCGAGGGATCGGACTTCGTTAGTGATTTCCTCAATCGTCCGCCCGCGCTCCTCGCCGCGCGTTTGGGGAACAATACAAAACGCGCAGTGCATGTTGCAGCCTTGCATGATCGAAACAAAGGCAGTGACCTGACCCGCCTCGACCTCCTGCTCGCGGATTGTGCTCTGCGAGCCGGCCTCTTCCTCGGTATCCACAATCGCTCGGCGCTCGTCGTCGATGAGTGCGTGCATGCGAGTTTTCAAAAGGTCATCCACATAGTCCGCCACGCGGTGGAATTTCTGAGTGCCCACTACGAGATCGACATGCGGCGAGGTTTGCAGAAGCGACTCGCCTCGCGCCTGGGCCATGCACCCGAGGTAGCCAAGGACCAGATGCGGACGGCTCCGCCGGAGCTTCCGTAGCATGCCCATCTTGCCAATTGCCTTTTGCTCGGCCATATCGCGCACACTGCAGGTGTTGAGCAAAATCACATCGGCGTCTGTTTCATCCGTGACGAGTTGATATCCGCGCTCAGCAAGCATCTTCGATACTTGGTCGGAGTCGCGCTCGTTCATCTGGCAGCCGTAGGTTTTAATGTGGACGCTGGGCATTATGGAGGTGGGGAATTTGCGGCAGACCGGCGCGACGGGCAAGGACAAGTATCTTCAGGCCATTCCGAGAATCCAACCTTCCGTCTCGGCCTGGACGCGCTCTGCAGAGCTCAACTTCGGATGAAAATAAGCGTTGAGTTCCTCAAAGGCATCGCGCTCCCTCATCCAACGCGCGACGCTGTAGGCATCGTGCTGGTCCGGAGTCCGGTCTTCGACAGGAAAGTTTCTGCTCGATAGCGAAGGGTAAATTTCCGCAACGACGGATCGGCCCGCCGGTGGGGCCCATCCATCGAATGGCCAGAAATGCACCCGCTGGCTGAGTTGCCGACGCAGGCGCAGAAGCCAAGGCAGGCCCGCATGGGTGGACTTCGCTACGCTTCCCTGCACATCGAAATGAAAGGCCGACTTTGCCCGGCTGCGAAGTTCTGTCAGTCGCCGCCAACGAGAATCGCCGAGGCGCGATGCCCCGCTCCCATAGAGTCCGCGGCGAATGAATTCCACAGTCATCGCATCGCTGTCTGTGGGCCAGTGGAGATGAAAGTCCTCGAGAAATGCGGGCCAGACGTGCGGGATGCGGTGAACCTCGAAGTAACGCAGCGGAAAGGAAAACGCATGGTCTATGCCAACAAGGGCAGGCGGCCCCTCATGGAGTTCGGCGGCAAGCCACTCGGCAATGCCCCGCCGGGTCCAATACTTGCGGAAACCGGGAGGCGGGCAGACTTTGGCTGGTGGCTGTGTGGGCGTGGCGGAATAAACGCTCAAGCCCTTCAGGCTGGTAGTGGGAGTGGCCGCCCCCGAGTAGTCGATGCCGATGTAGCGTTGGAATTGGGACATGCCGACGCAGCTCAGGATCGACAGTGGAACAGAACTTCGCGTTAGAGACTGGTTTTGCGTTCGAAAACGGCGAGCATTCCCGAGTGACCGCCGCCGGCCTCATAGCAGTCGAGTTCAGCGACGCGGCGGGCATGGCGTCCCCCGTCGAACGGGGTCGCAAGCCAGATATCCACGATTTCGAGGGCTAGTTCAAGAGGGATCATGCGTTCGCCGATGGAGAGCGCGTTGGCATTATTGTGACGGCGGCCGAGTTCGGCAGTTTCGTGGCTCCAACACAGCGAACAGCGTATGCCTTTGACCTTGTTCGCCGCGATGGCCTCGCCGTTTCCTGATCCGCCGATGACGATGGCGCGCTCGGTTTCACCACGCACCACAGCTTCGGCGGCAGGGATGATGAAGAGCGGATAGTCTGTGCTCTCGGCGCTGTCGGTTCCGTAGTCCACCACCTCGTGGCCTGCCTTTTTCAGGTGGGCGATGATGGCTTCCTTGTATTCAAATCCGGCGTGGTCGCTTCCGATGGAAATTTTCATAGTGTGCAGGCGGGTTGTGCTTGGTCGGAGTAGGGGGCTTGAGGTTCGAGTCCGAGGGATTCCAAGAGTGCACGGTCGTCGTCCACTCCGGGGTTTGATGCTGTCAGGAGTTTGTCGCCGTAGAAAATAGAGTTCGCTCCGGCGAAGAGACAGAGGGCCTGTGCCTCGCGGGTCAAGCGGTCGCGTCCGGCCGAGAGGCGGATTTTTGCCTTCGGAAGAACAATGCGCGCTGTGGCAATGAGGCGGACAAGCTCGAAGATATCGATCGGAGGTGTTTTCGCCAGCGGGGTGCCTTCGATCGGAGTGAGGCAATTGATTGGCACACTCTCAGGCTCGGGGTCGAGTGAGCAGAGGACCTCGAGCATTTTGAGACGGTCAGCTTCCTTTTCGCCCATGCCGATGATGCCGCCGCAGCAAACACTCAGACCGGCGCGTTGCACGGATCCGATCGTATTAAGGCGATCCTCGAAGGTATGGGTGCTGACGATCTTTTTGTAGTGCTCGGGGGAGGTGTCGATGTTGTGGTTGTATGCCGTGAGTCCAGCTTCCTTGAGCTTGCGGGCCTCGATATCTCCGAGTTGGCCGAGAGTGACGCAAACCTCCATGCCGAGCTTGCTGACTTCTCGCACAGTTTCCAGCATGGTCTCGAATTTGGGGTCGCCATCGCGAACGCCCTTCCACGCCGCGCCCATGCAGAAGCGGGTAGAACCATTTTGTCTCGCGCGCTCGGCGACAGGCATCACCTCTTCTGTTGTCATCAGGCGCTCTTTCTGGAGGCCTGTGTTGTAATGTGCACTCTGGGCGCAGTAGCCACAGTCTTCGCTGCAACCGCCCGTCTTCACGCTAAGCAGCGTGCAAAGCTGGACTTCGTTTTTCGGCCAGAATTCCAGAAATACGCGGCGGCTTTCCTGGATCAGATCAAAGAGGGGACGATGGTAGATTTGCTCGAGTTTTTCTAAAGTGGGTCTCACAAGGACGCCGTTTTTAGTCGCCCTGTTTGGCGGAGTCAACCGATGGGTGCAACAACCCGCTTGAATGTCTCGCCGTCGTGGCTATTTTGACGGCTCTTAATTCACAAAAACTATGCCATTCGAACTCGCTTCACTTCCCTACGCCGCCACGGCACTTGAACCCAATATCGACGCCCGCACGATGGAAATCCATCACGGCAAGCACCACGCAACCTATGTTGCAAATCTCAACAAGGCCCTTGAGAGCGCTCCCGAACTGGCTTCGAAGCCCCTCGAGGAACTCATCGGCAACCTTGCCGCTGTGCCGGAAGCAATCCGTGGGGCCGTGCGCAACAACGGCGGTGGACACTGGAACCACACCTTCTTCTGGAATCTCATGGGCCCATCCGCAGGTGGTGCACCATCCGGCGCGCTCGCCGATGCCATCAATGCCTCCTTCGGAAGTTTCGATGACTTCAAAGCCAAATTCGAAGCTGCCGGCCTCGCCCGCTTCGGTAGCGGATGGGTGTGGCTGAGCGTGAAAGCCGACAAGTCTCTTTGCATTTGCTCAACACCCAACCAAGACAACCCGCTCATGACCGGCGTTGCTGAGTGCCCTGGCACACCTGTGCTTGGTTGTGATGTCTGGGAGCACGCCTACTACCTGAACTACCAAAACCGCCGCGCCGATTATCTCAAGGCCTGGTGGAATACGATCAACTGGTCCGCCGTGGAGAAAAACTTCGCCAACGCCTGATTAACTTTCATTCATATATTCAAACGCCCGACTGGAAACGGTCGGGCGTTTTTGTTTAATTCCTCCGCTTTCACCATGGCCTACCTCAATTCAAACTACCTCAAACTCAAAGCAGGTTACCTTTTTCCCGAGATCAATCGCCGCGTCAAAGCCTTCACCGACGCTAACCCCGAAGGTGCGGCCCGCCTCATTCGTTGCGGCATTGGCGATGTCACCGAGCCTCTCCCCGTGGCCGTTCGCGAGGCCATGCACAAGGCGGTCGATGAAATGGGTGAACGCGGCAGCTTCCGTGGATACGGCCCCGAGCAGGGCTATGAGTTTCTGAGGCACGCCATCGCAGAAAATGACTACCGCTCGCGCGGGCTTGAGGTCGCGGATGACGAGATTTTTGTTTCCGATGGATCCAAGTGCGACTGCGGAAACGTCCTTGATATCTTCGGCGACAACAATCGCATCGCGGTGATGGACCCGGTTTATCCCGTCTATGTGGATACGAACGTCATGGCCGGACACACTGGCGAGGCCGATGAGAACGGCCTCTATAGCGGGCTCGTCTATCTGCCGTGCAATGCGGACAACGGCTTCGTTCCCGGGATTCCCAAGGAAAAAGTAGACCTCATTTATCTCTGCTACCCGAACAACCCCACAGGTGCCACCGCCACGCGCGCCCAACTCACGGCTTGGGTCGAATACGCCCTCGCGAATGACGCTGTCATCCTCTTCGATGCAGCCTACGAGGCCTACATCCGCGACCCCGAGATTCCGCATTCGATCTACGAAATCCCGGGAGCACGCCGCTGCGCCATCGAGTTTCGCAGCTTCTCCAAGAACGGGGGATTCACAGGAGTCCGCTGCGCGTTCACCGTCCTTCCCAAGGAACTGAAATGCCGAACAGCCTCCGGAGAAATGACGCCGCTGCATCCTCTCTGGAACCGCCGCTTCAGCACGAAATTCAATGGCGTTGGCTATGTGACCCAGCGCGCTGCCGAGGCCCTCTACTCGCCCGCCGGCAAAGAACAAGTCACCGCACTCATCGAGCATTACATGGGCAACGCCGCCATCCTGCGCGCAGTGGCAGAGAAATGCGGCCTCGCAACCCTCGGTGGAATCAACGCCCCCTACATCTGGGTCCGCGCTCCCAAGCACCTCACCAGTTGGCAGGTCTTTGATAAAATGCTCCAAGAAGCCAATGTCGTCATCACTCCAGGCAGCGGATTTGGACCCGCCGGAGAGGGCTACTTCCGGATCTCGGCTTTCAACAGCCGGGCTAATGTGGAAGAAGTCTCAAAAAGATTGGAAAAAATTTGCTGGACTTGAGTTCGTGTGTAGTGTTAAAAATTATTTTGGTTCAATACTCCTTCTGACACTACCCTCAAAATATGAAACTGATCAAAAAGCTAACAGCATTCACACTCATCGAACTTTTGGTGGTTATCTCGATCATTGCGATTTTGGCGTCACTCGCATTGCCTGCCGTTACTGGCGCATTGGTTCGTGGTCAGATGACACAATCGGTCAGCAATATGAAGCAGTTGCATCTTGTAGCTCAGCAAATTGCTCTGGACGGTTCCACTTCTGGCGATACCAACTTGGCGTGGCCTGGTGATCTCCCAACTGCTACTAAAACCTGGGCCGGATGGGCAGGTATCGTTACGAACGGCTACATGACTGTAAGTGATCTCGCTAAAATGTGCAGCGCTACGCCTATCACTGCTTCATCGAATACCATAACCACTAGCACGGCCGGAACGACACGCGCAGTGATTGCCTACGAAGTTTCAGAAACAAACGATTCTTCGGTTGTGATCTTCAGTTCATCCAATTTCACCAACCTAGCCACTCCAGTAGCGCCTGTGGCCGCCGGTAAGCCATTCGGAAATAAAGGCTTCGTTGTCTTCAGAAAAGGCGGCGATGGAACTGTTCTTCAAATGAGCCAAGCTACAAATACTAATGTGATCGGTGGCGCCGCAACGGTGTTGAATTAACCGTAATTTTTTTACCATGACCACAATCCAAAAAATCGAATCCGAACAATTCAAGTCCGACACGACCCCCTTTCAAGTTGGAGACACCATCAAAGTCCACACCCGCGTTGTTGAAGGCGACAAGGAGCGTATCCAGATTTACTCGGGTATCGTGATTGGCCGTAAGGGCGCTGGAATCAACGAAAACTTCACTGTCCGCCGTGTTTCCTACGGTGAGGGTGTGGAGCGTGTCTTCCCGATCCATTCGCCTCGTATAGCCAAGATCGAAGTTGAGCGTCGTGGGGCAGTCCGCCGTGCAAAACTGAACTACCTCCGTTCACGTAAAGGCAAATCGGCCACTACTGTCAAAGACCGCGCTGAACGCGCCTAAGGCTGAAAGAGGGGGGCAGGCCCTTTTCGGGCGTGTTTTCCAGCAGTCTGACTGCTCTGTTCCTAATCAATCTAAATTTCATAGGCATCGTGCCAGTGCGGCACTGATGCCTTTGTTTTTTTAAGCCAATTCAATGCCTTGTTCCTTGGTTCATGAGCAGCGACTTTCTGACTTGGGCTTTAATCCTATCGCAGGTATCGACGAAGCCGGTCGTGGGCCGCTCGCTGGCCCGGTCGTTGTAGGCGCAGTCATTCTTCCAGAGAATTTTGTTTTGAGCGGCCTCAATGACTCCAAAAAACTTACCACCAAAGCGCGCGAACGACTCTATACCGAGATTACGACCAGTCCCGAAATTCGCTGGACCTGCATCGTAATCTCCCCGCAAGAAATTGACCGCCTCAATATCCTCGGTGCCACGCACTCCGGGATGCGCGCAGTGGTTGAGCAACTTTCGCCCCGCCCCGCCCATGCCCTCATCGATGGCCTTCCCGTCCCTCGTTTTCCATGCCCTCAGACCGCGCTGGTCGGCGGCGATGGCATAAGCCTCAGCATCGCGGCGGCCAGCATTATTGCCAAAGTCGAGCGTGACCGCATCATGCTCGAGTGCGATGGGCTCTACCCGGAGTATGGTTTTGCCAAGCATAAAGGCTACCCAACGCGCGAACACTTTGCCAAACTCCGCGCCCATGGCCCTTGTCCAATCCATCGCCGAAGTTTTGCGCCGGTTGCTCAGGCCGAACTCTGGTGAGGCGGCACACATCGCTCTTGGCAATATCGGCGAGGATCTCGCCGCTGTCTATCTTCAGCGTCACGGTCACAAAATCCTCTACAGGAACTTCCGCGCACCACATGGCGGCGAGGTCGATATCGTTTGCCGTGACAAGCGCCATGGGGAACTTGTTTTTGTGGAAGTCAAGACGCGGTCGATTGAGGAATTCGGGCGCCCGTCGGATGCGGTTGACGAAAAAAAACGCAGCCTCATTATTCGCGGCGCAATGAAATGGCTCCGCATGCTCGACATGCCAGATATCACTTACCGATTCGACATCGTCGAGGTCATCATGGGACCAACGCGTGAAATCCGTCAGATCGAAAACGCCTTCCATACCCCGGACATCTTCTCGTTCTAATGTCCGTGTCTAAAAAATGTCACGCAGGCGTCCTTCTTTCGCCTCTGCTTCCTAATTTCTAATGTCCGCAATCCCATCTCTCCTCTCCGCACAGGAAATCAAACTCGCCTACGGCAATCATGTCCTTCTCAATGGTGTCACGCTGACCGTTGCACCTGGTGAAAAAGTTGGCCTCGTGGGTCGCAATGGCTGTGGCAAGACAAGCCTCCTCAAAATCCTTGCTGGAGCAAACGATCCCGACGCGGGCGAAATCTCCCGCCGTCGCGGACTTCGCACCGGCTACCTTCCGCAGGAATTCGAACTCGATCCCACGCGAACGGTTCTTGAGAACATCGAGTCCGGCGCTGCTGACCTCGTGGAGTGGATGCGCCGCTACGAAAGCGGCGAGGGGAGCGATGCTGAGCTTCATGAGCTCCTCGACCTCATCCAGCACGCGGATGGATGGAATCTCGAGACCCGCATCAAATCCCTTGCCGGTTCGCTGGACGCTCCTCCGCTTGATGCCTTGGTCGGGCCTCTCTCGGGCGGAGAGAAACGCCGCGTCGCACTCTGCCGCGCGCTGGCATCCCAGCCCGACCTCCTGCTTCTGGATGAACCCACGAACCACCTCGATGCCGAGTCGATCGACTGGCTCGAAGGCTTTCTCCAAAGCTTCCCCGGCGCGATCATCTTTGTGACGCACGACCGCTATTTTCTCGAAACCATCGCCACGCGCATCGTCGAAATTAGCTTCGGACAGGCGTTCTCGCATCCGGGAAACTATACCGCGTATCTGGAATCCAAGGCCCTCCGGCAGCAGATCGTGGAGCAATCCGAGCGTCGCCGCCAACGATTCATTAAGGCCGAACTCGAATACGTGCGCGCCGGTGTCCGCGCTCAGCGCTCAAAATCCAAACACAGGCTCGAGTCATTCTATCAAGTCGCCGGTCAGAGTGCCCCGCCGGAAGAACGCGAGATGGATCTTCTCATTCCTCCAGCTCCCGAAATCGGCAATACAGCTGTGGAACTTGTGAATGCAGGCGTCTCGGTCCCACTTGGCGATTCCAAACGATGGCTCTTTCGCAATCTGGATCTTTCACTCCGCCCCGGCCAGTGCACTGGAATTGTCGGTCGAAATGGCGTCGGCAAAACCACACTCCTTCGCATCTGTCTCGGTCAACAGGAACCCAGCGAAGGCAGCGCGACGGTCGGAAAGCGAGTTGTTTTCAACTACATTGATCAAAGCCGCGCCCAACTGAACGGTCTCGGCACCGTGATGGAAGAAATCGGTGGCACCAGCGGTATGGTTAAGTTCGGCACGCAGATGCTCACGGTGAGGTCCTACCTGCGACGGTTTTTATTCGATGAATCCCGCGTGAACGAGCGCGTGGACAAGCTCTCGGGCGGCGAGCGGGCGCGCCTTATGCTCGCGAAGACACTCTGCCGTGGCGGCAATGTCATCGTCCTCGACGAACCCACAAACGATCTCGACCTCAGTAGCCTCCGAATGCTCGAAGAAGCCCTCGCAGTCTTCGACGGGACAGTCCTTGTGGTCAGCCACGACCGCTACTTCCTGGACCGCATCTGCGACCAGATCGTCGCATTCGAGGAGGGTGGCATCCATATCCAGTCCGGAAATTATTCCTACTACCTCGAAAAGAAAAAAGATCGCGAGAAGCATTACAAAAATATCGGTCGCTCATTCGAAGAGCCAGCCTCCAAGACGCAGCCTGCACCAGCACCTGTCGGCCGCAAGCTGACCTATAAGGAAAAAGCCGAACTGGAAGGAATGGAGCGAACGATCCTCGAAGCCGAACAGGCGGCCGCCGCACTGGAGAGCCTTCTCAACGATCCGAACTTCCACACCGAGCACGCCACCGAGGCCAAAGAAACCATTTCAAAACTTGAATCCGCCCGCGCCGAGATCGAACGCCTCTACGCACGCTGGGAGGAACTTTCCGCATTATGAGCAAAACCACTCCGGTTCCCGGTCAACGATGGGTCAGCGATACCGAGCCCGAGCTTGGCCTAGGCATCGTCCTGAAGAGCGAGTTCGGCCGCGCCGAGATTTTTTTTCCTGCTGCTGGCGAACACCGCCAATACGCACTTGGTAGCGCACCGGTTCGTCGGGTTGCCTTCAAGGAGGGTGATTCAATCCGCACCCATTCCGGAGAGAACCTCCATGTGGACTCCATAGCCGATAACGGTGGCCTGCTGACTTATCGCTGTGGGGTGAGGGATGTCGCCGAGGCGGAGCTTTCCGACAACATCACTTTTTCGAAACCCGAAGACCGTCTCCTCGCCGGACAGGTCGATGAGCTCGAGCGCTTCAAGCTGCGGGTGGAGTGCCTGCACCGGCGTCGTGAGATGCGCCAAAGCCCGGTTCGCGGCTTTGCCGGTGGACGCGTGGATCTCATTCCTCACCAGATTTCCATCGCCGCCGATGTCTCCTCACGAATGAATCCCCGTGTCCTCCTCGCGGATGAGGTGGGTCTTGGAAAAACCATCGAAGCCGGCCTCATTCTGCATCGCCTGCACATCACAGGCCGTGCTGGTCGCATCCTGATTCTTCTCCCTCCTGCGCTACTCAACCAGTGGTTCGTGGAAATGTTTCGCCGGTTCCAGATGTCCTTCAGCATTTTTGATGATGACCGCTGCGCCTCACTCGAACTCGAGGGAGCCAATCCCTTTCTCGACAGCCAGCTTGTCATTTGTGCTCTGGATTTTCTCTCGAAAAACCCGAAGCGCGCCGCTCAAGCGCGCGAGGCCGGTTGGGATCTCTTGGTCGTGGACGAGGCCCATCATCTCCAATGGTCGCCTACAGAAGCCGGACCGGAGTATCAGCTCGTCGAATCCCTCGCTGTCGCCGCATCCTCGCTTCTTCTTCTCACGGCGACCCCACAGCAACTCGGCATGGAAGGCCATTTCGCACGCCTTCGCCTGCTCGACCCCAACCGCTACGATGACCTGGATGCCTTTCTCAAGGAATCCGACCACTACGAGTCCGTCGCAAAATCCATCGACGCCTTGCTGGCGGGAAAGAAAATCCCCAACGCCTCGATTTTTAAAGGCACGCGCGTAGCGGGTCACTATGCCGACTTTCTGGCGGGTGATGTCTCCGCGCGCGACCGGGTGGTTGCAGCTCTGCTCGACGAATACGGCACGGGGAGGGTTATTTTCCGAAACACCCGCGCCGCCCTCTCTGGCTTCCCAAAACGCAAGGCCCACTTGGCTCCTCTGACTCCAGAGTCGGACGAAACTGCCGCAAAAATTCGTTGGCTCATTGCCCTCCTCAAGGAGCTCAAGAAGCAAAAGGTTCTCGTGATTTGCAAATCAGCGGATACGGCCAATGACATTTTAAATCGCCTCCAGAAGGAGATCAAAATTGCCGCCGCCGTCTTCCACGAAGGCCTTACCCTCCTCCAGCGCGACCGCAACGCCGCCTACTTCGCCGAGGAGGACGGCGCCCGATTGCTCATTTGCTCCGAGATCGGCAGCGAGGGCAGGAATTTTCAATTTGCCCACCACCTCGTCCTGTTCGATCTGCCTGACAACCCCGAGTTGCTGGAACAACGCATCGGCCGCCTGGACCGTATCGGTCAGACATCGACCATCCATATCCATGTCCCGTTCGAGGAAGGCACGCGCGCCCATGTGCTTGCCCACTGGTATCACGAGGCGCTCGACGCCTTTCAGAAAAATCCCCACGGAGCCTCCGACCTCATGCTTCGCTTTGGAAATAAAATCCAAGCCGTCGCCGAAAATTTTGCGCCCTCTCAACTCGCCACCCTCATCAAGGAAACCTCGGTAGAAGCCAAAAAAATCACCAAACGCCTGCAAGGCGGGCACGATCGGCTTCTCGAACTCAATTCCAACCGCCCGGAAATCGCAACACCACTCATCGAGGCCATTCAGCGCCAGGATGCCGACTCCGACTTCGAATCCTTCTTCATCCGAATGCTCGACCATTTGGGAGTTCAGGTGGAGGAGCTCGGCCTGCGGAGTTATCTGCTCAAGAGTGGTGGATCCCAGACCGCCACACTTCCCGGCCTTGCCGCCGAGGGAACAATGGTGACCTTCCAACGCAGTCGCGCACTCTCCCGCGAGGACATCGGTTTCGTCACCCCCGACCACCCGCTCGTCCTCGCCGCCCTCGATGCCATCCTCGGAATGGAAACCGGCAACTCGGTTTTCAGTGTTTGGAAATCCGCTCAAGCCGATGGAATCCTTCTCGAAGCCCACTTCGTCATCGAATCCATCGCCCCGCCTGCCTTGCATGCGGACCGCTTCCTGCCCGCCACACCCCTGCGCATTGTCGTCGATCAGTCTCTCAAAGATTGCGGCGACGATGACGAGTTCCGCAGCGCAGTGCTGGAAACAGGCGATGTTTTCACTCTCCTCGACACTCCTGTCTTCAAGAAAAAGCACCTTCCCGCGATGCTCGCCAAGGCATCCGAATTCGCAAGTGCCCGCAAGGAAGCAATCATCCAAACCGCTCGCCAAAAAGCCTCGGATCAAATCACAGCCGAAATCGAGCGACTCGAAGATCTGCGACTTATCAATAACCACATCCGCCCCGGCGAAATCGAAGGACTCCAATCCCTCAAAACCGCACTCCTCGAAGCCATAGAATCCGCCACCGTGCGCGCCGACGCCCTCAAACTCGTCCTCTGCCTCTCCCAATAAGAGTCTCTCCACCGCAAACCAAAAATTTGGACGATCGTCCAAATTTTTGGTTCGCCGGGATCATTTCTTTTGATCGTTTCAGCATTTCATGGGACAGGCAGGATATTTGCGGATAGTCTTGTAGACCTGAATGCAGGGCGGATTCGTTTGTGGGGCGGGGTGTTATTTGCTCAGACTTTGCAGGAGTGTTTTTGCGGCGCGCTCGGTGGCTCCTTCGGCTTTTAGGGATGAGACGATTGTTGCGAGTTCTTGTTGGAGTGCGTGGCATGCTGACTCGTTTGTCAAGAGCCGGAGGGATTCTTTGGCGAGGGCTTCCGGTGTAGCGTCGTTTTGGATGAATTCCCGCACGAGATGGGGAGCGGGCCTGGCAGGGAGGGCCGGGTTTTCGGGAGGGTTCAGGCGGTAGTTGTTCAGGATATTGACGATTCCCAGTGCGTTGACATCCACAAGCCGCTTGCCGATTTCAAATGTGAGCCAAGCTGTTTTGTAGATGAGGCAGTAGGGGAGGCCGAAATAGGCGGCTTCGAGCGTTGCTGTTCCGGAGCAGACGATGCCTGCCGTGGCGCGTTGCATCAGCTCGTGGGCATTGCCTTGGCGGATTTCAACGGGAAATCCAGCAGCCAACTTGCGCATGCTTTCGGCGCGTGTGCTGCCGGCGGCCGAGGCTTCGAAGCGGATGCATGGCATTTTCTCGGCCACCAAACGAGCCGCCTCGAGCATCACTGGAAAATTCCGTTTCACTTCGCGTTCCCTGCTGCCTGGAAAGAGACCGAGCAAATTCGGTTCGCGCTCGGTGCCTTCGCGCTTGGCTGCAAGCGCTTCCAGTAGGGGATGTCCCACGAAGACCGTGTGCAGTCCGCTGGCCTGATACATTGGCGCCTCGAAGGGGAAGACGCAGATCATGAGATCCAGGAAACGCGCCATCTTCGGGATGCGGGCCCGGTTCCATGCCCAGACCTGGGGGCTGATGTAGTAGAGAATTTTTCCTTGGTAACCGGTATCTCTGAGTGTTCGTGCGAGGCGCAGGTTGAAGCCGGGGTAATCGACGAGCACGACGGCGTCTGGTTTTTTCCTGCGGATGGCGGCCAGCATCGCGTGGAATTTTTGCCTGAAGTAACCGTAGTTTTTTAAAACATCCCACAAGCCTGTTACAGCCGCGTGCTGCACCCAGTTATCGAATTGCTGTTCGCACAGCTTCTTCATGGCATTGCCGCCGGCGCCGCCGAAGATCACGGACGGGTGTTGCGCTTTGATGGCTTGCATGACCTCCACAGCGCGCGCATCGCCGCTCTCCTCACCCGCCACAAACCAAAGAAAAAGATCGCGCATGCGAACGATCAGCCTCCGAAGCGCTTGCGAAGCCAACCGAGCGGGAAGCGGTCGCCGGGACAATCGGTCGGCTTGGGGTTGATTTCTTTATGCCCTTTGACAATCGCCGGGCGACCTTTGACTTTTCCCACACGGTCGCGAAGGTAGCTGCAGAGTTCATCAAGGGCCGCAAGTTGGTCTTTGGTCGGGAGGTCACGGTTCAAATCGCCCACTAGGCAGATGCCCAGTGAGATGTCGTTGAGGTAGTCGCTTGCGACATGTCCACCGTTGATCTGGCGAGTCCAGCGGTTGCCAATCTCGATTTGTCCATTTCCCGAGGATTTTCCGTTTCCGATCACAAAATGATATGCGAGTCCATTTTGCATCTTGCGCACTTTACGGTGGTAGTTATCAAAAATGCGGGCGTTTCCCTGTCTGGTTCCGCTGTTGTGCACTATGATGTATTTCCAGCGACCGCGTTGGACCTTTGCGCTATCGATTGCTTTGCGGACAGCCGGCGACAGGTAGCGGTAGCGCTTCATGAACCCGCCGAATGCCGGCTTCGTAGGCGGCTCGTAACCGGCTTCCTCCTGTAGACCGGATTTTTCGATGAGAATCGGAGCATCGAGCGGCCTGCCGGCGGGCGTTTTTCCTTTTGGAACTTGTTGTGTAACGGTGGAGGTTGGTTTTTCGGACTTATCCGCCTTCAAATCCTTCGCTGGTGTGGCCGTCGGGGTGGGCTTTACAGTCGAAGTCTCCTCGCCTGGAATCAAAATGTAGTCGTCTGATCCAGGTTTTTCCGTTTTGGCATTCACGGGCGTCTCGGATTTTGGCTCTTCAGAGACCACGGGATCCTCGCTTGGATCCGGAGTGGGCTTGGGAGTCGTCTTCTTCGTGGCTGATTGGGATTTGTGCGGAGTAGGGGAGGCTTTGGGTTTCGACTTAGTTTTTGAGGATGGAGTCGCTGCGGGTTTGGGCTTGGGGCGAGGCGTGGCTGACGGAGTCGGCTTGCTGACGGGTTGGATTTGCTCCCGTGCTTGAAGAAATAGGCGCTTTTTCTCCTCGTCGCTCGTCTGTCCGCGCATTGCGGCGGGAGTTAGCAAGAAGCACCCGACGCAGATAATGATGGCTAACAGATTCCGATTCCGCACGCCGCAGGCTAACAATAGGTGGGGGATTTTCAAGTCGCTCAATAAATAACACGCACAAGACAAAGTCCGGCGGCCGGTGCGGTATGCATAAAGGCTGGCATGGTGGAGCGGAGTTGAACGGCCAGTTCGTCGATTTCTACCTTGCCGCTGGCATGGCGAATCATTGCGGCGCTGAGGATTCGCACCATTTTGTAGAGGAAGCCCTCGCCTTCAAAAGTGAGTTCGATTTTTTGCTCCGCTATGTGATTTTCGATGCAATGGATGGTTCGCACCGTTTGCTCGGGACCATTTGATCTCCTGAGCGAAAATGCGCCGAAGTCGTGTGTGCCGGTGAAGAGGTCGCAGGCACGCTGAAGCTTTTCAAAATCCAATGCTCCGGGCACATGCCAAGCACGGTCTTTCATCAATGGATGCAGTGCGGGTCCATTCCAAACCGTGTAGCGATAAATTTTTCCCTTCGCCGAAAATCGAGCGTGGAAGTCGCTTGGAGCTTCTTGGATTTTCATGACTCTGATCGTCTCGGGCAGGTGGGCATTCAGCGCCGGCAACCATTCCCTAAGGCTCAAGCGTTCGCTTGGGACATCAGCATGCGCGAATTGCTCCTCGGCGTGGACGCCAGCATCCGTGCGGCCCGAGCCATGCACGGTGATGCGCTCCTGACAGAGTGCGAGAAAGGCCTTTTCCAAAAAATCCTGCACCGTATTTCCACAGACCTGGCTTTGCCATCCATTCAGGGAAGCACCATGATAGGCGATCTGCAGTTGTAATCTCATCCCTGCGAATCGAGCCAGCTTTGTAGAATAATTTGGGCGGCGACTTGGTCGATTACAGGGCGCTGCTTTCTGGTGTTCCGGCCTGCCTCCTGCAGCGCGCGCTGTGCTGAGACCGTGGTCATTCGTTCATCCCAAGAAACAACTGGGATCGTGGTCTCACGCCGGAGTTCATCGATAAAGGCCTTCGCTTTCTCCGCCGCAGGTCCGAAGGTGCCGTTCATGTTTCTTGGCATGCCGACCACAATCGTTTCTGCGGAGCGTTCGTTTGCGAGCGCCAGCACGCGCTTGAGCACATCGCTGGACTTTGTTGGGATCGTTTCGAGCGGATGTGCGAGCATTCCGAGATCGTCGCTTATGGCAACCCCCACGCGGGCGTCGCCAAGATCAATGCCAATGGCTTTTTTCATTTGGGGTTGAAAGTCCCATACTGCCTGCATAGCTTCAATCACCATGTCACAGCTTTCCTTGGACAAATTTGGCGAAAACCTTCCGGTCTCTGGAATCGTGGGTTTTTCGCAGGTCGCAATCGGTCTCGGCGCGGGATTTCTCGTTGCCGACAATATTGGGCATAATGCCCGCCGAAATGCCGGTGTGGCCTTGATCACTCTGGGCGCAGCCGCCCTCGTGCCGATCGTCTGGGGTATTGCTTCAAAAATCAGCACCCGTCCCGAGTCCTCCCGCGCCATGCGCAAAAAGCTCGAAGGTATCCGTGGAGCATATGACACGGACATTGAGCAGCACTGAGGTCCGGGCTTCAAAGTGAAGCCTCTCGTTCTTGCATCCGCTTCTCCCCGCCGTCTGGAGCTCTTAAAAAACGCGGGATGGCCAGTTGAGGTTGATGTGTCTGGTGCTGAGGAAATCGAGGATCACTCGATGGGACCTGACACTTTGGCGTTGGAAAATGCCCGACTGAAGTGGCGCGCGATTGCCTCACGGCGCCCCCTAGATTTCATCGTGGCTGCGGATACTGTTGTGTGGCACGGCGGGAGATTTTATGGCAAGCCTGCCGATTTACAGGAAGCCCGCCAAATGCTGGCCTCGCTCGCAGGCCGAACTCACGAAGTGGTGACTGGCGTTGTGGTCGGCCGGTTCGCCGACTATGCGGAGTTTTCGGAACACTCCATGGTGACATTTCACGATCTGGATCTCGAATCCATCGACCGTTATCTGGAGTCGATAAACCCACTCGATAAAGCGGGCGGCTATGCAGCGCAGGGTGATAGCGGGTGTCTCATCGCTAAAGTTGAAGGATCATTGAGCAATGTCATTGGCCTCCCCATGGAGCGTTTGGCCGAGGTCTTGCGAGATGCTCAGCGTTTGCAGGAATAAACGAAAGCCGGCGGGAAGTTCCGCATCACTACTGGTGTCCGTCGCACTTGGCTGAACGTGTGCTCCAGATTTTTTCGGAATCTCTGCCCCGCAGCAAGTCGATGCGGGCCGTAGTAGGCGAATGTCGAAAACACTCCGCCCTCGGCCAGAGTGCCATGAACTTCTCTGAGAATGGAGCTTTGCAGACCAGCATCAAAAATCGCCCAGGGAAGGCCAGAGAGTATGGCATTGGGGCGTGGAATATTTTCCATGCTCAAATGAGCGCTCAAGCGCGTGGCGCAACCTTCGATGATCCGAGCTTTGGGAAATTTGTTGGAAACTTCTTTTGCCAGAATCGGACACTTTTCGATGGCTGCGAAATGTGCTCCGCTCCGCAAGCTTGCCAGAATATGGCCTGTGAACGCGCCGCTGCCAGGCCCGAGTTCAACAACGCTCGATGCCGCATGAAGATCCGAGGCGCTTACCATTTCTTGCGCTAAAAACGGAGAGGAAGGCCATATGGCCCCGAGAGTTGAGGGGTTGCGTAAAAAAGACTTGATGAAACCCAGTGACATGACGCGCGAAGGTTCGTTGGCAATGCGGTGCGGTGCAACACCAAAAAAAAACGATGATCGACTAAAAGGAATCGCGATCAGTTTGGTCGCTATGGTTGAGCCACATACTCGAATACAGCAGCCAGTTCGATCTCTGCGGTCTGAGGAAACATATCCACCGGTTGGATGCGTTGAATCCGGTAGTGGGCCGACAGCTTCTTCGCATCGCGGGAAAAAGTGGCAGGATCGCAGGAGACATAAACGATCCTTTGCGGCGGATTTTCCAGAATGGCGCGCATGGCATCAGGCGAAAGCCCTTCAGCAGGCGGATCCAAGAGCAAAGTCGTCTGTGACGCAGTGCCCGCTATCAGAGCCTGCGAAAGGTGGGCCTCCACGGAGCCGATGACATAGGTTTCCTGCTCCGAGGCGCTTTCTCGGGCGCTTCGGATGGCTCCCTCGCTCCACTCGATACCGAGAATACGATCGAAATTCGGCAAGAGCCTCTTGGAAAAAAATCCCGCGCCGCAATAGGCGTCGATGAGAAGTTCCGACCTGCCGGCCAAATCTTTGACTGTCTCGGCAAGCAACTCGGCTGCCCCGCTGTTCACTTGCGTGAAACCCCGCGATGAGGAGGCCTCTCGCAGAGTGAGGCGGCCGGGCATACGCGGTGGTCTATCGCTCAGCTCAGTCAAAAGCTGGTTCACTTCCTCACTCGCGATCGGGCACTCGGAGACATCGACGAGTTGATGCGATTTCCGATGGTAAAATCCCACATCGCCGCGATCTGTATGGACTGAAAGGCGGTTGCGGTATCCCCATTCTTGAGGCGAAGCGAGCATCCGCTGCACAGAGACATCGGCCATTCCTCCGATACGGCGGAGGAGGTCCACAACTTGAGAGGTTTTTATCTCCAGCTGCAGGTCGTAGTCGGCATGCTGGTAAGCGCAGCCACCGCACTCTCCAAAGACAGCGCACTTTGGCGGCACGCGGCGGGGAGAGATTTCCAAAAGCTTCAACAGATCTGCTTCGACGAGGTTTTTCTTCGACTTTGTGACCTGCACGAGCACCCGCTCTCCAGGCAGCGTTCCGTGCACAAAACAAACCCTTCCGTCGGGCAGGTGCCCGATGCCCGCGCCTCCGTAGGCGATGCGTTCAATCGTGATCGTGGCTTCCGACGGTGTCATGCCGGTTTGCGCATGAGCCAGTAAATCTCGCCGGGCCATCCAGGAAAGAGGTGGCCCCAAAGAATGTTGAAGCGCATCCAAGCGGCAGAGTTTTCGAGGGCGCTTCCCTTGCTCCGCATGAGAAAGGCACCGCTCATGAACTCCACATTCAGCCCAGATTGTTCGGCCATGCGGCGGACTCGAGCGGGTGAAAACACGCTCACATGGCCCATGGGTTTTGCCTTGCGACGAACTTGGCTCTGGCGGATGGCGGCAAATGGACCCGGCACCACCGGGAAGCCTCCAATTAGAGAACCCCCGGGCCGGATGGCTGATGCGATTTTATTCAAAACATCCTCGGGTTCGAAAAGGTGTTCCAGTACATGAAGCAGGATCGCGGTGTCGTATTGGTGCGGAAGAGCAAACTTCGCATCCTCAAGATTCGCTTCAAAAAAATCAGTATAGCCGGCTTTCAGAAGCCTCTCGCGCAGCATGACGGCATCAACTGCGGTCCATCGATCATATTTCACTGCACTTGGCGCGGATTTCACAAATTCCAGCATCTGCCCTACATGAACGCCGATCTCGGCAACATCCAGGGGGCGCTTGGCTCGCAGTGATTCCTCGCGGAGGAGATGGTATCCGAACCAGTAACGAAGCAGGCGGATCGGATACTTCACGCTCTTTGCTTCCTTGGTCATGCCGAAATCCTTCGAACGAACGACCTGATTTGCGGCGAGAAATTGGATGTCCCATTGGGACGAGGAATACATATTCAAGGCAGGCGGATGATGTGTTGCCTCTGCAGCGGGGTCAAGCGGAGCGTTTGCGCGTTCTTGATCCCGGACTATCCGGAAGGTAGTTTGATCAGTCTTCTA
>JBILBH010000034.1:0-27867 GCA_044353785.1 Terrimicrobiaceae bacterium
TCCATGAGCGACTCTAAAAGCGCGAAACGTTTTTGGATTGGAGCCAGCAAAGGCGGCAACGAGGCCATGCACGCCTTGTAGCATCGGGAAAAATAGAATCAAGTTATTTCTGGACGATGCCTTAGTGCCATCTGGCGTGATTGCTACCGAGTCGGGGTGAAACCCAACATCCAAGGTTTTGAGAATCGCCCCTGTTTCGATATTGAAAATGGCGATCTTGCCGAGATCGGCTTGTCCGGTTCCTGTTGGGATCACAGTAGCCACGCCAAATCCACGCTGATCCGCAAGGACGCTGGAGATGGAATTGATATTTTGCGCTCCGCCGAACACGCTGGAGAGGTCGACTGATGTGGAATTGCCGGAAAGAGTTCCAGAAGCAGAAACCATAAGGATTTCCACTTTGTGAGCGCCATTTCCAGAATTGGTGGTCAGGACTTTGCCATTGGCGTAGTCCAAAATTTCTCCACCAGTAGGAAGGCTTGCTCCGCCGAGGAATTTGAGGCTTTGGAAGATACTGTCCTCGGCACGAAGATTGATTCGGAGCGTTTCCGTATCGGTCCCATTACCGTTTGAGGCGGTGACAATAAGGTCCTCGACTCCCCAAGAAGCAGGAGTGCCGCTGAGCAGACCGGTTGTGGAATTTAGAGTCAACCAGGAAGGCAAGGTGCTGGAGCTGAATGATGTCGCGTAGTTGCCCGCCGTGAGCAGGTAGCTGAAGGGGACGCCTGTTTGGGCAACGGCTGCTTTGGGAATGGCATCGATCTGAGGTGCGGAACCTGGTGTGATTTGAGAAATCCGGCGATCGAGATCGACGGTTTTGTCTGCAATTCCGAAAGGCGTCGTGCTGTGGAAGGCGAGGAGGTATTCGGCAAAGGCGTCCTGCTCGGTGCCGTTGCCCGCAAAGGTGCTGAGCGCGGGGAAGTTGCCCGGCAAGGCTGGAGTTAGCGAGCCAGAGTTGAGATCCTTACGGTCGTAGGATTCGACGCCATTCAGGCGGGAGATGTAAGGGAATGGGTAGTTGTCCCCGCCGAAGTCGGAACCGGTGGAGCCTGCGTTGGCAAGGAAGTTGAGGGTGACCATGCGAATGAGGCGGTCTGGCTCAAGGACTTGTCCATTTGCAACGATGACATCTGTGGGGTTGCCTTGTGCATCGGTGAGAGCCACATAGCGGATGCGCTCGCCGGCGTTGACTGTGGAGATGACATTGTTGCTTGAAGTGTAGGTTTGCGCGGCGCGGCTCAAGTCCGCTGCGGCGACGAGTCCCCCGAGTTGACTGAACTGGCCGGGGGTGTTTTTGTCCGCACCGCTGCCGTTGCTTCCAGCAACGCCGTGCTCGAGGAGCATTTTGAGTTGCGAAGCTTTGACTGTGAGGACAGTGAGTGCGTTGTTGAATTTGAGGGAATCTTCGATATCCAAGCGGGAAATGTCGCCGGCGGTTTTGTTTGCCGTGAGATTGGCCTTGGTGGGCTGAAGCGTTCCGTTTGCGCTGGTGCTTCCGATGGCATTTCGGATGCCGCCGCCGTTCTTGAGCGACACGCGGGTGGTGGCGTCATACTGCTTGGCATACCAGAGGTTGGCATCGGCAGAGAGATTGCCGAAATTGGTTTCCTGTTGGCGGACGGCGGTGCGGCGACCTTCGAGGTAAACCGAGGACTTACCGAGAATAAGACCATCTTTACTATTAATGACGGCACCGACTGCGTCGGTGAGGGCCTTGACAGTTCCTCCGCGGGTGCCCGCTGCGTAGGCATTGCTGGAATCCGAGCCCCAGAGGGAAGTGACTTGGGCGGCCGTCGCAGGAATCGTATCACCCCCGGTTCCAACGATTTCACCATTGGCGTTGAAATCAACGAGAAGGCGACCGATGTATTGGTGTTGGCCATCTGTGCTGACGACGGCGACGGTTCTGTTGCCTTTATCAGTGGTCAAGTAGGGGTAGGTGCCTGCGGCGGTATCTCCAGGCAGAAGATTATTTGGGTCATTGGCATAGATCGTTCCCGATCCGCCGGCGACGATGATATCAACCCCGTCGAGCTTGGAGGCGAGGCCTTTTTCATTCTCGATTTGCTGGAGTTGGGTTGCGAGGATGATCTTATTACATCCGTTGCTCTTGAGATCATCGATAACTGGTTGCAGGTGTGCGGCCAGAGCATCGAGGTCGTAGGTGCGTGGACTCACGACTGCGGCACCTTGCGGTCCGGTCACTGTCACGCGGCCAGGTGAGGAAATATTTGCCAAGTCCGGAGGCGTGACTCCGAGAACACCGATTTTTTGGGTTCCACGCTCGATGATTGCTGATTTCGCAATCTTCGGGTGCTGGGCGATGTGCGTGGAGTTTGTGCTCACATAGGTGGAATCCGTGGAGGGATTTGCCCGGAATCTGGAAACGGGGAGCACCGAGGAAGTGGTGCGCGCGGCGAGGGCGGACTCGCTCGATGGCACGGCGCTGAAGTCGAGGTTTGCGCTCAGGTAGGGGAAGGAGGCTCCGTAGTGGCGGAGCTTGGATAGACCGCCGGAGCGGACATCGGGCAGGATGATGCTGGCGAACTCGGTGGAGCCGAGGTCAAACTCGTGGTTGCCGATGCAGGAGGCATCGAAGCCGATGGCATTAAGAATGGCGATGTCGGGACGGCCGGCGCTCTCCCGAAGGTCAGTCGCCGTGCCATTGGCATTGAACCCGAAAAGTTGCCCGAGAGCGAGTTTCAGAGAATCCTTTGTCGTGGCATCGTTGCCAGCCGAGAGGAAGGCGCCGGGGATGAAGGTATCACCGGCGGCGATCGTCACGGAGGCGTCCACCTCGGTGCTGTCTTCGAGTTTATCAACGAGCGCGGCAAAACGGGGCGCGGTTTCGAGAGAGACGACATCCGCTTCCATATCCGAGGCGTGAAGGACTTGCAGTCGGTAATCATTTTCCTCGGTGGTGGTTGCATTGATGGAGAGTGTGGTGGGAGTGGCCGAGGCAATCTCGATGGGTTGCACTTTCCAATCTTTTTGTCCGGCACCGGTCTGCTTGAGGTAATACTTCGCGAGCACTTTCTCGGGAGTGAAGGTGACATCGAGGAAGCCGCGGTTGGCGAGGTTGGCGAATTTCAAGCCCGGGCTGTAACCAAGGAAAAGCTGGCGCAGAATGTCTTCTTGGCCGGGGAAGTATTTTTCAATGCCCGGAGCGGAAACACCTGGTGTCGCCAATTCAATTCCGGCCACGGTGCCCAGAGGAGCGAGACCGGCCGATGTCGGCGACATGGTCTTAAGTTGGTTGGACCAAGCATTGTGTGTGTCTCCAGAAAAGACGAAGAGTTTTTTGTTGTGAGCAAGTGCCGTTTGGAGAATTGTTTCTCGATCTTTTCCGTATCCATCCCAAGCATCTTCATTGTATGGGAGCGCGTTGGCGTTGGTGTAATCAGCCTGTTCGGTTGCATTCAAGGAACTAAAAGGCATGCCAGCAGCCATTTTGGCAACCGGTGTGAGGTATTTGGCAATGGTGGAGGGATTCACGGTTCCCCCAGCGAGTTCCAAAAGGAGTTCCGCCGGCATGACCATATTTCCCATCAGTACTTGCTGACCAAGCACTTGGTAAGTTGCATTGGAGGTGACCATTTCGTCTTGCAGCCAGCCGAGTTGGGTTGCACCGAGGAGCGTGCGATTACCGGAATACATTTCAACAACGTTGGCGTAGACCAATTCGTTGACAACCGGAGTGGCCAAGGCCGCACCGAAGGTGGGAAAATCAGTTTCCGAGGCTGGAGGGGTTAAGCCATAAGTCGTTGCATAGTAACTTGTGAGCGTGGAATTTGACAAAATCTGATTGATTCGGGTCTGGACATCAGTCTCAGAGGGGGCAAGGGAGATTTGTTTGTCTCGACCGGTCAAGCGTGTTTCGAGCATGTGCAGGGAGAGGAGATTGCCGAAGTCAAAAGAGCGATAGGCTTCCCGGCGGTTGCCGCTCGAGGGTTCGCGGATTGGCATCCATTCGTAGTAGGCTTCCAAGGCCGCAGTCACTCGCTCATTCCAAGCACCTTCGGTTCCCGGGTCATGGTTCTCTGCGCCATCTTTATAGGAATCGTTTGCCGTTTCATGGTCGTCCCAGACGGTGATGAGCGGGGCTGAGGCACGGGCGGACTGGAGGGAGTTTTGGCGATGGTATTGAGCGTAGCGGGTGCGGTAGTCTTCAAGTGTTAAAAGCTCCTTGTTTGGCTCAAAGCCCAAAACAGCGGCCTGGGATTCTGCTGCGGCGTATCCGCCGGGACCATATTCGTAGATGTAGTCACCAACATGCACCAGAGCGTCGAAGTCTCCTTTGCGAGCTACTTTATCGTAGGCATAGAAGGGATCTGCTGTCAGGTTGGAACAGCTGAACAATGCAAGTCTCACCGAGTCGACTGATCCGGTGGGCAAGGTTTTTGTTCGTCCAACAGGTGAAACCGATGCACCGCCGTTTGTCGTGAATCGATAGAAGTATTCTGTCCCAGCTTGGAGTCCCGAGGCAATAAGCTTCACTGTGAAGTTATTGGCGCTTGAGGCTTGAACCATGCCTGAGGCAACCGGTGATGAGAAATTGGTTCGGGATGTCGAAATTTGCCAAGTCACATCTTGGCTGCTCGTCGAGTTTCCCGCCGGTGCGAATTTGGTCCAGAGGACGACCGAATCGCTGTAGGGATCTCCCGAAGCTACGCCGTATGGGAAAGATGCATTGGTTTGTGCCAGCGCAGTGGAAACAAGTGAGCAGACGAATACGGTGGAGAGGACCGTGATTTGCTTTTTGAGCGCCAGAAAATGGATTGCGACGAATTTCATCGTGGCCACAAGTATCCCTCCCGGTGAGATGCGATATCGATTTATTGTAAAGAATTCGTAACATTCCGATGTGTCCCGTCGCACTCGAAACAGGCACTTGAACACTGCGGATTTTTATTTAAAGAAGCTTCACACGAGTCTCACAGCTTCTCCCAGAGGAGATCAATGGGGTAGCTCATCTCGCAAGCGACGGGCCTCTTTCAAGGCGCTCTTTCAGCAAAAGAGCAGCCTACGCGAATCCTGTGAACGATGATAAATGAGGTGGTTTGGAAAATATTTGATGATCGCAGGAAAGTGCTGGGAACCGCTCAGCGAGAGACGGGAACGATCAAGAAGCCAGAGTCATTTCCTCTCTTTTGGCTATGAATTTTTAAACCGCATTAGAGGGCCGGGAATTTCTTCGCGGTTTTTTTGGGATGGCGTGCTGAGGGTGCGTGGAGGAACAACAGCCGGTTCCAAATCAATTGGACAGCGGTCAGCTCTTGGCGAGCGGCTTGCCGCAGAGGGCGGCGAAGGCATTTCGCTGGGCGGGGGTGAGGAGGGCTTTCATTTCCTCGGCCTGACGCACGCGATAGTCGCGCAGAATATCAACGCGGTTTTTGTGCGAGACGGCGCCGGATCCGTGGGAGCGGTTGATTTCCGAAACAAATTCCAACCCTCGGACGCGCAGAGCTTCGATGGAAGTTTTTTGCCGGTATGTGAGGCGGAGTTGTTTTTGAATCTGCGGGGAGACCAGCATGCTGTAGCTAAGAATCTGGTTTTGAATCTCGCTGAAGCGTACGAACTGGGCAGGCGTGAGAAGTGCGAGCGCCCTGGCATTGTTGCCATCGATGAGCGCGAAGAGTCGCTGGTCCGGCGTGAGACCGGTAGAGGCTACGGAAGGCACCTTTAAGAGAGCTTGGGAGCGGGATTTCAACTCGCGCCGCAGGCTGTGGATTTGAGCGGTTTGCGTCGAACTGAGGCCGAGGTCCGAGCGGACGCCGGGCATTTCCAGGAGCAAGGTTACCGAGCCCGGATAATCGGTCACACGGGTTGTCGCATGCAGGGAGGCTGAGGCAGCGAGGGCGAGACCGAAAATCGCGAGCAGGGTTTTTCTTGGCATGGAATGTTAGAAGCTTTTTGCGATGATTTGTTCAAGCTGAACGATATCGACGGCAAATTTCCGGATACCTTCGGCAAGCTTATCCGTGGCCATGGCGTCTTCGTTGAGCATCCAACGGAAAGTTTTTTCATTCATCTCGATTTTTTCAACGCTGGCTGTGGCTGCGGTCGATTCGTCAAGCTTGCGGGTCACAGAGTCCGAGGACTCTTTGAGTTCTTTGAGAAGCTCGGGAGCGATCGTGAGGAGGTCGCAGCCGGCGAGTTCGCGAATCTGGCTGGTGTTCCGGAAGCTGGCGCCCATGACTTGGGTTTTGTAGCCGAACTTTTTGTAGTAGGTGAAAATTTTCTGAACGGATTCCACGCCGGGGTCTTCGGCGCCGACATATTCCTTACCGGTTTTTGCCTTGTAGTAGTCGTAAATGCGGCCGACGAAAGGCGAGATGAGGCGGACGCCCGCTTCGGCGCAGGCGATGGCCTGAGGAAGCGAGAAAAGCAGGGTCAGATTGCAGTTGATGCCTTCTTTTTGGCAGATGGCAGCGGCCTGCGCACCTTCCCAGGTCGAGGCGATCTTGATCAAAACGCGCTCGCGGGGTGTGCCAAGCTTCTCGTAGAGACCGATGAGATAGCGTGCTTTTTCGACTGTTGCTTCCACATCAAAAGAGAGCCGGGCATCCACTTCGGTGGAAACGCGACCGGGAACGATCGAGAGAATTTCGCGACCGAAGGCGATGAGCAGGTCGTCGATGACCTTGCGGTGCAGGGCGGAGCCGCTGAGCGAGGATCCGCGGTTGTCTGCAATGGCTTTTTCGAGGAGCGGCTTATATTCCGCCTGCTGGACGGCCTTGAAAATGAGCGTGGGGTTGGTGGTGGCATCCTGCGGCTCGTAGGCGCGGATGCTTTCGAAGTCACCCGTGTCGGCTACGACGGTGGTGAATTGCTTGAGTTGGTCGAGTGCGTTGAATTGGCTCATGGTTTGAAAACTGCATTCACTTTGTGGAAGTGGATGCCCGATTGCAATCGGTAAATCAGCCCAGCAGCCGCGAGTTCACAACCGGAAAAACGCCTCGGCGGTCCCTGTGGTAATGGCGGCTATTTCCTCGAGTGTCGCGCCGCGCACTTCAGCGATTCTTTCGGCCACAAGCCGCGTATGCGCTGGCTCGCAACGCTTGCCCCGGTGCGGCACAGGAGCAAGGTAGGGGCAGTCGGTTTCCACCATGAAGGCGTTCGGAGGAATGGCGGCGACAACATCCCGGACAAGCGCGGCATTTTTAAATGTCACGATGCCGGTGAAGGAAACAAGGTGTCCAAGTGCGAGGATTTCCCTTGCCTGATCCGGCGTATTGCCAAAGCAATGGAACACACTGCGAAGGCGACCGGTGTAGTCTTTTAAAATATCCAGCGTGTCATCCCAGGCATCGCGCTGATGGATGACCACATTGAGTCCGAACTCCGCAGCGAGGTCGAGTTGCGCGGTGAAAGCCTCGGCCTGCGCGGCTTTGTAGGCGCCATCCCTGATCGCCGCCTCGGTATCATCCGCTGTTTCCGCCTGCAGGGCGCTAATGCCTGCTGCCGAGGCGAGTTTTTCAGAGGGGAGGTTGTGGTAGTCCATGCCGGTCTCGCCGATGGCGGCGACTTTGGGATGCGAGGCGAGCGCGCGGAGGCCTTCGAGCCAGCCTTCCGATTCCTCATCGACATAGGTGGGATGAAGGCCCACAACCGCGTGCACACAATCGAACCTCTCCGCCAGCTCAACAGCCCGGCGACTGCTTTCCAAGCCTGTTCCGATAGTGATGATACGCTGAACACCGGCCTGGCGGGCCGAGTTAATGACCTCCTCAAGGTCTGTTTCAAAGTCCGGGTAATCGAGGTGGGCGTGTGTGTCGATGAGCATGGACTGATCGTTCAGCAAAGGAGTCAAAAGGTTCAAGGGAAAAGACCCCGGCACCTTCAAATGAAGGTCCGCTGGTCAAGCCAACCGGCGATATCCGAGACCACGAGGTCGCGGTCCCAATCATGCCAGAGCAGATGGTAGGCCTCGGGATAGTGGCGCAGCGATTTGTCCGGCGACGGGATTTTTTCAAACCAAGAGTCGATTTGAGTGGGTTTGACAAAGCAGTCCTGACCCGCCGCGAGGACAAGAGTTGGCGTATGGATTCTCGCAGCCAATGAAGCGCTGTTTTCGATGAGATCCCCCAACTCGACCAGGAAGCGCAGACTAAATCCGGGGATGTGATGCGGTTTTTCACTCAGGGAATCTTGATAGGCGCGATCCCGCGTCAGCGGCGGGGAGATGGATTTTCCATTTACAAACCGGCTTGGCGTGAGCCTGAACCCCGGCGCGACGGCTGCCACGCGGCGTAAAACCCATCGCACAGATCCAGGCACGGGCCGCCGCAAGCCCACGACTGGAACGGATAAAATCACACCATCCACCGCATGGACGGCCTCGCCGCTTTGGCGGGACCAGCCCGCGTATCCAGCCGCGAGGAGAGAGCCCATGCTTTCACCCATGAGAAAAACCGGGCGCCCCTCGTAGGACTTTCGCAAGGCGGCAACGAAGGCCGCGATGTCGAGCATTTGCGTCTCAAATTCCAGCGCCGCCCCGCGCCTCGCGGCGATGTGGTCACTGCCCTGCCCGCGCAGGTCGAGGGCGTGGAATGCATAGCCGGGAATCCGCTCCGGGAGTGGATGAAATTGCTCGCCGGAGCCATTCATTCCGTGCACGCAAGCGATCACCGCGCGGCAGTCTGCGCTCTGCCAAGAGTGCGCGCTGCGCGGCTCCCGGTCATGAGTGGCCCATGAAAATCTCATTGCCAATTCAGCACGCAGGAATAAATCCGGAGGCATGATCCGCCTTGCAGCCCTTGTTTTTCTTTTGCAGACACTTTCCGCATTTGCCGCTCAACTTGATCTGGCTGTCGTGCAATTTCCAGAAGTAAAAACCGCTGCCGAACTCAACGCCGCGCTGGCCGGTGTGAGCTTGGCGGAAATCACAAATGCCGATCGCACCGTCACCAGCGTGCGGTATCTCCAAGGCGGCAAAGTCCTCTTTTGCCAATCCATTCCATCCACTGCCACACTCAGCTCCTCCACGCGCCTCGGGAACTCCCGCGCGGATCTGACAGGCAGCTTGAAAAACAATTCGCTCCAAGTGGAAATCCGCCTCTCCGAAGGTGTCGACGCCGGGCTCCGCCGATTCTTGAGCCGATCCTACGCAGGCTCCGCCTCCCTTACAGCTGGTGCCCCACAAGTTGTTGCCATCCGCACCATCATGGGAAAAACGAATTCGGTCAGCAAGGATAGGTCCGAAGTTAAAGAAACCATCACCTGCCATGTGATCCTCGCCCAGCTGAGGTGAATCACATCAAAACCAGCGCTTGCGCTTGAAAAATACGAGCATCCCGCCGGAGATCAGCACGCACAATCCCCAGAAGAAAACATAACCAAAGGGCCAGGAAAGCTCCGGCATGTTCGCTGGAAACTCGGTATTGAAATTCATCCCGTAAACGCCGGCTAAAAATGTGAGTGGGATGAACAAAACCGAAACGATGGTCAGGACACGGATGATTTCATTTGTGCGGAATCCCACACTCGAGAGGTAAAGGTCCATCAGCCCCGCGCTGAGGTCGCGGTAGCTCTCAATGATGTCGATGATCTGCGTGACATGGTCGTAGCAATCTCGCACATACACCTGAGTTGCCCGTGTCACGAGACCGGAATCATCGCGCATGAGAGTGCTGAAAATCTCCCGGTGCGGCCAAGCCGCGCGGCGCAGTGCCAGAAGAAGCCTCTTCGCCTCGTAGAGTTTCCTCAAGCTGCTCCGCACCGGCTTTTCCAGCAACTCCTCCTCGACTTCTTCGATGCTGTCCCCGACCGATTCCAGCACGGGAAAGATCTGATCCACGGTCGCGTCGAGAAGTGCATAGGCGAGGTAGTCCGGCTTCATGCGGCGGGCATACCCGCGCCCTGATTTCAAGCGAGTCCGCACCGATTCAAATACATCGTGCCCGGCATCCTCCTGAATCGTGATCAAAAACGATTCCCCCAGAAACAAGCTCACCTGCTCGAAACACAACTCATCGCCTTCCTGAAAATAAATCATCTCGCTCACGATGAAAAAGTGGTTTTCGAAAGGCTCGATTTTGGGCCGCTGCGCTGTGTTCAAGACATCCTCCACTGCCAGCGCATGCAGACCAAAACGCTCGGCTACCCGCTCCAGCAGCGGCACATCACCCAGTCCCTCTATGTCGATCCAGTTCACTTTCGCTGGATCGTATTTCGCCATGAGCGAGTCCCAGTCTGAGAATTCCTCGTCCAGCAACGTCTCGGAATCGTATTGGATCAACCTCATTTTGGCAGCGCCTGATGAGCCCGCAGGGGCGTTCAGAGTGCCCGGCGGCGTTCCTGAGGGTTTGTAGCAAAAGCGAATCACGGATTTGCGCTACATCAAAATTGGTGCTCAAGGCACGATCTTTTTTACGACAATAAAGACACTTCTGCTTCACTCGAAAATTTCGGTAAACTGAAAGAGACGGCCTCAGGCATTTACCCCATCAACGGATGCTTGCCATGTTCTTGAACTTGGACGATAGATGACATCTGGAAGCACAAGCAAAAGACCTGCTTTCGGGCATCACTTTTTGGTTGAGTTTCTTAAAAGGCAAAATAAATCTCTTTACATGATCAACGACCAAAAAATGGATCAGCGCATCACCGTGCGTCTGACGGACGACGAACTCAACGCAGCCGAGCGAGCAGCGATCGCCGAAGGCGACCGGAAAATAAGCACCCTCATTAGACGTGCGCTACTAGTTTTTTTGCGTGATCGAGGTTACACGAATACGGGCGTTTCACAATTTGCTCCCGGATATCTGAACCCGAACGCGCAATTTACGCAGCCAGTCCCCCAGGCCCAGACGCAATATGGAGCCAGTGCTCCACAATACGGTCAGCCAAACACACAGTCCTAAAATCACATCGACTCAGCCGCAGAGCGAATCACTTTCGCTTTTGCGTTCGGTTGATTAAGCTCGCGGCATGATTGCCATCGTAGGAGGCGGGCTTGCTGGATTGGCGTGTGCTCTGGAGCTACGACGGTTTAGTAAAGAATTTGTGCTCTTCGAGGCGGCCTCCGTAATGGGTGGCCGCCAGCGCACCACGCGCAGGGACGGCTTTACGCTGGATCACGGCTTTCAAGTCGTCCTGAGTTCTTATGGTGCGGTTGCCTCCGTTTGCAACATCGCTTCCCTGCGACCCTGCTGGTTTGAATCGGGAGCCTTGTTGCATGACGGGCAGCGCCTCACGCATCTGGCGAGTCCCTTTGAAAACCCAATCTCCGCGCTGATTTCGCCAGCGTTTTCCATTCCAGACAAACTCCGCTTGGCAAGGCTGGGAGCGATGTTGCTGCTCACTCCGACGGACCAGCTCGTCGCCCGTTGCGCCTCGGTGAGGGATGTCCCGACGCGGGTGTTTCTCAAGCAACGCGGATTTTCGGAGTCATTTTTCGCCTGTTTCGCTCAACCCTTTTTTGGAGGCGTGCTGCTCGACAACGAGCTCTCCACAAGCGCCGGGCTTTTCCTCTATTACCTGAAAAAATTTCTCACTGGCCGCGCTTGGATTCCCGCTGCCGGCATCCAGGCCCTCCCCGACTCGCTTGCCGCGCAGTTGCCATCCAGCGCAATTCACCTCAACACCCGCGTTGCAGCCATTTCCCACGAGCCTCACGGCCTCGTTCTCGAAAATGGTGACACCATTCGCGCCGATAAGATCATCCTCGCTCTCGACGAGCCATCGCTCTGCCAACTCCTCCGTTTGCCAGCCCCGGCGCCTGCGCACGGCGTTTCTGTTGTGTATTTCAAAACAAAAAAATCCCTCTACCAAAAGCGGTGCCTTGTGTTGCCGGAGGGTGCTCGCCGACGGGTTAGGCACTTTGTTCAAATCACAAACATCGCCCCCGAATTCGCGCCGCCGGGTTGGCATTTGATCTCCGCAACCGTTCTTGAGGGGAGCGGCCTCTCCACATCGCAGCTTGCCGAAGAGGCCGCACGCGAGATCGCTGGTGTTTTTCCTCAAGCAGCAGGCGCACTCGAGCATTTGGAAACCATCCATGTGCCGTATGCGGTTCCCAGCCAGCCGCCCGGCTTCGCTGCAAGGAATGCCTTCCCCGATCTTCCTGAAAATGTCTATGCTTGCGGAGACTGGGATCGCGGAGCCAGCATACAGGCGGCCTTGCGATCCGGCATTGAAACAGCAAAACGCATCCTCTGAGGTTGATCTGAAATGAAACTCTCCCTTTCCACCTGCTGGAATTCTTGGCGGCATCCGGATGGCCGCAGCATGGTGGAGGAAATTCTCTCGCTTGGCTTCGACTCGCTGGAGCTGAGCCACGGCATTCGCTCCTCGCAGCTCGAGGGCGTGCTCCAAGCCCGCGAGCGGCACAAGTTCACGATCTCCAGTGTTCACAATTTCCTGCCCATGCCGGTGGAGGTTCTCACCGACTCACCGGATTGTTACGAGCTCACTTCCCACCGCCCCAAGGACCGCGACCGCGCCCTGCGGCTCACCCTTTCCACCATCGACTGGGCTGAAAAACTCGGCGCGCCTTTTGTCGTGGTGCACACCGGCCGCATCCGCTCCCTGAATCTCACAGTCCCGCTGCGCAAGATGGTGGAGCAGGGAAAAATTTACTCTCGTGAATTTATGAAACGAAAACTCGATGCCGTTCAGGCGCGCGAGAAAGTTTCTGATATTCACAACGCGCGGGTCTTGGAGCTCCTTGGCGAAGCTGTATCCCATGCTGGCAAGCGCGGTGTGAAGCTCGGCATCGAAAACCGCGAGTATTACGAAGCCGTTCCCTCCGAGCGCGATTTCCCCGACTTCCTTCAGCACCTCGATGCCGCTCACACGGGCTACTGGCACGACTTCGGCCACGCCCAGATCAAACACAACCTGGGCCTCATCGACCATGCCCAGCACCTAGAAAAGATGGCTCCTCGCCTGATCGGTTGCCACATCCACGACACACGCCCGCCTTTCCGCGACCACTGCCCCCCTTTTACCGGCGAGACGCCCTTTGACCAACTCGTTCCCCTCCTTCCCAAAAAGTGCGCTACCGTTTTAGAAATGTCACCCCGCACGCAAGCGGCTGACATTGTGAAGGCCGTCGAGGCGTGGAATAAAAAATTCCCGTAATCCATGAAACGCCATCTTCTCACCGCCATCCAAGTCGTCATCACCGTCGGCCTCCTCTGGTGGATTTTCCGCAATCCAGAGCAAAACCAAAAACTCCTCGCGGCGCTGGATGCCGCGAACAACTGGTGGCTCGTGCCCGGCCTGGCTGCACTCGGCGGTGGACTTCTCCTCCAAGCCAAACGCTGGCTCATCCTTCTGGAGGTGCAGGGCATCGTCATTTCCTACTGGCGAAGCCTGCGAATCCTCCTCATCGGAATGTTTTTCAACCTCTTCCTGCTGGGATCAACTGGCGGCGACATTATCAAAATTTTTCTCATCATGCGCGAGGCCCCAGATAAAAAAGCCGGTGCGCTGCTAAGTGTTTTTATCGACCGCGTCGTCGGCGTCTTGGCTCTGGCAGCCGTTTCCTCTGTGGTCATACTCTTGCGTTGGGACGATCTCATGAAGCACGAGGTGACCCGCTACGGCGTCTTCACGGCAGCCGTCATTTTGGGAGGATCGATCGGCTTCATTTTCGCGGCTTGGCTCACGGGGCGGCTCGACCTCGCGACCAAACTGCCGCGTTGGCTCCCCGCGCGCGACAAGATCGCCGAGGCAGCAGGTGCATTCGTGGAGTATGCCCGCGCGGGCAAATCCGTCGGCATGGCATTTCTGCTCTCGATTCCCGCACACCTTCTCATGTTCTCCACATTCTGGTTCGGAGCCAAAGCCTTCGCGGCGGGTCTGAACCTGCTCGGTATTTATTGCGTCATGCCGATCGTGGCGACCGTCACAGCCCTGCCAATCAGCGTCGGAGGCGCGGGCCTCCGCGAAGGCCTCTTCATCAAAATCCTTGGTGCGCTTTACGCCACACCCGAGCCGATTGCCACGCTGGTATCTCTTTCCGGATTTATGATGCAAGTCTTCTGGAGCCTGGTCGGCGGCGCCATCTATCTCTCCTACCGGTCGACCGAACCCACCTCCCTCGCGGAAATGGAAAAATCCGTCGACGACCTCGAAAAACGCGTCGAGCACAATATCCAAGCCGGCCGTGCACCCGACGCATGAGGCCGAAAGTTCACGCCCACTTCGCCATAACGGCGGATGGCAAGATCAGCACAAAAAACCTCACGCCTTCGCAGTTCACCTCGCCGGCAGACAAGGTGCGCATCGGCGAGATCCGCGCTCGGCACGATGCGGTCCTCGCCGGACGCGGCACGGTGGCCGCCGACACCATGTCGATGCGGCTCTCGAGTGAACAACTCCGCGCCGCCCGCATTGCAAAAAATCTGCCACCCGAGCCCCTGCGGGTCGTCATCAGCAACGCCGGGAAAATAGATCCCGCCTGGAAAATCTTCCAGCACACCGGTTCGCCGGTTGTCATTCTCTCGACCACGCGCATGCCGCAAAAGCTCCGCGCCACCCTCGCGCCGCTCTGCGACCTGCATCTTTTCGAATCCGCCAGCGTTCCCCTCGTCGCTGCGCTCGCCATGCTCCGCAACGAATATAGGGTCAAATCCCTCGTCTGCGAAGGAGGCGGTGCGCTCCTTCGCTCCCTCGCCGCCGCCGACCTCCTCGACGAAATCCACCTCACCTTGGCACCTGTGCTCTTCGGCGGGGCCGCCGCACCCACGCTCACCGGCCTGCCCAGCGACTTTTTAGCAAAGCCACTCGATTTTCGATTGGCAAAAATGGAACCCCTCGGCAACGAGTGCCTCCTTCATTTCAAAAGGAAAAGACACCCAACGAGAAGTTGACCCCGATTCGACAAGCCCTTAGCTTTAAAACATGATGAAGCGCATTTTTTGCTCCCTCCTTGCGAGCCTGACCCTTCTTGTCTCTGCCGCCCAAGCCCAACTGCTCATCTACGATCTCTCCCTTGAAAAAACCGGCCGCAGCGTAAATTACACCTTCTTTAATAGCGGGTATCTGGTTGTGGACCTCGCAGCTTCCACATTCTCGTCCGTGATCGTTCTCACAGACCCGAACACCTTCGCCTTTTACCAGACGGCCGGACTCGTCACTGGCAACTACTCCACCATGCTCGACTACTCCGGTTACAACCACGCCGTAGTGTTCGGAACTTCTTCAGGAACCGACAACGCCGCGCTGCAAATCATCGGAGCCGTCGAATCGAACCGCAACATCGGCGGCGACCAGCGCGCAAATCTGGCGAGGAAAATGCGGGGATTCTTCCTCGCGAGTGGCGCTCAAGTGAACGCCAGCACTGGCAACAGAACGACCTCGTTCGAATATGGATACGCGGGTTCCAGCGAAGCCACGGCCACCTACGATTCCAACCTCACCAAGCAGGCGAACAACCAAGGCCTCGACAGCGCCGGCGCGGTCGATCTCATCGGGCAGATTCTCGCCAGCCGAGGTGTGCCCGGCTATACGCCCACCCCGACTCCTACCCCCACGCCGACGCCCTGAGCGCCCACCCCGTTCGGGTGGCCCAGCAGAAACTCTCGCAGCATCTGGATTTATTTCTAAATCCGGCGTGCGAAATGCCGATATCTAACTTGGCAGGCGCAAACCCGCGTGAGCCCGAAAGCGGAACGGAATCCGCACAACAAGACAAAGGATATGTCGTTCACAATCAAAACGAATAATGCCTCCGCGTTTGCCGCAAATGGGCTTCAGGAGAGGCACGCTCATGACCGGCGCACCGAGCACCGGCCGAACCCTGCCGCACGCCAAAAGGAACCGCTCAGCGATTCCTGCGACCTAACGCATACAGGCAAGTCCGCAGCAGCCATTCGAGAAGCAAGGGATTTTCAAGCGCGCCTCAACGAATCCCTTTCCTTTCTTCAAACGCAAGATTCCGCACTCGGGCAAATCGAGAGCCTGTTTGTGAACTCCCCTGAGCGGCAGGATTTCCTCGATGTTTTCCAATCCCTCACAGGCGAAAAATTCAACGGTCTCGACCTGTTCACTCACGACGGCGAAGAGCAGCCGCTCTTTGTGCAGGCTCCGGCAATCGCAGACATGGTAAGCATCCACCGGCCGCTCATGAGAGCGGAAAACCCTACGGCTTCACTGCACGAAGCCATCCTCGCCGCCCGCGAGGAGAATCAAAAAGAGCAAGCCAAGCTCCGCGAAATCTCGGTTTCCACCGCAAAATTCCAGCCCTGCCCCACCATGGCAGCTGAAAAAATTTCCACCCCCCAATCCGCAAAGGAAACCGCCGCCCGCTCCCAAAAACATGTCCTCTCCGATGCAGCCACGGCGCTATCCGGACAAGCGAATTCGGCTCACGAGGCCGTCCTGAGACTCTTTTCCTAGCACGGCATGCGGACGCTCTCCCTTCGTCTACAGTTCCGCACCATGTCGGTGCAATGCGCCTGATACCAAGGCGTGAAAACCGGTGTCCAAAGCCCATCTTTCTGGATTGCAATTGGTGGTGCCTTGGGTGCGCTCTCGCGTCATGGAGTCGATCTTGCTGCGGCTTGGTTACTGCCTCCAAGCATCAAATTTCCTTGGGGCACATTGACTGTGAATCTGGCCGGCGCGTTCTTTCTTGGCTGGATTCTGGCACGAGCTGAAATGGGCCGCGCGAACGGCGAGTGGTTGCGCTGCTTTGCGGGAATCGGCTTCTGCGGAGCGTTCACCACTTTTTCCACGGTGAATCTCCAGGCGCTGGAAATGCTGCGCTCCGGCTCATTGACGCACGCTGTGCTTTATTTCGGAGTCAGCTTTGTATGCGGCATCGCCGTGGTCTGGGCCGGCGCAAGGCTCGGCACAAAAACGCAAGCCGCTCGACTATGATCGAATTTCTGCTTATCGCCGTGCTGGGCTCTATCGGTGCTCTTGTGCGTTACCACCTCGGGGGCTTTGTCCACACAAGCGCAAAGCGTGCGATGGCATCCGAAGCGGAATTTCCTTTCGGGACGCTTTTTGTGAATGCGCTTGGTTCGCTTCTTCTGGGCCTGATCGCCGGGCTTTTTTTCCAAGGGTCGATTCCTCATATTTTTTATGTTGCCGTTGGCGTTGGCTTCTGCGGATCACTCACCACCTTTTCGACGCTGGCCGTGGATCTGCAGCGCTTTCTGCGCGACGGGCGGTTTGCATTTTTTGCCCTCTACCTGGTCGCCTCGGCGGCAAGCGGGCTCGGTGCCACCATGCTGGGTTTGGCAATGGCTCGAATTGTCAGCTAAAGCAGGTTTTTCGCTTAATCGACAGGGATGAGTTTTGTCGCACGGGACTGGTTATGCTTTATTTTTCGAGCAGATATCTTGCAAATTTCTCCTGATAAACCTATGAAAAACCGCTTATGCCAAATTTTACCAAGAACCATCTCGTCAAACAAATCAGCGAAAAGACTGGCCTCACACAACAAGAGGTTTTCAGCGTGGTTCAATTGACGCTCGAAGGAATCACTGAGGGGCTTGCCACAGGAAACAATGTGGAACTTCGAAACTTTGGTGTTTTTGAAGTCCGCCTCACCAAAATGCGCATCGGTCGCAACCCTAAAAAACCACAGGAAACAGTGGAAATTCCTCCGCGCGCGATCGTCAAATTCACCTCGGGAAAAATCATGCGCCAACGCGTGCTCCTTCGCACCGAAGAGCTGGACCGCGCAAAGGCCGCTTAATTCTACTCCCGGCGTCAGACTTATCTGTCGCCAAAGGAAATTCCGACCGATCTGGCAGCCACGACCATTTCAGAATGCGCATCCACCGTGCGTAGCGTGCCCACCGCCTTGGCGATGGGCACGCCGCCGACATGATATTGCAAGTAGCTGACCATTTGGCCGAATTTTCCCTGCTCGATCAGGCGCACAGCCCCGACGCCAAAGCGAGTTGCTAAGATCCGATCGAGTGCGCTGGGCGTTCCACCCCGTTGGAGATGCCCCAGCGCGACGGACCGGGCTTCCTGACCACTCAACATTTCGAGTTGCTCGGCAAGACGCTCTCCCAAGCCGCCCAGGCGGACTTCGCCTTTGGCACGGAGTTTCGCCGACTTGGTGCTAAGTTCCTTGCCATTCTCCTTCGCGCCTTCGGCGACCACGATCATCGTGCTGCCAAATCCATCCTGAGTGCGATTTTTTATCAATTGCACCAATTTATCCATCTGGAAGGGGATCTCTGGCAAAAGAACCACATCCGCGCCTCCGCCAAGTCCACCGTGAAGAGCGATCCAGCCCGCATGGCGTCCCATCACTTCCACCACCATCAGACGCTTGTGGCTACGCGCGGTCGTGTGCAGGCGGTCCAGTGCATCGACCACCACGGCCACTGCGGAGTCGAATCCGAAGGTCATAGCCGTGGCATTCAGATCGTTATCAATCGTCTTCGGCACGCCGACCACGGGAATGCCCGCTTTTTGAAGTTGGAGCGCGGTGCTCAGTGATCCATCGCCGCCGATACAAACGAGGGCATCCAAGCCAAGTCCTTCAAATGTTTCACGCGCCTCGGAGAGAATGGCTTTGGGAATAGTTGCCTTGTTACCGGCACCCACTTTGGCCACGAACCGGCCGCGATTAGTCGTGCCAAGAATCGTGCCGCCCATTGGCATAATGCTGTCCACACCGTTGGGATCGAGCTTTCGGTAGCGCACGGGCGTGATCATGCCTTCGTATCCGTCTGCAAATCCGATCACCTCCCAGTCACGCTCCGCAGCCGCCCGCACGACGCCGCGAATGACCGCATTCAACCCGGGGCAATCCCCGCCGCTTGTCAGAACTCCGATTCTTTTGATGGGCTTGTTTTTCATCATCCCACACAGAAGCAAAATCAATGCCAGCCTGTCAGACGCGGCGAATCCAGCTGTAGGGGAGGGCTCCGTGCGAGAGCATCCAGTCATTGAATTTCTTAAGCGGCCAACAGGCCTCCACTACAAAGTGCTGGTGGAGTTTTTCGACCTCCAGACGACCAAGAAGATAGCTCATCGGAACCGTCGGGCTGGAGGTATACCAATTGACATCCGCAGCCGCGCGGGCGGCGGTGAAGCCCACGCCGCTTTGGAGCCGCTTCGAGGCCGACGCATGGCTGAGCGTGCCATCGTGCAAACCGCAATCGATCACGATGCGGTGCGCGCGCCAGAGGGCATCGTGCAGCTGGATCAGCTCCGCGCCGGGAATGTCCACCAGACCATGCTCCACAGCCAGCTTCTCGCACCACATCGTCCATCCCTCATAAAAAATGGAGTGCGCAAAAAGCCGGCGCAGGCGGCTGGAATGCTGGAATTGAACAACAAATTGCAGGTGATGGCCGGGATAGGCTTCGTGAACCGTGGTGAGTTCCAAGCCATGGTGCTGACGGATTTCGGCGAGTTTTTTCTCCGGATTCTCTTGATCGAGACTCAGATCGTTCACCCAAAAAATGCCGGTTTGGTCGCGCGAAAACGGCTCCGGCGCACTGTAGGCGGCGGTTGGAAATTGGTGCTTCAGAAAAGGCGGCACGGGCAGGACTTTCAGGGTGTCGCCTTTGGGAACCGTCACCAGGCCGAGCTTGTCGAGACGGGCTTTGATGTCCGAAGTGGCGGCGCGATAAACATCCAACAGCGGCAACTCGGGGGTCCAGCCGGCGGCGGCCCGGTCGATGATCTCGCGGGCGGATTTGCGTCCGTGACGGCGGGCGGCGCGGTCGAGGAGGAATTCGTGGCGCTGGATTTGATACTCCCCGAGGGCGCGGGCCTCCGGCAGCGAGAGGTCGAGGCCGAGTTGCTCGCGGATGAGGAATTCAAACCGCTCGCGGCCGATGGAGAAACCACCTTTCGGCCCGGACTTTTTCTTGGTGATACCAGCGGCATATTCCTCGAATGCCTTGGTGGCGGCTTTCAGCGTCAACGCGAGCGCCTTGGGTTTGCTGGAAAGGCTGCACAGTTCCTGCTGCAAGCCATGCAGAAACTCGACCGCCCCGGCGCAGGACTGCACACCGAGCGAAGTCCAGAGCGGATCGGGCGCTTCCACACACTCCAGACCAGCCCGCAGGTAGGCGGGTATTTTTTTCAGCCGGGATTCGATGGCGGGCAGTGCGTGGCGGAGTTTGCCGGAGTTCCTCACGACGAGTTCAAAAATCGCATCGATCGCGGAGTTCGAGTGCGTCTGGGGATTTGTGCGCCAGCGAAGCAGGTCGCGCTCGGAGAGGAGATCGGTGCGAAGCCTCGCCAGCAGACCCCGCCGGTCGAGCCAGTCGTCGCCTTGGAAAGCCGCTTCAGGCAAAGCTTCCACCGCAGCCAGTGTTCGCTCAAGAAGCGCGATGTGTTTGCGATGGATGTCCGGCGTGTTGCGGCTCAGTAGCGGATCGTATTGGCGGAACCCGAGCTTGCTGGCCTGCTCAGGAAAAAGTTCGCACGATTCTTCGAGCCACTTTTTAGCGATGGAGGCAAAGTTGGCGCGGATTTTCGCCTCGGCGGGATCATTGGTTTTAGGCATGGGCTTCAATCGGAATTAACCACAGAGGAGACAGGGCACAGAGTGTAGGCGGATCATTCTGTTTGGACCTCTATTTCGGGTTCAATCTGGTTTGCGGTTCGAAAAGTAGCGCTTGGATTCCGTCGCGATCACACCGCTCAACAAGACGAGCGCCACAAGATTTGGAATCGCCATGAGGCCATTCATCATGTCCGAGAAATTCCACACAGCTTCGCTTTTCCAGACACAGCCGATGAAGACCGCCGCGACCCACAGCCAGCGGTAGGGCCGGATGGCTTTCACCCCGGCGAGATATTCGATCGCCTTCTCGCCATAGTAGGACCAACCGAGAATAGTCGAGAAAACGAAGGTCAGCAGACCGCCGACGAGAATGATGTCACCGAAAATGCCGACCTTGTGGAAAGCGGCGTCGCACAGGGTGGCCTTGGTGAGACCGCCCGTCTGCCAATCCCCCGAAGACACAATGACGAGACCGGTGAGCGCACAGACAACGACTGTGTCCCAGAATGTACCGGTGCTGGAGACGAGCGCTTGGCGCACGGGATCGCGGGTGCGCGCGGCGGCGGCGACGATGGGCGCGCTGCCGAGCCCGGATTCGTTGGAGAAAAGCCCACGGGCTATTCCATAGCGCATGGCCTCGGCGATGCCCGCGCCGACGAATCCACCCACGGCCGCCTGCCCGGTGAATGCGCTGGTGACGATGAGGTGCAACGCGCCGCCGAGTTTATCCCAGTTCAAGCCCAGCATGATCAGGCAGCCCAGGATGTAAAATGCCGCCATGAACGGCACGAGAATGGTGCAGAATTTTGAAATGGAGCTGATGCCGCCCAGGATGACTGCGGCTGTGATGGCCGTAAGTAAAATGCCAACACCAATTTTCAAATTCATGTCCGAGACCGCAAACGGGAGCAGGTCCTTTTTGGCCACGATCATGTCGGCGATGGCATTTGATTGAACCATGTTTCCGATGCCGAACGCGGCGATGGCTGTGAAGACGGCAAACAAGATCCCCGCCCAGCGCGCGTTGAGACCTTTTTCCAAAACAAACATCGGCCCGCCGGACATCTGTCCGCGATCGTTCGTGACGCGGTATTTCACCGAGAGCAAGGCCTCCGCATACTTGGTGGCGATACCAAAAACGCCCGTAAGCCACATCCAGAGAACCGCGCCAGGTCCTCCCATGAGAACAGCACCAGCCACACCGTAGATATTCCCCGTTCCAATCGTCGCCGCCAGCGCGGTCACCAGCGCGCCAAACTGGCTGATATCCCCCGGCGAACCCGCATCCTTCGTCACCGACAACTTGATCGCATGCCCGAGATGACGCTGTATGAACCCCGTGCGGATGGTCAGGAAAAGATGGATGCCAAAGAGAAGAGCGACAAGCCATGGCCCCCAGACCAATGAAGCCGCTTGCTCGGTGAGTTTGTTGAGTGTCTCCATGGGCGCCATGAAATTCCCGTCTGTCACATGCTGCAAGGAATCAAATCACTCATGGCTCCGGAACGCCGATATCCCCGTCACCATCTGGACGTTTTCCTCTCGCGCCTGCAGGAACTCCAATCGAGAGAGGTTTCCGATGCAGATGCCGAGAATATGCAGCTGAGCCACTCCCTTCGAGCGCGGGGTCCGGCCTTTGCTGGCACGATGCCGAAACTCTCGAATCCCTGCTGCGCGATGACAGTCCGGGAGATGCTCGCAGCAATCCCGTATTTCAGAGAGCAGCGCAACTCCTCGCCATCATCCAAAAGGAAATCCGCGAACGCGGCGGCCCCACGAATCCTGAACTCCTCCAGGAAAAACACCCGCTCGACCCGTGGATCACAGATCTGAACTCGTTAGATGCAGGGAAGTGCTAATAAAGCTCTTGGATGTCGATTTTCAATGCCTGATACCTATCACTTGGTGACTACGGCATGGCATTTTGGGATTTGCTGGAGGATGAGAGATGGCATATCTTTTTGCCAATGACCTTCACCGTGGACATACCTGATGATCTGGCTGCCGAGCTTGGCGCGGGATTCCAGAATCTCGGCCGTGCTGCTCTTGAGGCTTTGGCGGCGGAAGCGTATTCCAAAGAAGTGCTCTCATTGGAGCAGATCAGGAGAATGCTGGGGCTGGGCTCGCTCTGGGAAGCGCAGGCCACGCCGAGCAGGCATGCTGTATGGCCCGACCAATCGGCAGAGGAAATCTTGGCCGATGCGCGCCGTTCGTTTGAATTCCGACAAGCCATCGCGTGATCGTTGTTAGCGACAACTCCGTGCTCTCCTGCCTGTCCGAGATCGGTGAGCTGGATTTGCTCCGCAGGCTTTATGGCAGAGTGACCATTACGGAAACAATCCGCAGGGAAGCTGTGCACTCGAGTGCGCCTGAGGCTTTGAGGCTTTGAGGCTTCTGTTTCTGAAGATGCCCGATTGGATCTCGGTCGTTCCGAACGCGTCGTCCTATCTTGAGGAAACGGGAGCCTTGGATGCCGGCGAGGCCTCCGCCATCACGCTCGCGTGGCAATATCGGGATTCCAGCTTGCTGATTCTCGATGAAAAACGGGGACGCAAGGTGGCGAGCGCACTGGGTTTGCAAATCACCGGAACGGCGGGTCTTTTGACGGATGCCGCTGCGGCAGGCATGGTTAAATTTGAAGATGTTTTTTTGCGCTTGTCGAAAACGGCATTTCGCTTGAGTGCGCAAGTGGTCGAGACTCTGCGCCAGAGTGTGAACCAACCCCGTCCGCCTGCGGAGAGCTAATAGGAACCAAGGGTTGATTGGCACCAATGACCGGCCTTTCAATGAACGGTCATCGAGGGAAGACATCCAGCACGCCTTTGACCACCATGTTCACGCCTATGGCGAGGATGAACAACCCGAGCACGCGGTTGAGCGCTCCGATGGCATTCACACTCAGCACACGCACCATGGCATCGCTCTCGCGAAAGCAGATCCAGGTGAGCAGCGCGATGGCAGCAAACCCAAGCACGAAGCCGATGTAATGCGGAAAGGTTTGGCCATAGGTCGAGAGGCCGATTGCCAGACTCATCGCGCCCGGACCCGCAAGGATCGGCATCGCCATCGGAGTGAGCGAAATATCCTCCTTCTCTTCGGCAGCGGCGTGTTCGTGCGGAGTCACTCGACTTTGATTGCCCAACATCGCCCAGCCGGAATGCGCCACAAGAAGTCCGCCCGCGATCCGCAGGTCATCAATCGTTACACCAAAAAAACTCAGCAGAAGATTCCCGAAAAGCAGTGAGACGGTCAGTATCAAAAAAACATACAGGCCGATCATTCCCGACATCACTCTCCGACGAGCTGGCGTGTCGTCGGAAGTCATCCCATAAAACATTGGCGCGTGACCGATGGGATTGATCATCGGAAACATTGCAACAAACGCGACTGCGATGGAATGGAGGATATCAGTCATTTATCCAAACACCTCTCATACTGCCTCCCCGCGAAGGCAGCAACGATGAATCCCCAGAAAAGAAGGAGGACCGCCACATCGCCTGCTGCGCAAGCCTCTCACGGAGCAAAGACACGGAGAAAGCTTCTCGACCGGAACGCCGACGTCCTCGTCGGCATCAGCAATTCTCAGCGATGACTCTACCGCAACTCCGCGAAACCCAGTGCCTCAAAATGCGGAGCAAATTCGTGCTTTTGCCTGATTCAAATGCTTGATTAGCGTGATTAAATATCAAGAATTAATGCCCGACCCCTTTGACTTTGACGCGGTCTGAGCCGATGGCGGGGAGATGGTTGCATTAAGGGTTACGGGTTTGTTGGCGGGCAGTTCCACGGTTTGGACTTCTTGGGCGCACCCAAAGCTGACTTGAAGCTGATGCTGGCGAGGCGAGCAGAGGTGCAGTTTGCAGTCGGTACCGTTCCACTCAATAGAGACGGTGATTCCGCCCATGGCAACAAGACCGCTGATTGAACCGCGTCTCCAGCGTTTCGGCAATGCCGGCAGCACCCTGATCTGGCCGGGAGCCGAGAAGAGGAGCATCTCCTGAATGGCTGAGGTCCAGCCCATGTTGGTGTCGATCTGGAATGGGGCAAGGGCCATGATCATGCCGATGCCCATGCAGCGCCAATCGTTGTGGGCTGAGTAGAAGTTGTTGGTGATACAGGAGCGTGCGATCAGGTCCAGACATTCGAGGGCGCTGTCGCCATCGCCCAAGCGTGCGAACACGTGTGCCATGTGCACCAGCGACCAGGAGGTCTGCTCGGTGATCCCGATTTCCAGACGCTTGCGGATGGCAATCTCAAAGGCCTTGAAGAGCGGCGACTGGCGCGTTATTTCGCGTCCGGGAAACAGTGGATAGATGTGGGATTGATGCCGATGGTTGTAGTTATCCTTGAGATCTGGGTGCATCCACTCCTTGATCGCGCCGTCCTCGTTGATTTGGTAGAGGGGGATGCGAGTGAGCATCCCCTCCCATTTGGGAATCTCCTTCTGAAAGAGCCCTGTGATCTTGGCGCCCTGAATGAGGTTATTGAGGAGCTCCTTGGCCAGGGCGAAATCCATGGTGGCATTGATGGTGGTCTCCATCTGCATGGTCATGGTCCGGCCGTCCCAATAGTTGCCAGGGGTGTTCTCTGGCGAGTTGGAGGGGGCACTGATGAAGAAGCCATCGTCGCCGACGATGAAAAAGTCCTCATAGAAGAGGGCTACCTCGCGCATGAAGGGAAGCGCGCGTTCACGCAGGAATTGTTCATCCAGAGTGTAGAGGTAGTAGTCGAAGTAATGCTGCGAGATCCAAGCCGCTCCGCCCGTCCAGTGGATAATATGGGGATGAAGCAGTGAGAGCTGCCCCATGGATGGTGAGGTCACTGCAGGGACAAAAATGCCACGGCAACCCCAGATGCGTTTGGCATTGAGTTTGAAGGCTTCCATTAAGCCCTCGTAGTAGTCGAAGACGGGTAGATGGGTCTCAGCCAGGTTGCCGGGAAGCGCCTGCCAATAGATCATCTGCAGGTTTTCGTTGGCCATGTGCCATGGCCACAACTCGCGATAACCGCCGCAGCACTTACCCACCAGCGGACAGGGAAGCCCTTCGGGACGTGAACTCGAGATCAGCAGATAGCGCCCATAGGCGAAAAGTTTCTCCACCACTTCTACCGGCGCCTCGCCCTTGTAGGCCTGCAGCAGCAGTTCCTCGTTGGAGAGATTACGCCCTTGGGCAGATCCGCCGAGGTCGAGACTCAGGCGCTTGAACAAGTCCCCGTGCTCGACGGCATGCTCGGCCAGCGCCGCTGCATAGTCTGTGGGGAGCGCCTCGAGTTCTTGCCGCAGCTGCGACCAGGCCTCATGCCGGTCGGTTTTGACAAAGAGCTTGATGAGCACCACCAGCCCGGTGGCTTCTTTTAGCGTTATCTTTTCAGAATCGGTCTGCAGCAGGCCTCCCCGCGGGACTAGGCGCGCAACGGCCCCGAAATCGAGCCCGTCGTTGTTGGTGGCGGCGTAGAAGAGGAAGTCGCCTTCGGCTTTGCTCTCCCTGTGAGAGGGAAGCGCCTCGCGCTCCCTGGGCTCGAGGCGCTGGGGATGGCTGTTGAAGTGGGCGCTCAGATGGAGCTCGGCCGAGAAGCCCTCGGCAGGACCGCTGATCTGCAGGAGTACAGCCTCGAGTTTGCGCGAGACAAAGAGTTTGCGCTGGTAGCTGCGGCCGCTGTCGTTCCATTGGACGCAAACCTCGCCCGTCTCCATCTCCAAGGTCCTGAGATAATCTTTGAACCCGGCTTGGACCGGCATTTTGATTTTCAGGTCAGCCAACGGGAGTGTGGTTCCGGCCGCGGGATCGTAACCGAGGCGCTTGAGTTCCTCCGACATGATCCGGTCTGCGGTCTTAGCCTCACCATCAAAAAGAAGCCTGCGCACTTCTGGGAGCTTGTGGCTGATGTCCGGCAGGGGAGGGATTTTCACGTCAGCCCAGAGTCCCTCATGGTTAAGCAGGATGGTTTCCTCGTAGACCGCACCATAGACTGCTGCGCCGATGGAACCGTTGGCAGAGGTGAACGCTTCTCTCCATCCTTCTTGCCACCAAGAGGCGGGGTATGTGGCTGTAAGCTGGTTTTTCATTTTGTAGTGGGGCTCAGTAGGCCCAGTTGTCGGTTTGGAAGGGTGAGGTGGCCCCGATTTTTAGACCACTGGCCGGTTAAAATAAGCGATGGTTGTAGAGGGTTGGTTGGTTGTTACAGGGGGAGAGCTTTTCGTTCAATCTCCTTTTGGTAAAAGGGGTCAGATGACATGAAAGCCTTTTGCAGCCTCGCTCTGCGGTCGTTTTGAGCTTCTGAAGGGCATATAATCGATGGTGTAGAATGGAAGTCTATGAGCCAAACTACACACCAACCAAGTAAAAGGTAAAAGGGGTCAGGAATAAATTATTGACATTATTTCTGTCCTGATCACGCTATTTGCTAACTCTTTCGCCTTATTCAGAGGTGTTTAGTGCCTTGGAATACGCGTATGTCAATAATTAATGCCTGACCCCTTTGACATTTGTGTAACCTGTAACCGATCTCCTCGGTTCATACCGACCAGGCTCGGCGGGTATGCCAAAGCGGAATCCTCGAACACCGACAGAATTGCCCACGCCGGACTTGCTTAGGTTCACTCTGAACGGGCCGAGATTAACAGATTTGCGGTAGTAGAAGCCCATGGGAGTCGTTTTAGGAAGTCAGACAATAGTAAGTGGAACTACAGTGGGTCGAGTCTGCAGTGAAAAAAATCGGCTCTCGCTATCGATAAAAAAGGGAGTTCGATTTCTCATGGACAAAGGCAAACTCCTCCTGCTTTGCAAAACAAGGTTGGAAGCGGTTCTGCGGTTGAATGCGACTGATGACGGTCTCGATGATGTGTAGGAATTTTGTGATCATTTCGCGGCAACCTTACCAAAGCCGGTTAGACATCCGCTGGGGGAGGAGATTTTTTTGAAAAAAAGATTGGTGGAGCGCTTTGGCGTCTCCGAGCTGAGGTGGAAATTCACAACCTTGCAGGCTTCCAATCGTTTGCAGTTGTCCGGAAATTCCGGATAGCTCAGAACTCTTCCGGCGCGCCGACGTCCCCGACGGTGCTCCGGGTGGTTTGATTGAGAATGGCCAGCGTTTCCCGCGCGTTGCGCTCCATCGAAAATTCTCCGGCGAGCTTGAGACAGGCTGGGCGCGCTTCGGCGCAGCGGGTGGGATTTCTCCAGGAATCGATGGCCTCGGCCAGCGCGAGGGCATCCCCCGGCGGGACGACCTCCCCATGCACGCCAGGCGTGATAATTTCGGAAAAGCCGTTGGCGGTGGTAGTGATCACAGGCAGTCCGGCAGCGAGGGCTTCGAGGCAGGCGTTCGAGAAGGGGTCATACCAAGTCGGCAGGGTCATGACATCCGCCGCCGCAAGGAGGGACGCGATATCCGCAACGGGGCCGAGGAAGCGGGCCTTTGAGCTG
>JBILBH010000075.1:0-8269 GCA_044353785.1 Terrimicrobiaceae bacterium
CTCGAACCTGAGCCTCTGGATGAGGCAGGTTCTTTTTGCGCTTGTTTCAGCAATCCAAAATTGGAGCCGAGAATGTCGGACTTTCTGCTCGCCGCTTCCGGCGTGAGGGTTTTTCAGGGCCGACTAATTATTGACATTCAATAAACTGCGAATCGGTTTCAGCATAAAAAATGCTCTTTACGGTGCATTGGATTTTCGATTCAGAAAGCATTTTTTGACAGGATTACAGGATTAACAGGATGGGGGGTATGGATTATGGATTATGGATTTTGAATGTTGGATGGTGGATTGGCGGTGTAACCGCTGTGGCGAGTGGCTGGTGAAGGAAGCGGGGCTGATTTTGAATTTTGGCTTAATGGCGCGTCGCGCCTGAATCTTAGTGCCGCTCGGCGATCTGCCCCTAACTTGTAAACGAAAGCTCGGCGCGCATACCACGGCGCTGACGGCGCATCGCCCTCCAGATTTTGTGCTGGGTGTCATTTCTGGTCCTCCGGCTCATCGGTGTCCCACATTTCGCGGTAATAGTTCACATAGTCCGCGGTCGCGGCTGGGTCCAAGGTGTAATAGTAGCGGCAGAGTTTTTTGTAGAGCGCGAGTCCCGCTGGGTGGCGGGCAAAATCCAGAAGGTGGTCGAGCGTGAGTTGGATGTGGCAGGCATCGCGGCTGCGCGTGGCGATGATTTGATCGACGACCGGTGTGTATTGGGCGACGCCGAGTTCCTGAATGCCACGCAGGCCTTCGGCGATGGCCTTGATGCCGCGCAGCATGTCGTCGTAGTCAGAGGGCTGTTGAACAGGACTTTCAGATGTCATAGCTGGTCCCCTGCATTCGGGAGTTGCTTGATCATTTGGTCGAAGTCGGATTCGAAGGCGCGGTCTTGCAGGCCTCGGTATTTTTCAAACTCGGCTTCGGCGTGTGCTTGGGCGATCTCGGCGGTGACTTTTCCAGCGTCCTGGAGAACTTCGCGGTCTGTGGCTGCGATGAATCGGTTGAGGCGGGTTTCCCAGTCTTGCATCGTCATGGGAATTTGCCGCAGGGCCATGTCTTCGGCCAGGTCGAGGTAGGCGGAGACGAGGCGTTGGAGTTGGGCCAGTTCGCCATCGGTGAGGTAGTTTTTGGCGACTGCGACATCAAACTTCTGGATTTTGCCCTTGGGGGCGTCTTTCCATGTGGTGAGGCCCATGCTGTCTTTGGCGGCATCGGCCCGAGAGAAAATGACCTCGGCCGCCGTCTGGCCGTGGATGGCCCAGTGGAGTTTATTTTGCACGGTGGCGAAGAAGCGCTTCGTGGCGGTGGCGGTGACATCGTAGTCGATGGCGGTGGCGTAAATGTCGGTGATTTTCTGGTAGAATTTGCGCTCGCTGAGCCGGATTTCGCGGATGCGCTGGAGTTGCTCTTCGAAATATTTTTTGCCGAGTATGGTGCCGTCGTTTTTCAGGCGTTCGTCATCCATCGCAAAGCCTTTGATGGTGAATTGCTCGATGATCGCGGTGGCCCATTTGCGGAATTGCACGGCGCGTTCGGAATTCACTTTGTAACCGACGGCGATGATGGCGGAGAGGTTGTAGTGGCGGGTGTCGTAGCTTTTGCCGTCGGCGGCAGTTATTCGAAAATTTCGAATAACTGAATTTTCCTCGAGTTCGCGGTCGGTGAGGATTTTTTTAAGGTGGTAGTTGATGGTGTGTGTTTCTACACCATGGAGCAGTCCCATCATTTTCTGGGTGAGCCAGACATTTTCATCGGCGTAAACGGTTTCGACGCCGGTTTGGCCACTGGCTGCGACAAAGGAGAGGTATTCCGCCGCAGAGGAGCGAACCGACGGGGCGGAAGGGTTTTGTGCAGTAGCAACGGCGGGCTTGGGCTTTTTTTTGCTCATGGGTTCAAGTCGGGCAGAGGATCTGCTGTAGCGGGTAACGAGTAGCGGTCCTCCTTCGCGCTGCGCGGCTCCGGCGGGATAAGGTAGCGTTGAATGTATCTATCATGCCTTTTTCCTTGGTGTTTTCCGCTTCGGTTTTAACGGTAATGTGAGTGTAGCGATGTCTGCTGGCGGGGTGCAGAGTTGGTAAAACTCGTGAAGTTTGGCGCGAAGGAGGACCTTATCTGGAAGCATGGTCTGATACTCTGCGATCAAGGTTGGAGAGAGAGTCCGACTGAGCGCATACTCGACGACTTCTTCATCCTTGGTAGCGCAGAGGAGTAAACCGATGGAAGGGTTTTCATGGGTTTTACGGTGATCCCGGTCGAGGGCTTCGAGGTAGAAGTTGAGCTTGCCGAGGTCTTCTGGTCGGAATGCGCGGACTTTGAGTTCGATGGCGATGAGGCAATTCAGGCCGCGATGAAAAAAGAGCAGATCGAGGGCAAAATCCTGTCCCCCGACCTGGAGCGGATGCTCGGAACCGATAAAGCAGAAATCGCGGCCCAACTCGGTGATGAAGCGGCCCAGATTCCGCAGCAGGCTGCGGTGGAGGTCGGCTTCGTCGTGTTCGGCAGGAAGACCGAGAAATTCAAGTGAGTAGATGTCTTTGAAAAAATCTGCTGCCTGCGGGTGCAATTCTCTCAACACGGTTGAGAGTTTTGGCGGGTGGAGAAGGCTGCGCTCGAAAAGTGCGGCGTCCATCTGGCGGGCGACTTCGCGGACTTGCCAGTGGTTGCGGCTGGCCATCTTAAGATAAAACTCGCGCTCTTCTGGCCGCTTTGAGCGGCTAAGGATATGAAGATTGGAGGACCATGGTAATTCTCTCAACAGCGGTGAGAGAACTGGCTGGTCACGGTAGGCCTCAAAAAATTGGCGCATCCTCCAGATGTTTTGAGGGGAAAAACCCCTGATACCGGGTTGCCTTTTCTGAACAAAAGCGGCGAGCGATAGCACGGTGCCTTTGCCCCAGCCTTCGCTTTGAATTTTCGACGAGATGTATTTGCCAACGTTCCAGTAAAGATCAATCAGGGTGGTATTAACCGCTTTAACTGCCTGCAAACGAGCTTGCTCGATCAGGTCAACGATTTCTTCGAAAGCTCTCTGGTGAGAGGCTGTTGCCCTTTTGGTGATGGAGGATGTCTTTTTCATGCCGCGGCAAGCCCCGAGGTCTGCGCGCGGATGGGGCCGACGGGGCAGATCGTGTTGGTTTTCATGGCGTGAAGAGTTTGCAAGAAGCTATCTCGGATGTTGCCTTCGGCATCGGGATGAGCATCGCGCCACTGCTTCGCAGTCTGTCCGAACAACGCGACATTAAGCAGATCGGCTTCGTTGGCATAGACAAGAGATGCTTGGGCCTTGGTGAGTGTCGGCGGCAGGAGTGTATCTTTGATGGCGTCGGTGTGGATGCGGTAGTTGATCTTGGCGAGGGTGCGTTGGAGGCTCCAATCGAGCTTCAGGCGGCTGTTTTCATTGATCAGATGGCACGTTTGCGTGCGTAGTCTTGATCTGCCGCGTGAAGCCATCCACGAGCCCCTTTTCCCAGTTCTGGCACTTTGTGCCTATACATTGGGCCCGCCCTGCAAGTGCGTTAGTTCGCCAAGCGTGTGCTGGTAAAAATTATCGGCGAGTAGGGCCGGGCCTCATTTTAAAGCCGCGACCAACTCCGAGTGCTCCATCTCGGCAGGAGTCAACTTGCGAAAGCCAGATTTCAGCAACCATCGCCGAATCGGGGCTACTTTAACCCCAGAACTTGAACTGCGCTTCAAGGGCTTCCGCGTGGGTTTCGAAGTAGTTTTTGGCATAGTTAATAGCTTGTTTGAGTGGAACTGTCGCAAAAGGAACCTTTGCGCGCAAGTTTCCGGTTGTATCGAGCAGGTCCATATGAACCATGCCATCAAAGATTCCACCCCTGTGAAGATTATCAAAACGGGCAATCATGAGTTTGGGATGCTTAACATAAAAACCGACTACAAATTCCTTAAGCGCACCCTGACGACTGGTCCAGGCCACCTCAACAAGGTAGCGGTCATTTATGATTTGCCGATAGGACTCCTTTGCCATGGCGTGTGTTTTTTTGAATCACTCGTATTTGATCTACTTCCATAATCTTCAATCGGGTTGCGTTCAATCAAAAAAGGTGTTCACTTGAACACCATGATACTCCACCTTGATGCCGATGCGTTTTTTGCCTCTGTCGAGCAGGCGGCTGATGGGCGCCTGCGGGGCAAGCCGGTGGCGGTGGGAGGTTCGGCGCGGGGCGTGGTGGCATCGGCATCGTATGAGGCGCGGCGGCATGGGATCACTTCGGCTATGCCGGTGGCGCAGGCGCGGAGGTTGTGTCCGAGGCTCATCGTCGTGCCCGGGGATTTCGAGAAATACGAGCATTTCTCGCGCATGATGTTCAGTTACGCCTATGATTTCACGCCAGTGGTCGAGGTGGGGTCTATCGATGAAGGCTACGCCGACCTGCAGGGGAATACGAAAAAAACGCCGCAAGACATCGCGGAATCGATACGCAAGACGGTGCGAGAGACGCTCCGCATCACGCTCTCCGAGGGGGTCGCCTCGAATAAACTCGTCTCGCAAGTCGCGAGCAAATGGAAAAAACCGGACGCCCTCACACAAATCGCAGCCGGCCGAGAAGGAGAGTTTCTTGCCCCCCTCGAAAACAAATGGCTTCCCGGCATCGGGCCGCAACTCGCCGCCACGCTGAGCAGGGCGGGTCTCCCGCTCATCGGTCAGATCGCACGCACGCCGCCAGAGCAGCTCTCGCTTTTTGCAGGTAAAAACGCACGCACACTTTGGGAATTCGCGAACGGCATCGACGAGCGCCCGGTGGTAGCGGAGGCGCCTGCCGCAAAATCCTATTCGGAGCAACAAACCTTCGAGGCTGACACGGCCGACGAGACATTTGTTCTGGCTGTGCTGCGCTCCATGGCTGACCGGCTTTTTGCCAAGGCCCGCGTGGAGGGACAGGCCGCGAGGACACTTTCGGTGCGGGTGCGATACAATGATTTCGAGGAGTGCCTGCGGAGTTTCAGCTTGGATGAACCCACCGACTTGGAGACGACGACCTACGGCCTCATCGCCACGCTATTGAAAAAGGCTTGGGAGCGCCGCGTCAGCCTCCGCCTTGTTTCGCTGAAACTCTCGAACCTCTACAAAGGCGCCTTCTTCACGGAATTGGCACTCATACCCCCGACACAGAATTCCGCCACGCTCCACCGGGCAGCCAAGGCGCTGGATGAAATCCGATCCAGCCACGGCAGCGGAGCCATCCTGCGCGGGCATGACCTCTGGCTGCGCGAGCACCAAAGCCCCCCAAGCAATGCAAAAAAGCCATCGCAACCTGTGATAATATGCGCCAAGCAAGCTCCAGCGGCCATTCTGCATTTTCGCTCCTGCTACAGCTTCATGGAATCCCTGCTCACGCCCGAGCGGATCGTCCAAATCGCCGCAGAGGCAGGCTGCAAGGCCGTGGGAATCTGCGATCCGAACCTCCATGCCGCCGTGCCGTTTTTTCAAGCCGCACAGGCTGCAGGTCTCAAACCGGTCATCGGCGCGGAACTGAGCGTGAACAACCGTCTGCGTCGACTCTATGCAAAAGACCGGACTGGATACCAAAACCTCTGCCGCCTGCTCTCGGAGCCGAAAATAACCCGCGACTTCTGGATGCAGCACCGCGATGGACTCCTCGCATCCCCTTGCAACGCCGCGTTCATCCGTTGCGAGAACGGGGAGGATCTCCTGCACCTCCGCATTCTGGAAAGCATTCGCACTCTCACTCTGCTGGATGAAACGCACCCCGGCAAATCGCGCGACGCTTTTTTCATTCCAGATGCGAATGCCGATGATGAGCGGATCGTGGGAGAATGCGGCTTCGCGTTTGAATTCGGCGAGCTCTCCTTTCCCCACTTCGATCCCCCCGAGTCTTGCACGCCCCACGAGTTTCTTGCCCGCCTCGCCGTGCGGGGGCTTGTGGAGCGCTATGGGGCGGAGGCCCCGCGCCACCGCTCGCAGCTCGACACCGAGCTGCAGATGATCGCCGAGGTCGGATACGAGGAATATTTTTTAACAGTCTGGGACCTTCTCCAGCACTGCCGCCGCGACGGCATCGAGTGGATCACACGCGGGAGCGCCGCCGACTCGCTGGTCTGCTTTTGCCTTGGGATCAGCAATGTCTGCCCCGTGCGGTTCGAGTTGTATTTTCAGCGCTTCCTCAACCGCGACCGCATGGCGTTGAAAAAACTCCCGGATATCGATCTCGATTTTCCCCACGACAGGAAGGATGCGGTTGTTGAAAAAGTCTTCAGCCTTCACAAGGCAGGCCATGTCGCCGTGGTCGGCGGGTTCAATACCTTTCATGCGCGATCTGCTGTCGCTGAGATCGGCAAGGTGCTTGGAATGCCGGAGCGCATGGTGCGACGGTTGACCGAGCATTTTCCCTGCTTGGCAAAGGCAGGGGATGCGGAAAACGCCGCCACCACGGCCAAGGCGCAGGGACTCTGCGACGAGGAACCCACCCTCACCGCGCTCAAACTTGCAGCGCGTCTGGAGGGCCTGCCACGCCATGCCAAGATGCATCCCTGCGGGATCGTCCTCTCGAGGCGTCCGATCCTTGATTTCACCCCCACTTTTCAGAGCAACAAAGGCTGGCCGACCACGCATTTTGATATGAACGCCGTGGAAGATGTCGGCTTGGTGAAGCTCGACATCCTCGCACAGGGTGGGCTCTCTGTTCTCCGCGAAACCCGAGCCGAACTCGCCTCGCGCGGCATCGAAATATCATCCAGCTTCGCAGGCCCGTGGGATGACCCCTCCGTGTGGGAAATGATCGCCACCGGCAACGCCCGAGGTGTGCACCACATCGAGAGCCCCGCCATGACGAATCTGGCGACAATGTGCAACTGCCGCGATATCGACTCCCTCGTTGCCATTGTTTCGGTGATCCGCCCGGGGGCCGCCAACACACTCCGCAAATCCACATTTGCCCGCCGGGCCTTGGGGCTCGAAAAGCCCGAATACCCCCACCCTTCCTTGGAACCTGTCTTGAGGCGCACACACGGCGTCATCGCCTATGAGGAGCATATCCTGCAAATCGCAGACGCCTTCGCTGCCATGCCGCCGGGAAGAGCGGATATCCTGCGACGGGCACTCGTTAAAATGCGCGACACCGAAATCGAAAAAATGCGCCTCGAGTTTGAAGAGTGTGCCCGCCGCAATGGACGCCGCGAAGAAGAGATCGCCGCCGTCTGGAATCTCGTTCACATGTTTCGCGGCTATGCCTTCTGCCGCGCCCACTCGACCGCATACGCCCTCGAGGCCTGGCAGGCCGCATGCCTAAAGAAGCACCATCCAGCCGAGTTCCTCGCCTCTGTTCTTACACACGGCAAGGGATTCTATTCCCGCCTCCTCTACTCGCTCGAGTGCCGCCGTCTGGGCATTGAATTTCTCCCGCCCGATGTCAACTCGTCGCGCGGGCGTTTTTCTGTGGAGGGGAAAAATCTCATCCGTGTGCCGCTCGAGATGATCAGCGGTCTTCCTGAAGCCCTTTCGAAACGAATTTCTATTGAACTCCAAAGAGGGCCTTTTCAATCACTCGAGGATTTTTTAGCACGGACTTCTGCGGGCGAAGCCTCTCTCCACCTGCTTCTGCGCGTCGGCGCACTCGATTCGCTCATCACAAGCCGCACAGAGGCTGTGTGGATGATCCGTCAATTCGCCCAGAACGGAAACTCCCTATTCGGCACCATTCAAAGGCGTGAACACACCGCCTCCACACCCCTGCGCGAACGCCTCCGCGACGAACTCGAGCTCCTCGGATTCACGGTATCCGCCCACCCACTTGATCTGTGGGCAGAAGTCGCCTGGGATACCTATTGCCCCGTTTTCCGCTTGGGCGAATACATGGGTCAACGCGTCACACTCTGCGGCCTCGTCGTCGCTGACCGCACCCACCACCAATCCAACGGGGAACTCATGAAATTCATGACACTTTGCGACCGCTCCGGGCTGATCGAAACAGAAATGTTTGCGCGCGCTTTTAAAAAATTCGGTTTGGAAACGATCCGGCATCCTGTCCTCGAAGTCACAGGCACGGTGATGCCCTTCGAAGGCCCATCAGGACACACTCTTCGGGTCGAAACGGTGCATCGGCCAAGAACAAAACGAAACTCTGCTTGACAATAGATTCTTCATGCCATACCGGGTATGGCATGAAGATGACAATGCATATTGATGAAGAGTTGCTCGACAGGGTAGTCGAAAATTTCGGCTGCACCAGCAAGACGGAGGCTGTCGAAATGGCCCTCATGGAGATGGACAGAAAAGCCAGGTTCAAGGAAATGGTGAAGG
>JBILBH010000035.1:0-27789 GCA_044353785.1 Terrimicrobiaceae bacterium
CCGCCGACAGGCTCGCCCGCCTCACGCCCGGATCCTACTGCACCCACAAGAGCTGGGGATTCGGACGTGTCGCGGAATGGAATCTCATCGCCGGCCAAGTCCTGATTGATTTCAAGACCAAGAAAAATCACCCGATGCAGGCGGTGTATGCGGCTGAAACCCTCACGCCGATCCCCGAGGACCACATCCTGGCCCAGCGGGAGACCAATCCGGAGAGCATTCGCGAACTCGCCAAGTCCGACTCCTCCGCACTGATCAAGAAAATCCTCGCAGACTTCGGCGGCAAGGCCACAAGCGATCAAATCGCTTCCGCGCTCAGCTCAGGCGTGTTCGACGCCGCAGGCTTCAAGCGCTGGTGGGATGCCGCCCGCAAAAAAATGAAGTCCGATGGCCAGTTCACCATGCCAGCCAAAAAGACCGACCCCTTCGTGCTTCTGGAAACCCCGGTGAATTCTGGAACCCGTCTGCTCGATGGATTCCGCTCCGCACGCCACACACGTGACCAAGTGCTGGCTCTTGAGGAGATTTCCAAATCCCTCGAGGACCTCGCAGGCAGCCAGGATGAACTGCAGGAAGTCGTCACGCTCATCGAGGAGGCAGCCCAGCGCGCCCGTCGCCTCAACCCAGCCTCTGCCATTGAGGTTCTCATCGCCCGCGATGACCTGCTCGAGAAATTCCCCAATCTCCAAGCTGGCGCGGAATCCCCCACCATCGCCAACATCATCGCCTCCGAACCCGGAAAACTCGGTCAAATCCTCGAGTCGGTTCCCGGCTCGAAAGAAAAACGCGTTCTCGAAGCCCTCGAACCCGCATTCGGCGATGCCTGGGGCGACAAAGCGATTGCGCTTCTGCCTTCCGCAGGCGCCCGCCTGATTTCGGACATCTGCCGCCTGTTTGAGAAACACAAACGCAAGGAGCAGTTCCAAGCCACCGTGGAGAAATGGATCAGCGAGCGTTCGATTTCCTCCGAAATGCTGATCTGGCTTTGCAAAGAGCGCGACAAGCGCTTCCCGGCCCTCTTCAACGCCGAGCTTCTCGCCGCCGTCTTCAGCGCCTTAGAGGCCGACCTCCTCGCTGAAAAACGCACCTCGCGCCTCAAAGACCTTCTCATCGACGACGGCGACCTCATCGGCGACCTCCTCATTGGAGCCAGCCGCGATGTCGTTCGCGACTCCATGCGAAAACTCCTGCTCACTCCGGCGATTGAAGACCTCTCCAAGCGCTCGCTCATGGCACGCATCGTGAAGCTCTACCCGGATACCCAGAGCATGATCACCGGGGCACATCAAGAGGAAGAGAAAGCTGATAACCTCATCGTCTCGTGGGCCAGCCTCGAAAAACGCAAAGCCGAACTCGACAACCTCATCACCAAGGAAATCCCGCAAAACCTCCGCGACATCAACATCGCCAAGGAACAGGGTGACCTCCGCGAAAACGCCGGATTCAAGGCCGCCAAGGAGCACCAGCGCGTCCTCCAACGCCGCCGCGCCGAGATGGAACGCGACCTCGTCATCGCCCGGGGAACAAACTTCGAGACCCCCGCGACAGCCACCGTCTCCATAGGAACCGTCGTGACCGTCAAAAATGAAGACGGCGCGAAGGAAACCTTCAGCATCCTCGGCGCGTGGGATAGCGCACCCGACCTCGGTATCGTCTCCTACAAAGCCGGCGTAGGCCAAGCCCTCCTCGGAGCCTCCGCAGGATCCACGCTGGAGCTTCCCGCCGAAAATGGCACACGCAAGGTGACGATCGACTCGATCCAAGCCTTCACCGACCTCGAACTTCTCCGCTCCAAGGTCCACACCATTCCTGCCGGAATGGCCACCGCCAACTAAAACCGGTCACAACTCACAAAGCGGATGCCACCGGAAGGATGCATCCGCTTTTTGCTGCCCGCGCGGCAGCGTGCCTCTTGCCCGTGGAAGAGCCCTCCTCCGGCATGGCCCATTTTTATTTCTCAAAAGGCTCAGAAACGCGCTTCTTCCCAGAACCCTCGCAGTGATCTCCCAAATCTGAAGCGGAGACAGATACTACCAACCTCAACTCAACCAAAAAATGGTTCATGCGAAGCCATGGCGCTCCAAAAATGCGGAGCGCCTATCTCCCTCAGCACTCCCCAATCCCCACCGCTGCCCGCACGCGCTTCATGACGCGGTCAGACACCTCGCGGGCCTTTGCGGCACCCTCGGCGAGGACTCGGTCAACGAGGCCGGCATCAGCAAGGATCTCCTCACGCCGCACACGAAAAGGCGCAAAGTATTCCCAGATTCCAGCGAAGAGCCTTTTCTTTAAATCCCCGTAACCCGTGCCACCGTTCACGAACGCATTGACCATTTCCTGATAATCACCCGGCGATGCGACCAGTTTATAAAGATCCAGAATTACGGAGTCCTCAATAGGCTTAGGCGACTCGACCGGTGTCGAATCGGTTTTGATGCCCATGATTTTTTTCCGCAGCGCCGCCTCGGAGGCGAAAATCTCGATGGTGTTGTTGTAGCTCTTGCTCATCTTGGCCCCATCCAGACCCGGCACGACAGCAGTTTCATCCCGAATACTCGGCTGCGGCAGTTTGAAAATCTCGCCGAAGGTTTCATTCATCTTCACGGCAATGTCGCGGGTCACCTCGAGATGCTGTCTCTGATCACGCCCAACAGGCACCAAGTCGCTGTCACAAATCAAAATATCGGCCGCCATCAGCACCGGATATGCAAACAAGCCATGCGAGGCCGACAGCCCCCGGGCGGTCTTGTCCTTGAACGAGTGACACCGCTCCAGAAGGCCCATCGGAGTTACCGTGCTCAGAATCCATGACAACTCGGTGACGGCAGGCACATCCGATTGACGAAAGAAAACCGCCCTCGCCGGATCCAGTCCACAAGCAAGGAAGTCCACCGCCAATTCCCTGACATTGGCCCGTAGCGCGGCGGCATCGTGCACGCTCGTGAGGGCATGGAGATCCGCTATGAAATAATACGCCTCACCCTCGTCCTGAAGCTCGATCGAAGGCTTCATCATGCCGAAATAATTTCCCAGGTGAAGGGTTCCCGAAGGTTGAATGCCGGAAAGAATACGCATCCAGCGTGAATACCATGTCCGCGCGCCGGAGAAATCCTTCTTTTTTGAAAAGGATTTGAAACGGCATCCCCTGCCGCTATCGTCGCGCCGAAACCTGCTTTCCTCGCAGCAAGTGCAATGAAAAAACTCATCATCACCACCATTCTCAGCGCCTTCCTTTGGACCTCACAAGCCGCCGAGAGCTACATCATCGTCGACAATCAGACCGGAACTATTCTAGATTCCAAAAACAAGAACGCGAAAGTCCAGATCGCCAGCCTGACCAAGATTGCCACAGCGCTTGTGGCTCTCGACTGGGCGGATCTCAGCAAGGCCGACCTCGCCGCGCTCGCAGAGGTGCCCACGAACGCCAATGCCGAGGGAGCCGTAAGCACCGTGGGCCTTCAACCCGGGGACTCCGCCAGCCTGCGCGACCTCATCTACTGCGCACTTCTTGCCTCAGACAACATCGCCGCCCACACCCTCGCGCACCACATTGGCGCGCAAATCGCCAATCCCCAGGAACTCCCTCCAGTGCAAAATTACGTCGCCCACATGAATGCTCTAGCCCGGACACTATTCATGAAGCGAACCCTTTTTCTCAATCCCTCGGGAATGGATCACCGCACCGACATCGCCACTCCCTACTCGACAGCGGAGGACCTCGCGCGCCTCGTCCGCTACGCCTACAACAATGCCGGTTTCTCTTTTTATGTATCCCAAAAGTCCCGTCAGATTCATATCTTCCGGAGCGGCATCGACACACCTATCGAAATCAACAACACCAACGAACTCCTCGGTAAAGACGGCATCGATGGCGTCAAAACCGGCCGCACGCGCCGCGCGGGCGATTGCCTCATCCTTTCATCCGAGCGTCCACCGGAGTCCCAACGCGACGGAGAGACGGTCTTCATCACCCCACGCAGGATCAATGTCGTGCTCTTAAACTCCCCGAACCGCTTTGGCGAAGGGCAGTCACTGGTGACTCAAGGCTGGAGCCTCTACAACGCTTGGGCCGCCGAAGGCCGCCCAACGAAAAAATCCACCAGTCTCTAAGCCGCTTCCATGGAGCGCAAACGCATTGGAATTCTCACCAGCGGCGGTGACTGCCCCGGCCTCAATGCCGTGCTGCGCGCCGCCAGCCGCGCCTCCGAGAAACTCGGTTGGGAACTCATCGGCTTTCAGGATGGCTTTGAAGGCCTCCTCTCGCCCGCGACGCATGTCATCCTGGACCGCCGCGCCACCGCAGGCATCATGCACCTCGGCGGCACCCTGCTCGGCACCGTTAACAAAGGCCAATTCATCTCCCGCGGCAATGGTCGCCAAGGTTCTTTCATACCAGCCGAGGTTCTCGGCAAAACACGACAGACATTCCAATCCCTGAATCTCCACGGCCTCATCGTGGTCGGTGGCGACGGTTCCCTGAACACCGCACTCCAGATGCACCATGCGGGACTGCCAGTTATTGGAGTTCCAAAGACCATCGACAACGACCTCGAGGCTACTGACATGACATTCGGCTTCGACTCCGCCGTCGAATGCGTGGCCAGTTCCCTCGACCGCCTCCACACCACTGCCACCAGCCACAAACGCGTCATGGTCATCGAAGTCATGGGCCGCCACGCAGGCTGGATCGCCCTCCACGGCGGACTTGCCGGCGGAGCGGATATTATTCTCATCCCGGAGATTCCCTTTGAGTTTTCAAAAGTCGCCGCCGAAGTCCTGCGCCGCGAAAAAGAAGGTGCCAAGTGCACTATGGTCGTCGTCGCCGAGGGAGCGAAACCCAAAGATGGCAAGGTTTCTCGACTCCAATCCGCCACCGGCGAAAACCGCCTCGGAGGCATTGCCGAAATCGTTGGACGCGAAATCGGCAACCGCACCGGAAAGGAAGTCCGCACCTGTGTTCTTGGCCACCTCCAACGCGGAGGCGCCCCAACCATGCTTGACCGCATCCTCGGCACCCGCTTCGGAATCAAAGCCGTCCAACTCCTCGCGGAAGGAAAATTCGGCTCCATGGTGAGCTACAAAAACCACTCCACCTGCGCCGTCCCTATCTCAGACGCCGTCCACAAAATGCGCCGCGTCGATCCCGTTGGCCAATTAGTCGAACACGCCCGAGCCGTCGAAATATCCTTCGGCGACTAAAACGCGCTTCGTGCCTATGGGAGGCCCCTCCTCCGGCTTGGCCCACTTTCCACTCACAAATCACCCGGAAACACAAAAATTCCTACGCTTTTCTCCTCGCCTGATAAATAGAAACAACGCCGAGCGTGAGCGGCCTTGGCGCCTCACAGAGTAATCCACATTCCTCAAGAAGCGCATTCATTGTCCGACCACTCGGGAATGTCTCGATCGATCCCCCGAGATACTCATATGCCTCCTTGCGCTGCGTGGCCCAATGCGCCAAGCGTGGCAACACATAGTGGAGATAGAAGCGATAAAAAGACAGCAAGGGTTCCCACTCCGGCAATGAAAAATCCAAAATAAACAGAACGCCATCCGGCCGAAGGACGCGATTCATTTCAAGGATGGCCGCCTTCCAATCTGCCATGTTGCGGAGGCCAAAGGCGACCGTCAGTACATCAAAAGATCCATCGGAAAAGGGCAATGCCAAGCCATCCGCTTGAACCAACCGCTCGACTCCCTTGAGCCGCGCCTGTTCCAGCATCGGCAAGCAAAAATCCGCAGCGGTGATCTGAGCGGTCGGACAGGCTTTCTTGATCGCCAAGGCCAAGTCTCCACTGCCAGTCGCCAGATCCAAAACCTGTGACGGGTGAGACGCAGCCACAAGCCGCGCCAACTTGGCTCTCCAGATAAAATCCATCCCGCCACTGAGTAAGTGATTCGCCAGATCGTATCGACCGGCAATCGAAGCAAAGGTGCTTCGCACGAACTCCGGATTTTTTTGGGCAAGTTGAGATTCCACTTTTTTTCGATATCCGGAAAAGGATGGTGCTCACGAGAGGACTCGAACCTCCACGGGTTACCCCATACGATCCTGAGTCGTATGCGTCTGCCAGTTCCGCCACGTGAGCAACAGGGAAGTGAGGATGCATCGCCACCGCAGCCTTGTAAATCCGAATTTCAAAAAAACACCGGGGCGCCAATGATGGTGTATTTTCCAATTAAGGCAAAAGCCAGATCGTCCGACTTCAAAGCAGGAAATTCCTCCTCGCGCATGGAAATGGAACCCCATTTCAATGACGCGCAAGGTCTAGTTTTTATGGATCTAGAATATAATAATTTATCAAGATTATTAATCTTTATTTTTTACTCGAGTCGAAACAAAAGATGGACAAGTCCTCAGGTTCGTGTTAAATAAAAATCCTAATGCTTATGCAACGTAAAAGTGCGTTCTCCAGACGCGGACCTGATTTGGTTACCGAAGAACTGGTGGCAGTTCTTACTAAAAAGACCTCTTTCGAATTCAAGCAGTTGTTCGATCAGGTCCACGAGCGTCTAAAAGCCCGCAACGCAGCCAGTGGCGGCGAAGAGATGCTCCGCCTCCGAGCCTATGAGAAGCTTCAAAACCTCGTTTCTCGCGGAATGGTTAAAAAGACCGGGAAAAAATACAAAGGTCTCGCCTCTCTCTCCAAAGCCCTGACTCCAGACCCTATTCCAGCAGCCAAGTAGAACGAGTTATCTTTTCTGCAAATGAAATCCCCGACCCGGTAACGGGGCGGGTTTTTTATTTCTTAAGTCCTTACTAATCAGGAATTTCCCACTCGACGATCTTCCCAGACACCGCGACGCGCAAGAGCCCAAACAGACAAAAGCAACGCGCCAAAGATGAGGTCGGAGACCAGCGCGTTGCGGTAAAACATCCAAGAGGGAGGAAAGCCGGGCAATCCCGTGGTGAGCGACATCCAAAGCCCGCCTAGGCCTCTTGGATACGAGTGATTCCCAATCCACGCGGCAGTATTGGTCACCAAATAGAAGAGGAGTCCACTACCGATTAATGCAGAAAAAAACCTTGGCGTGGAGAAGGAAGCTTTGGAAAGCAAGCGGCCGATTCCAACCACTGCCAAAATGCAGGCCCAGGAAACGAACTGCGCGGAGCTGAAGGCCGGGTATCCGAGGAGCAAGGCCAAAGCCAGGTCGGAAACAAACAGGATACCGATGGGAACAATCCAAGCCAGAAGGCCGGGCAGGAAAAGCCCGCCGCAAAATGCCACAGCGGCCACAGGAGAGAAATTCGGCAATTCCGGGAGGAGCCCGGCCCGAAGAACTCGGAATCCAGCGAGAATCAAGATGCAAACGGCGACCAAGGTAACGACCCCCGCCTCATTGGCACCCTTGGGAGGTGTGAGAAAACTTTTCATGACCGAAGGCTCTACCCGTGCCGCATATTCACTGCAAGCCCTCTCTTGCGCACCGATCTTCGTCTCGCAAAGCGGGAGCCTTTTTGATTACACTCGATCGCTCATGATTCATGTCTCCATCCTTGCCAGCGGCAGCTCAGGAAATGCCATTCTTGCCAAGGCGGAAGGAACCTCGATTTTGATCGATGCAGGCCTCAGCGCAAAGCGCCTGAACGCCCTACTTGCCGAATTGGCGACACCTCCGGAGACCCTCGATGGCATTCTTCTCACCCACGAACATGTGGACCACACGCGGGGCCTCAAAGGACTTTGCGGAAAAAATCCGATTCAGGTTTTCACCAATCCTCTCACCGCAGACAGCCTACGCAAAGCCGGCACGGAAGTGAATTGGCGCTTCTTTGCCGGTGGGGCAGCCTTTCAAGTCGGAGTTTTCAACATCCACCCCTTCTCCGTGCCGCACGATGCCGCCGATCCTGTGGGCTTTGTTTTGAGCCATGGGGCATCATCTTTCGCCATTCTCACAGATCTCGGCCACGCGCCGCGTCAGGTAGTGAACGCCACGCGCGGCGTCAATGCCGTGCTCATCGAAGCGAATCATGACGAGACCCTCCTTCAAAATGATCAGAACCGTCCGTGGTCCGTGAAGCAACGCATTCTCTCCCGGCACGGCCACCTCTCCAACCAAGCCGCAGCCGGCCTCGTGGCTGAAATAGCCAACCCTGATCTCCGCCATGTCCTCCTCGCGCACTTGAGTGAGGACTGCAACGCGCCGGCACTCGCCACCGGGACTATTCTGGAAAAACTCCAAGCGACAGGAAACTCCCACACCCAAGTCCATTGCCCAGGGGCCGAGGGATTCCCCCTGCCACACACCATCACGGTTTGAAGCTTTTCGTGAACGATCGCCATGCCGGAGGATGGATCTCCCATGAAACGACGCGCTGCCGCGCAGAATCACTTGTGTTGGTTGAGAAAAGCAGCCACTGCAATAGCCACACCCTCCGGTTTATCCATGAGAAGCTGATGTCCAGCACCAGCGATGCAAAGTCGCTCCGCATCTTGGAAAGCGAACTGCATGCGCGCAGCGAGAGATGTGTATTTGCCGTCTGCATCTCCACTGAGCAGGAGGGCTCGCCCCGGATAATCCATCAGGCCAGACCATTTAGATGGCATCATGCCGGAGCTCCAGGTCTCAAGACACGCCGCCATGCGGAGCGGGTCACGTTGTCGCCGAGAGGCGACAAACTCTTCCACATCGCCACACTTGCGGGCAGGAGATGCAAAGACCGGCTGGTGCCACCAATCGCGCAGAAAACCTTCAAAGTCTCCACCCAACCGGAGTCGCAAAGCATTGGCCGCATCGGAATCGATTCGTCTGGCGTGCTCTACCTCATCATCGATTCCAGCCGTGGTGGAAATCCCTATGAAAACAGGAAACACTCCTGGATAAGAAAGTGCCGCATGGAGTCCCAAACGCCCGCCAAGCGAGTATCCAGCAAGCGCTGCGGCGCCCCACCCTTCGGCCACAGCCAAGTCACGCAAGGCTTGAGAAAATTCATCCGCCGCAGGACAAATCCAATCGACCTCTTCATCGGAGTGCCCCGGTAGATCAATCATCACGACCTGCCACTGCGGCACGCGCTCGAGAAATGCCTCTGCAAATGTCTCCCAATCCCTGCCCTCACCTAAAAAACCATGGAGGCAAAGCAATGCCCGCCTACCGGTGCCACAGGTCTGAAATTTCAAACGGCCCATGACAAGGGAAGTGCTCTGCAAGCCTCGGTGATGCGAAGGTGGAGCGCGTGATTATCCGATCGATCCGTGCGGCACTCAAGAATTCGAGGCGTTAAAGGACACCGGGCTAGCAGTGCGTGAAGCTCCGAAAGCGACGAGACTTGGTGATATTCGATTCCAAACTGCATAGCAGCTCCGCGAAATTCCCAATCATGCGGAGTTTCCAGCAACCGCTCCTCCACCTCAATCGGCAGAAAACGGAAAATGCCGCCACCGCCATTATTGATAATCACCAGCGTGACAGGCAGTCGATGCAGGAGCGAAAGGGAATTCAAGTCGTGCAGAGCGGCCAGATCACCCATGACGGCCAGAAGAGGAGATGTAGAACCAAGCGAGAGTCCAGCCACAGTGGCGATATTGCCATCAATCCCACTCGCACCCCGGTTGGCAAAAACATTCACCAAACCGCTTGAAACCGCAGCCGCACAGGAATCAAAATCCCGGATCGGCATCGAATTTCCAACAAACAGGGGCGAATTCGTTTCAGCGGCAGCATGAGCCGCAGCGCGGAGAATTGCAGGTTCGCTGAGTTCATTCTCGGCCTGCAATTCGACTGCAATCGCTTTACCAACGAACTGATCCGCCCGACGCCAAGATTCCATCCACATAGACTCATTCATCGGCAGAGCGATTGGATGAACCGATGCGCAAAACTCCTGAATCCCAGCGCGGATGAAAACAGGATGCTGTTCCCACGGATCAAGCCGCTGCGGGAACAAACGCACCTGCAGGCAGTCGGCGCCGCGACACACCGACAACCATTTCGCGATGCGTTTGGAAACTAACGCGCCTCCGAAATGCAGCACACGATCCGGCGAAGGGACATCATGGCGCATGAGAATCCAGTCCGCATGGCGAATGATCTCAGGTTGCAAACGCGCTCCTGAAGCGGCATCGGCCATGACCGGCCAGCCAAGATTTTTTGCCAAATTGAAAATGGCGTCCACCCTGAATTGCTCTCCAACGGGCAATCGACCAATCACAACAACGCCGCGCCCGGATGCGAAATTCTGGAAGTTAAAACCAACCGGCCCGTCGAGAGCCGAAGGAGCCGATGGCATTGAAAACTCCATCCGCCCATCCAGCGGTGCGTCCACACTTTCCAGCAAAGGCTCGCGAAATGGGACATTCAAATGCACTGGCCCTGGCTGGGAGTGCGTGGCTATCGCAACAGCCTGCGAAAGCTCATAAGCAAGGCGCGACACGGCTCCGGCATCCTGCGCGCACGGCAAATCAACGGCATGGCGGACAAAACCTCCGAAGAGGCCGGGCTGATGAATCGTTTGATTCGCCCCGGTTCCACGCAACTCGGGAGGGCGATCTGCTGTTAGAAAAATAAGCGGAACATTGGAGTGGAAGGCCTCAACGCAGGCGGGAAGAAGATTTGCCACGGCTGACCCGCTGGTGGTCACGCACACGGCGGGGCGACCGGTGGCCATCGCCCAGCCGAGCGCGGCAAAAGCCATGCCGCGCTCGTCGTAGTGCGTGGTCACATGGTGCCCCCTCAACGCGGCGGCCAATGGGGCGCTGCGCGCTCCGGGGCTGAGAAAAAAGCGATCCGCACCAAGTTGGCAAAGCCCATCCACGAGCATCTGCCCCCAAACGCGGTTGGATGCACTGCCACTCATGCCGAGAGCACATTCAAAACGCCGGAGATTTTATCTTCGAGCTCGAACCACTCACGCTCGGGATCAGACCCCTCGACGATACCGGCTCCGGCGAAAACCTCCACGCGAGAGCCCTTGGCTAACATCGAGCGAATCGCTACGGCAAATTCGGCGGAGTCCCGCGAGACGCATCCAAACGGACCGGCATACCAGCCACGGTCAAACTTCTCATTTTCCGAAATAAACCGCATCGCATCGGCAACGGGCGCTCCGCATGTGGCGGGCGTGGGATGGAAGGCTTCCAGAATTGCGGCGTCATCCACCGCTCCGCGCAAAGTCCCGGAGACGGCCGTCCTGAGGTGTTGCACCCGGGAGAGCTTGAGCACGCCGGGCTTTTCATCGCAGGCGTAATCCACGCAAAGGCTGCGGAAAGTTTGCTCCAGAGCCTCGACAACAAGGCGGTGCTCCAATTGTTCCTTGGAAAATTTCAAGAGCTGGGATTCCAACCGTTCATCCTCTGCGGCATCCAGGCTGCGCGGACGCGTTCCCGCGACGGCCTCGCTCTCCAAGCGTTCTCCACTGCGGCGGTAGAGCAACTCCGGGCTTGCTCCGAGAAACGCTCCTGCCGATGCCGTGGGTTGAAAACAAAAGTGAAAACACGCCGGTGCCGCCCCCATGAGCACCGAGAGCAGGACATAAGGCGATATCTTTTCCACAAGCTCGAGTGTCGACCGCCGCGCCAGAACCACCTTGCACAGCGGCCCCGAGGCAAAGCCCTCGAGAGCGGCATTCACAGCCGTAGACCAATGATGGAAATTCGGCTGGTCCCAGCGCGTGAGAATAGCGGGATGATGCGGCAGCGGGCAGCCTTCAAGAGCGGCAACCCACTCCTCCACCGAATCCAGGGATTGCTCGCCTGGGGCAAGGTTGATCGCCAGCACCGTCCGACCGCCGGCATGAATGATTTCCGCCTGTGGAATGAAAAAGTAGCGCTCAGGAAATTCCCTCCAGCCCTGGACCGGATCGACGGATGCAGCAAACCGCTCACCGCCGAAAAGTCGCACACCCTCGTCGGCACCATCCAAGAGCGGCAGCAAATCCCGCAGGCTGCCACCCCGCAATTCCCCAACTGCAAGCGTTTGAGTCGCACCGGAGCGCGATCTCCAGAAGACCTTGGGATACATCGTGGCAGCGTCCAGCCACAACGGCGAAAAGCCCCCCAAATCCACAAGTTCCCACTCGAAGCGCCGGATGCCGGACAAGGAAATACGCCCCCCCCCCATGAGCCCACGCAGGTCAGGTCGGGTTCCTGCACGAAGATTGGAGCTGTGATGAAAAACCATAGATTGAGATCATTCTTCCAAAGACCAAGGCGGGATGCGATAGGGGAATTAACTCCCAGCAGCAATATTGACTCCATCAATTATTACGCGCGGCAGCCCCTCGGCGTTGTCGTTTCCTTTCCCTGCCGGACGAAAACAGATAGAGGATTCGATTCATGCCAGCCTCTGCCATACATGTTTATCGGCGTTCCATCCGCTTTGCCGACACCGATGCCGCCGGAGTCGCCCACTTCTCGCGTCTGCTGGTGATCGTCGAAGAAGCGGTGCACGACTTCTTTCAAAGCCGGAGCCTGCCCATGCTGGATGCGGCAAATGCTTGGCCGTTCGTTTCCATTCACGCCGACTACTCGGCGGCATGCCGCTTCCAGGAAGAAATCACAGTCGCCTTAAGCACTACCAAGGTCGGTACCTCATCGCTTGCGTTTTCCTTCATAGCGACGAAATCGGATGGCACCCCATGCTTTGATGGCACAGCCACGCTCTGCCATATCGACCCTTCGCTCAATGCCCCGGCGCCGATCCCGTCGAAAACAAGGAATGCACTCAGCACAGGGCCAGTGTAAATCGTAACGCCCAAACCATGCCGAAAAGTTTCAGCCTTTTTCTCGCCCTGCGCTACCTCAAGCCAAAGCGCACATTTCTTTCCATCATCACACTGGTTTCGATTCTCGGTGTCACCTTAGGGATCATGGTTTTGATTTTGGTCATTTCCGTGATGACCGGCTTCGAGCAGGAACTCCGCCGCAAGGTCATCGGCTTCGATGCCCATGTCATCGTGAGCAACAGCGGTGTCTTGGAAAACTGGGAGCTCACAGCGGAACAGGCGATGAAAAATCCCCATGTCAAAGCCGCTGCGCCATTCGTTCAAGGCCCGGTCATCGTGGAATATCAGAACCGCCGCCTGGCTCCGAAAATCCGGGGAGTTGATGCCGAACTTGAGCGCAAGGTCGTGAATGTCGCGGATTTCATTGTCGATGGCAGCTACGATCTGGATGGCAACAAGACCGTGATTGGCTCCGAACTCGCCCGCGAACTCGGGGTGGGCATCGGAGAAAATGTGACGATTTTCTCGCCCGGTAATTTCAACCAGATCTTTGAGGAACTCGACCGCATCCAGCGCTCAGGCGACAAGTCCGCCGATGTCTCCGCTTTGAAGCAAATGATCCTGCCAACCGAACTGGAGGTGGCAGGCATCTTTGAGAGTGGACGCTATCTTTACGACAGCGAGTTCCTCCTCGTGCCGCTCCATATCGGCCAGGAACTCTACGACCTTGGAGGCGGCGCGCACGGCCTTGCTCTGGCAACCACCGACCCCTATCTCGCCAACTCCGTGCGCGATGAACTAAACAATTCCCTCCCACGGCCGCAGTTCGCGATGAGCTGGATCGACATGAACAAACAAATCTTCGACGCGATTCGCATGGAACGAAATGTCATGTTTTTTCTACTGATGTTCATCATTTTGGTCGCGGCCTTCGGAATCATGAACACACTCATCACTGTAACCGTTCAAAAAACCCGGGAGATCGGAGTCATGAAGGCGCTCGGGGCGCAGACGCACCAGATCATCGGAGTCTTTGTCGCGCAGGGAATGGTCGTCGGTGTTTTTGGAACACTCACGGGACTCGCCATGGGCATCACAATGGTCCAATACCGCAACGAAGTCAGTCGCTTCCTGTCATCCGCATTGAACATCGAGATTTTTCCTGCATCGGTTTACCAATTCAGCGAAATACCGGCCGAGATCGTGCCCTCGGATGTCGTCCTGATCTGCGTCAGCGCTTTCGCGATCTGCTCGCTGGCAGCGCTTATACCCGCATGGTTCGCCGCGCGACTTGACCCCGTGAAGGCGCTGCGGCACGAGTGATTTGACAAACTCGGCTGGCTCTATTTGACTCGCCGCATGTCCGAAAAAGTCTCCGATCCTCAAGACCCAATCATCCGCGTCATTCTCGTATCAGCCGCCGTGGCAGTCGCTGGGGGTATCCTGACCTCCGCATTCATCGTGGTGGCGCTGGTCTCCGCAAATTTCAATTTTCTCAACTGGATGGAGTAGCCTCGCCGCTGCCATCCGCAGCGGCGCAGAAGCAACTCCCCAGAAGAATCACCACTCCGGCCAGATAGACCCACATGAGGCCCAGCATGAGTGCCCCCACGGAGCCGTAGATGGCATTGTAGTTTACGATTTTCGCCACATAGTTTCCGAAGAGGCTCTGGCCGGCTTGAAGGGCAATGGCCACGATGAGCGCGGCAAACCAGACTTGGCGAAAGTAAATCCTGCGCCCAGGAGCCAGCATGTAGAGGGCAACCAGCGCGTAGAAAACCAACCCACCGGCCAGCACATACCGGCCTGACGCATAGAGGAGCGTCATTTCAGCAGATGATGGCAGTGGGAGGATTCCACCGAACCAAACCTGGGCGGTGAGGAGGGTATTCAAGATCGCCTGCAAAATCGCCGGAACGACCAACCCCAACCCCAGCGCGCTGGCGACGACTCCCATCATGAGAAGATTTTTCACCGGCAATTTCCACCAGGGGAGCAATGTCCGGTGCCAAGCACGGTTCACACCCTGCACGAGCGCCTGAAAGAACCGCAGCGAACTCCACACCAGCACCAGTAATGACGCCAACCCTACGCCTCCGCGCGAACGCTGGAGAGACTCGGACATTTTCCACACCAACTCCCGCTGGCCATCATCCATCGGAAAGATTTTCTCAGCCGCAGAAATGGCAGAGGCAGGATCAACAAACACAGACCCCACCGTGAGCAAGAGCGAAAAAAGCGGAAACAGCGAAAACAAGGCGTAGTAAGCAAAAGAAGCCGCCCGCTGCTCGCCCTCGATCTCGCCAAAGAGCGAAACCGCTGCACAAGTCACACGCCAAAACTGTGAAAGGAAGAAAATCACGGACGAAGATTAGGAAAAAGAATGAATCTTGGACAGGTTCGAAACGCATTCCACACCTGAATGGCAGAGAAAGCGCCACAAAATACATCTCCGCCGCCGAATAAAGCGCACAAATACATTGATAAACCATGCGCGAAAGTATTCGCAACGATTCGAGCGGGTGGAAATTTTGGAGGAAAACAAAAGTGCCCGTGAAGTTTCCTCCACGGGCACTTTGCTATGAAAACCCCGAACCAACTCCGGGAAATTTTTTACTTCTTAACGGACTTTTTCTTGGAAGGGCGAACGACCACGAAAGATCCGATCGCTCCAGGAATCGCTCCGGCAACCACGAGGACGCCTTCCTCTCCGCGCACCTGAAGGATGCGGAGGTTTTGAACAGTGACGCGCTCATCGCCCATGTGGCCTGGCATACCCATGTTTTTCCAGACACGACCAGGAGTCGAGCGGTTACCAATAGCGCCGTTTCGACGATGCATGGTGGAACCGTGACTGGCGGGTTGACCGGCAAAGTTGTGCCGTTTGATGGTGCCTTGGAAACCTTTACCCTTCGACTGGCCGATGATGTCCACGAACTGACCGATCTCAAAGTTTGTAACCGGAAGCGGCGCTGGATCCGGTGCGGCTTCACCGTCCGCAAGGCGGAACTCGCGGATGAAACGCTTCGGTGTGGATGAGGATTTGGCAAAATGACCGGTCATGGCCTTGCCAACACGCTGGGGCTTTTGTTCCCCGTAGCCGACCTGCACAGCGGAGTAGCCGTCCTTATCAGATGTTTTGACCTGAAGGATATGGTTTCCGCCTGCTTCGATAACAGTGGCTGGAGTCACACGACCCTTTTCATCATAGATGCGGGTCATGCCGAGTTTTTTTCCGAGAAGTCCGATGCTCATGGCTTGAAATTAGATTTTGATTGTGATGTCGACGCCTGCAGGAAGATTGAGCTTACGGAGCTCGTCCACCGTTTTGGAGGTGGGCTCGACGATGTCGAGAAGGCGTTTGTGGGTGCGGATCTCAAATTGATCCATGGATTTTTTGTCAACGTGAGGGGAGCGGTTGACTGTGAAGCGCTCGATGCGAGTGGGGAGCGGGATCGGGCCGGTGACTTTGGATCCGGTGCGCTTGGCAGTTTCGACGATTTCCGAGGCCGAGGCGTCGAGAATGCGATAGTCGAATGCCTTGAGGCGAATCCGGATTTTCTGACTGTTTTGTGCTGCCATGATTGATAAAGAGCGATTGAGGATTTTTCTTGAGCCCCCAAATCAGCGGAGGAGTCAACTTAGGGATTCGCCTCATTATGGCAAGCAGTTTTTGAGAAAAAATCCGGTGCCCTATCTTCAGCAAAGCGCATCGTTGCTTGCAGCCTGAGCGAGTGCGTCACCGAAGCCTGGCAACTTGAACTCGATTTGCTGCCAAGGGGGCGCTCCAGCAGGTTTGGCGGGATTGGCTTCCTGGATAGAAATTGCCCGATCAAGGCTGGCGGCAAAAAGCTCGATTGCGCGCGCTTCGAGTTCACCATCAAACTTGAGAGTGTTGATGCGGGCGTCGGCCGAGTAACAGTGCAGAATGCTCTTGGCAGCTTGACGGAATTTTTCGACTAGGCCCTGGAACGGATTCGATGCCGTGGTCGCAATTCCAGGGGCAGCAGCGCGCAACAGGCAGAGGGCGACATCGCATGCCATTTTGTTCAGCCCGGCATCAGGGTCTCCCTCCGAGAGGCCCTGGTGCTTGTGGTCGTAACTTTCGGCGATATCGACCTGGCAAATCCTTTCCATGGGAGCCACGCGAAAAACATCTGCCATCATGCCGGTTTCCACACCCCAGTCGGAAGGGAATCTCACGCTTTCCGCAACGCATCGATGCAGGCAAACCTCGCCGCTAATCGGGTAGCGGAAATACTGCAAAGGCGCGAGAGTTTCAGAGAAGCCCTCAAGGCCCTCCATCGCGCGAAGCAGAGGAGTGACAAGAAGCCTCATAACGCGACCATTCAGCTGGGTCGAGAAACGGGCGCTGAAGCCCTTGCTGACATGAAACGCCATGTCGGGATGGAGCACTGGAAAACAAAGGCGCACGAGCAGTTCGCGCCGGTAGTTGAGTATGTCGCAGTCATGAATGGCCACGGCTTTCGCATCAGTGCCAGCAAGCACATGCCCCAAGCAGAGGCGCATATTGCGGCCTTTGCCCATTGGCCCGGGATCGAGGCCGACGCGCTCCATATCCACGAGTAGGGCTTTGATGCGTGGGCCATCATTCCAGAGAATCGAAACCCGCTGCGGGAGTATGGAAAAAATCCGACGCGCCGTATCGAAGTCCGACACATCACCCCCGTCGAGGCCGACCGTGACATAACTCAGGAAACGGGCATCTCGAAGCTCGGCGACGATTGCGGCTAGGGCGGTGGAGTTCAAATCCCTCGCATGACAGGGAAGCACGAGCGCAAGAGGCAAAGTGCGGGCAAGAGAGACCATTTCCTCCTCGAGCTTCTTGTAATCTGGGTTTCCGAGGCGATGAAGAGTCGCAATCGTGCCGTGCTGGTAAAAATCCGCCATAAAACGCGATCCAATCTCAGCGGCTCAGCGGCATTGAGCAAGCCCGGGAAACTGATATCCTACGGCAATGCGCAAGGCGGCTTTTCCATTCGATCATCTCGTGGTGATTCATTACCACTGGCGTCCGGGGGGCGTCCGCAGAGTGGTGGAGTTGACGCTGCCCGCCATTGCCGCAGCAGCAGGCACCTCGCTCAGAAAGATCAGCCTGCTCAGCGGCGGAAGTGAAAGCGAACGCCCTGAACTGGGAGCACTCGGCATACCTGCCGATTTCATACACGAACCGTCCTGCGACTATTTTTCGAATCAGGCAGAGGCTCCAGAGGTCATCTCTGGTAAAATACAACGCGTGCTCCGGAGGGTAATCGAGAGCAACCCGCCCTCCCGCACGCTGATCTGGCTTCAAAATCCCGCCCTCGCCCGCAATGCCATGCTCTGCCGGGAGGTTGCGAAAATATCGCGTGAAACTGGTGCGGCGCTGATCTTGCATCACCACGATTTCTGGTGCGCCGGCCGCTGGGCGCGCTGGAACGAAATCGAGCAATGCGGCTGCCCCGACCTCTCCAGCGCGGCAGAGACACTCTTTGCTTCAGGCACACGCTCCGTGCATGCGGGAATCAATTTGCAGGACTTTCAAACTCTGAAGCGCTGCTTCCCGGCAAACGCCTTTCATTTGCCCAACCCCGTTCTGCGCGCGGCCTTATCAAGCCCGGCGAAAATCGACGCAGCCAAGGCATGGGTGGCAGGGGAATTAAAAAGCGAAGCCCCATTGTGGATCTACCCAACCCGTTTTCTCAGGCGAAAAAACCTCCTCGAAGCCATCCTGCTCACCCGCTGGCTTAGGCCGGAGGCGGTTCTGGCCACCACATCCGGCCAATACTCGCAGGACGAGGCCAACTACGCGCAGGAAATCAAGAAGGTGGCTGCGAAACAGGGTTGGCGAGTGCATTTCGGCTTTCTTGACAAGCCAAGCGCCCCGCGCGTCGCTGACCTTCTAAAAATTTCCGAAGCGGTCGTGCACACCTCGGTTCAGGAGGGGTTCGGAATGACCTTTGTGGAGACCGCAGCCTCCGGCACGCCACTGATTGCACGAGCGATTCCGGCGGTCATGCCAGACCTTGCCGCGATGGGTTTTGAGTTTCCCCAGCTTTACGACGAAATCCAGATCGCACCTGGGCTCATTGATGTCGAAGCGGAGATTCAACGACAATCGCGATTCACTGAATCCGCGCGCGAGCGTCTTCCCGTGCCATTTCAAAGGATATTCCCGGATTCGGCAGCGGATGCCAGAGGCCCATTTTTCTTCAGCCGCCTGACCCGGCAGGCCCAGATGGAGGTGCTCTTCCATCCACCCGGGGAAAGTTGGACCGCCTGCGAGCCCCTCAACCCTCGTCTCGCAAAAATCCGGCACTCGCCCCTCGCACCTACCCGTTGGCCAACTCAAGCACCGCACACTCCGACACGATATGCGGAGGAATTTCTTAAAATAGCCTCCTCTATTCCTGAAGCCCCGCTCGACTTGCCGCTCGCCGCAGAGACGGCTCAAATGCAGATCACGGCACAGGCGCTCGGGCCTGACTCGATTTATCCGATCCAGTTGGAAACATAGAGACCCGCCCTTGCCACGGCATGAAGTCTCTTTTTGTCGGTAAAAATTGCCAAGGAGCAGAGGGCTTTCTATAACAATCGATCGTTGTCATTTTACTCAATGCATAAACTTGTCCTCATCCGTCACGGCGAAAGCACTTGGAACAAAGAAAACCGCTTCACAGGCTGGCACGATGTCGAACTCAGCGACAAAGGCCGCGCCGAAGCGAAAGCCGCTGGAGAGCTTCTGAAAAAGGAAGGCTTCACCTTCGATATCGCCTATGTGTCGGTCCTGAAACGCGCCCTCAACACGCTCTGGGGCGTCTTGACCGAACTCGACCAACTCTGGATTCCGATGGAAAAGGACTGGCGTCTCAACGAGCGCCACTACGGCGCGCTCCAAGGCCTCAACAAAGCCGAGACGGCCGCCAAATTCGGAGACGAGCAAGTTCTCGTTTGGCGCCGCAGCTACGACATTCCGCCGCCTCCACTTGAGAAATCCGACGAGCGCTGGCCCGGGCACGACCCCCGCTATACCGGCATTGCCGAGTCACAACTCCCCCTCACCGAGTGCCTAAAGGACACTGTCGATCGCTTCCTTCCACTCTGGCATGAAAAAATCGTCCCGACTGTGAAGTCAGGCAAGCGCGTAATTATCGCCGCCCATGGCAACAGCCTCCGCGCCCTAGTGAAGTATCTCGACAACCTCACCGAAGAGCAGGTTCTGAAGTTGAACATCCCAACAGGCATACCTTTGGTTTACGAATTGGACGACAATCTCAAGCCAATCAAGAGCTACTACCTCGGCGATCAGGAGGCCATTGCGGCCTCAATGAACGCCGTCGCCAATCAAGGCAAGGCCAAGTAAAAAAGTCCGCGTGTCACGCCCTGGATGGTGATAGCTCCGAGTGGCAAGTTCACCAGTAAATCCTCGGTGCGATATCTGGTGGCAGAGGATTGCATGGAGGAGCTTCCTGCTTGAGCAGTGACTGCCGAGTTGCCGTGGGTGATTTGCCATACACCCGAGTGAAGCAGCGGGTGAAATAGAGCGGATTCTCGAAGCCACAGCGGTCGGCGATTTCCTTGATCGCCAAACTCGAACGGCCCAATAGCGCCATGGCGAGTTGGAGTTTGAGAAGGCGGAATGTCTCCATCGGCGCATGGCCGAGCGAGGTCTGGAAGATGCGGCAGAGGTGCTTTTCCGTAACTCCAGCGCGTTTGGACAGCTCGCCAAGTTGCAGGGCGTAATGCGGATTCGTGTCGAGAATGCTCCGCATGAAATTCAGCGAGGCGTGGACTGGCTCGGGGAGCCGATCGCCTACGGCGAGACCTTCGTCTTGCGATGGCCTCAGGAGAATGCCGAGCAGGCATTCCATGAAAAGACTCTCCTGCGGCCAGGCGCGCAAGGTCGGCCAGGCCGTTTCGCCATGAGCGCCGATTCGACCGATCAAGTGACGCAGCATCGGAGCGATGACGAGGTCCGGATTTTTAAACAATACCGGCCAATCGCTCATCCTCGGCCAATCGCCGGGAACCGCCGCAAAATCGAAATGCACATACGCATGCCGAGTCGCCACGCCCGTGTCCCAGCTATAGGTCTCCTGAAAGCCCGGCCGGGCTAGAATCAAACTCCCCGGCGGCGCCTTGTGGTCCACCGGGCCCAAGCGGTAGTTCGCCGTTCCTTCGATCATCAAAACCAACTCGAAATCCTGAAGAACACGCGGTGCGAGCTTGTCCCCCGTCCGGTAATGAACCACCGAGCCGTAGATATATTTGAGTTCCAAGCGCGGCGACAAGGGTAGCGGGACCATACCGAAATTCTCGCAGCACTCCCAAACCAGCTACAAGTCAAAATGCGAATTTTGTGCATATTTAACGAACTCCTGCCCATTGGCAAAAAATACTCCGCATCTATCGTTGGTTCGATGATCAGGAAAGAATGCGGCAACCCAGAAAAGTCGCAAACCCAATTCCCGACTAATAAAACCCACAACCCACAACCAGCCCACACCATCATGAGCGCCGTTGCCGAATCCGATTCAAAACCCCATAAACTGAGTGACTACAGTCTCGTCGGTGTGAATTCCAAGCTGGCCGTCGAAAAAGGCCTCGCCGAGGCGGACTGGTATCAATCCCCTGTTCCCCGCGATGTCATGCGCCAGTTGCTCGAGCGCAAAAACGGCCCCGCCATTCGCGACACGATCATCTGGTTCGGTCTGCTCGGGCTTTTCGGCTATGCAGGATTCCTCCTCTGGCCAAGCGCCTGGGCACTGGTTCCCTTCATGGCATATTGGGTCATTTACGGCACGACCTCGGATTCGCGCTGGCATGAGTCAAGCCACGGCACTGCATTCAAGAGCGATTGGCTGAACAATGCGCTCTACGAGATTTCCTCCTTCATGGTCATGCGTGAGAGCACGGTCTGGCGTTGGAGCCACACACGCCACCACAGCGACACAATCGTCGTAGGCCGCGACCCGGAAATCGCCGTTCCCCGCCCGGCCAGCATTAAAAGCTTCCTGACGACATTTCTCGGCTACCCTGCCGCCATCGCCTATTTTAAGAAGGTGTTTCGTCACGCAGCAGGCAGTCTGGATGCCGAAGAGGCGACCTACATCCCCGAGTCGGCGCGTCCCACGATTTATCTCAAGGCCCGCATATACCTTGCCATCTATCTCGCAGTGATCGGCGCGTGTTTTTACTTTCAGAGCATCCTGCCCCTTCTCTACATCGGCCTGCCAAACCTACTCGGCGCTTGGATGATGCCGATCTACGGGTTCACCCAGCATGCCGGTCTTGCCGAAAATGTGCTCGACCATCGCATGAACTGCCGGACGGTTTACATGAATCCGATCAACCGGTTTTTGTATTGGAACATGAACTACCATGTGGAGCACCACATGTTCCCGCTCGTGCCGTATCACAACCTGCCGAAGCTCCACGAGGTCGTGAAGCCCGACATGCCGACTCCCTACCGCAGCATCTTCCATGCGTGGAGCGAGATCATTCCCGCCGTTTTGCGACAGGTCAAAGACCCTGGATATTATGTGAAGCGCATTCTCCCGACGCCCACCGTCCGCTCCGCCGCAAACGAAGCGGCAAAAACCAAAATCTCGACCGGCATGGCGGATGCCGAGGGTTGGATCGAAGTCGCCCCTGCGGATGCGCTCCTGCGCGAGGATGTGCTGCGCTTCGACTACGGCGGCAGCACCTATGCCATCTATCGCTCAGGTGATGACGCATACCACGCGACCGATGGCATTTGCACCCACGGCAACACGCATCTCGCCACCGGCATGGTCAAAGGCAACCTCATCGAGTGCCCGAAACACAATGGCCGCTTCGATGTGCGCGACGGCTCGACCCAACGAGCACCGGTCTGCATCGCCCTCAAAACCTACCCGGTCCGCGTCATCGAAAGCCGGATTTTCATGAATGTCTACAAAGCCGGCGGCGAGGGCGCTAAGCAGGTAGCCACGGCCTACACCTTCCGTGTAGTGAGCAACGAGAATGTCTCCACCTTCATCAAAGAAGTCGTCCTCGAGACGCTCCCGGACACGCCCAAGCTCTACTACCAGCCCGGCCAATACATTCAAATGTTCATCCCCGCCTACGGGAGGATCTCTTTTGAAAACTTCAACATCCGCCCGCCGTTCGACGCCGTCTGGAAGGCCAATCATGTCTTTGACTACGCCACCGAGAACCACGCCGAGGTGCGCCGCAACTACTCGCTCGCCACAAATCCCAAAACGGACACCCAAATCCGCTTCAATGTCCGCATCGCCACGCCGCCGCGCGGGCAGGACTGCAAAGCCGGCGTCGGTTCCTCCTATGTCTGGAACCTCAAGCCAGGCGATACCGTGAAGGCGTTCGGTCCCTTCGGCGACTTCCTCGTGAAGGATACGGAAAACGAAATGATCTACCTCGGCGGCGGCGCCGGCATGGCCCCGCTCCGCTCCCACCTCTCGCACCTCTTCGACACACTGAAAACCGGACGCAAGGTCAGCTTCTGGTATGGCGCCCGCTCAAGGCAGGAAGTCTTCTATCAAGACTACTTCGAAGACCTCGCTCGGCAGTTTCCGAACTTCCAATTCCACATCGCCCTCTCCGAGCCGCTGCCGGAGGACAACTGGAACTCACACACCGGCTTCATCCACGAAGTGCTCCGCCGCGAATACCTCGGCCAACACGCAGCCCCCGCCGCCGTCGAATACTACCTCTGCGGCCCCCAACCGATGATCCAAGCCGCCCGCACCATGCTCGAAGGCATGGGTGTCGAAAGAAACCACATCGCCTTCGACGAGTTTTAGGTTTCAATCGAATTCACAAAATTGGCAGTTTTAGAATAACTCAAAGTCCTTGGTATGACCTTATCCAAGCGGCACCGTTCTCGACTCATTAACAATACGATCCGCATAAACCTAATCAGCAATAAAAACAGCATCCATGCAACTCAGTATCCCACTGGAAGACAATTTCACTGACATCATCGCCAAAGCCCAGCGCGGGCTTTCTCTGAGTAACGAAACGCTCGCGACACGATCGGGTGCCAGCCTTTTGGAAATCGAAAATCTCAAGAGCGGGGCGCTTAATGTTGGTGCTCTCCGGAAGGTGGCACACGCACTTGGACTGGGAACCGAGGCGCTTTTGGCTTTGGCGGAGTCACGCTACAAGCCGGCTCCAGTCGAGGAACCCAATGGTCTGGCATGCTTCAACTCTGTGTTCAGCGACATGATGGTAAATTCCTATCTGGTGTGGGATCCCTCGACGAAGGAGGCAGCGTTTTTCGACACCGGGGCCGATGGCCAGCCGATGCTGGAATTTGCCGCGAGTCACGGGCTGAAGGTGCAACAAATATTCATAACCCACATCCACACCGATCATGTTTTTGACTTGGATCGCTTGATCGAAAAGACCGGCGCGCACGCTTGGGTTTGCGAGAAGGAACCTCTTGCCGGTGCAGTGCCGTTTTTTGCAGGCCGCAGTTTTCAAGTCGGCAGCCTGAACGTCGATACCCTCCTCACCAGCGGACACGCAGCCGGTGGAGTGACTTTTTTCATCCAAGGGCTCTCGAAGCCTTTGGCTGTGGTCGGAGATTCCCTGTTTGCGGGTTCCATGGGCGGAGGCATGGTCTCCTACGCCGATGCCCTGCGGAACAACCGTCAACAAATTTTGACACTTCCGGACGCCACCATCATTTGCCCTGGCCACGGTCCGCTTACCACTGTCGGCGAACAAAAAGACGCCAATCCGTTCTTCGCCCCGTAAAATTAAATTCAAAGATAGAAGAGGTCTTAGCAGAAGCGGAGAAAGACCGCCTTGAGCAGCCTGAAGGTGAGTATAGCGAATCGAATGAATTACAGGTCATTCAAAGCGCGCTAAAACGCTCTCTCTCCTGTTGCAAATTTCTTCTAATGAATTTTTTCAATTCTGATCATTCTGTCTATTTTCTTAAAACCAATGAAAGAAACTATCGCATTTGTTGGAGTCGGGCGCATGGGCGCCAACATGGCCCAGCGACTCCAAGATCAAGGATACAACGTCACCGCTGTTTTCGATAACCATGCTCTGCTCGCCCTGGAGTTTGGCGCTAAGATCGGAGCGGAGGCTGCCAAGACGCTGGCCCGCGTGAACGAAGTCGCCAGCGTGATCATCACGGTCGTGAGCGACGACAAGGCCATGCGGGAGATTTTCGCCGAAGAGGGCGACAGCCTGCTGGTTGGAGCCAAGGGCAAACTTTTCATCAACTGCGCCACGGTCTCGCCGCAAGTCCACCTCGATGTCGAAGCGCTCACGCAGGCAGCCGGCGCGGAATCGCTCGAAGCCTGCATGGCGTCGAGCATCACCCAAGCCCGCGAAGGAACACTTTATCTTATGACCGGAGGCACAGATGCCGCCTTCCATCGAGCCGAGCCAATTCTCAAAGACCTCAGCGTTTCCCTGCGCCATATCGGAGCTGCAGGGAAGGCCGCGCAAGTCAAGGCGCTCGTCAACATGGTAATGAACATCAACACCGCCGGACTCGCTGAAGGCCTGGGCCTCGGATCCGCACTCGGGCTTGATCTCACCATGCTGCGCGAGGTTTTTTCGCAAACTGGCGCAAACTCACAAGTTCTCAGAACCGATGGAGAGGATATGCAGAACTGCGAGCACTCCTGCTTCTTTTCCGGGGCCCACGCGGCCAAGGACAGCGGCATCGCGCTTTCCCTCGCCCATGAAAAAGGCCTCCATCTCCCTCTCGCCGAAGCCACCAAGAAACAATTCGATCGCATGGTTGCTGAAGGATTCGGCAACCTCGATAAATCCGGCATTGCAGAGCTTACGTTTCCCGGACGAGGCAAGAAAGGAAAGCCGCAGGGAGCCCTTTCTCAGCAACTTTGAAATTCTGTTAATTTTCCGTAATAAAATCCATCCTCAGGATTATGTCTCTCTTCTCCGTAACACCCCGTCCCTTCGGCAACCTGCCCGATGGACACCAGGCTGATTTGTTCACCCTCTCGAATGGACGAGGACTTTCTTGCGACATCACGAACTACGGCGGCATCGTCACGGCGATTCGGGTGACGCGCCCCGATCAATCCGAGGTCGATGTCGTGCTAGGTTTCAACAATCTCGAGGACTACCTCGGTCCGCATCCTTGTTTCGGAACCCTCATCGGCCGTGTCGCCGGGCGAATCAGCGGGGCCAAATTTCAACTCGATGGCCGCGAATACCAACTCGCCGCCAATGACGCCCCAAATCACCTACATGGTGGTCCCACGGGCTTTGATAAACAAATCTGGCAAGCCGAACCCTCCTCAACAGCCGAGGAAGCCGTGCTGCGTCTGCGTTATCTGAGCCCGGATGGCGAAGAGGGATACCCCGGCAATGTGCGAGTGACGGTGACTTACGCGGTCACTCAAAAAAACGAATTCTTCATCCGCTATGAAGCCGAGACCGATCAGGCCACGCCGCTGAGCCTCACGAACCATTCCTATTTCAACCTCGCCGGCGAAGGCAGCGGCGACATTTTTGATCATGTGTTGCAGGTTTTCTCCGACGAGATTGCAGCTACGGACGAAGTGATGACATTGCTCGGCCATCGAGCACCTGTGACCCAGGATGTTAATGATTTCAACCATCCCCGCCGCCTGGGTGACGCGATTCCCGTGCTTTTAAACAACCATGGCGACAACCATTTCATCCGGAGTTCCAGCAAAGGCGAACTCGCGCGAACCGCTGTTTTAAGGCATCCGGCCAGTGGTCTCACCATGAGAACCCTCACCACGCAGGACACCGTGCAAATCTACAGTGCCGCGATTCTCGATGGCACGCTCGTCGGCAAATCCGGCATCCCATACATCAAACACGCAGGCCTCTGCCTCGAATGCCAAGGCTGCCCCGGCGCCGTGCATACGCCCGCGCTCGGCGATATTATCCTTCGTCCTGGGGAGCTCTACGACCATACGACGGTCTATGCGTTTTCGTTTGAGGAGTAGAGCAACCAAGCGATTGTCCACCGCCATGCCGGAGGATAGTTCTATCAGTTTTTAGCAGGCCTTCTTTGCCGCCCACCGCTCTTGGTGCTCGAAGGCGTCTGCGAACGACTCCAACTCACGATTTGTCATTCCAAGACGCTTGCCTGTCTCACGCCATTTTGCGACCGCATTTTCGACCTCACCCAGAATTTCCTTGGCCCGCTGCGGCGTGATACGGAAATAAGCTCTGACTGAAAGAAGCGCATCAATAGTGGCTTCGGGACCGGTTTCCTCCGAAATCCAGGTCTTGAGTTCTCTGGCCCGTTCGGGAAAGGGATTGATGTCAAATGCGGGCGCCAAACGCCATTGCCCATGGCTTGCGTGAAGAAACCCATGATTGCGCAAGTGGTCGTCCACATTCGTGATCAAAATGGAAAATGCGATGCGCCGCCAGAGTTCCTCAATATCCGCTTGTGCATCGGCTCCATGCAACCGGATGGCGTCCACGATCTCCGTGTAGAAATGTTCGTTGGGATCGCTTGAGTCCACGCCGAGAATCGTTGCTGCGGAAACATACATAAGCCGCCGCCCATCAGCTGTGCGATCGAAACGGCGAATCAATGCAACCGAGCGCTCATCGCTTGTGACCAGACGCGACTCTGCCGCTTGGATTCCAGCCGCTTTGGCGAGCGTCATCGCCAACACCTCTCCCTTTGTTACAGCCCGCTCATCCGTCACGCTGGGAAACTTCCCGATAGCCACCATTCCGTCATCATCGACAACAGTGCATTTCGGTCGCATGCCGCCAAGTGAGGTGCCTCGCCCCAGCAGATAGGCGAGATCAGCAGCCGTTTCGGATTCGGTTTCCACGGCGCGCGTCGCAGCCAGCAAGTGTCCAAGCTCTAAAAGTGACGGAGCTGCCCGACGCCCTGCTTCGGTGGCACGACAAAAAACTCCCTACTCATCTTGAAAACGCAGCGCACCGACGCGGCTTGAGTCATCCACCAATAGAAGAAAATCTAACTCGTTGAGATACACGCGTTCTTTTTGCTTGCCCGATTTACGAGCCTGTTGTCGCCGCTTGGCATGGTCGCGAAGGATCACCCGCTTTGCCCAGCCGTCTGGCTCCGTATCTGCAATGGCTGCACAAAAGACCGAACCATCTTTGGATTT
>JBILBH010000036.1:0-26235 GCA_044353785.1 Terrimicrobiaceae bacterium
GGTTGGCCAGTTGATCGACGAGGATATCCGTAACCTGATCAATCACTCAAACGGCTTCAAAGCCTTCGAGCGTATCACGGCCTGGAACCTCGTTCCCAAGCCCTTCGAGGTCGGTGATGAAATGACGAATACCTTCAAGCTCAAGCGGCATGTCATTACGGATCGCTACGCCCACCTGATCGCGGAGATGTTTCCGAATCAGGCGGAGTAGAAAGCAGTTTAAAGTGCGTTGCCGGTCTTGACCTCGATCACATCGTGCGGCGCGCTCTCGCGCAGTCCGGATGTTGTGATGCGGGTATAGCGGGCGTTGACACGGAGTTGTGTCAGGTTTGCAGCTCCCAGGTAGCCCATGCCGCTTTGGAGGCCTCCGGCAAGTTGGGCGAGAACTGTATCGGCGGGTGCGGAAACCTCCTTCAGAGCCTCGATGCCTTCGGCAGCGGACTTGCGATTGATGTCCTTGCCGTGACCGTACCGGGCGGCGCTTCCGGCTTTCATGGCGGCGTGGCTCCCCATGCCCCGGTATTGTTTATAAAACTTCCCGTTGATTTCCATGATCTGGCCTGGAGCCTCCGGACAACCCGCCAAGAGGCTGCCGCAGATGACCGCATGGGAGAGCGTGAGGGCTTTTACGATGTCGCCGGATTTGGTGATGCCGCCATCTGCCAGTATTGTAACTCCGCACTCTTCCGCAGCCTTCGAGCAAACATACAGCGCCGTGAGTTGGGGTATTCCCACGCCAGCAACCACGCGCGTGGTGCAGATGGAGCCCGGGCCTTGTCCCACCTTCACGGTATTCGCTCCGCACTCGGCCAGAAACTGAACACCTGCACCGCTCGTGACATTTCCGGCGATGATTGGCAGATCTGCAAACTCGGAACGGATGGCCTTCACTGCCTCGCCGACGCCGCGTGTGTGTCCATGGGCTGTCGAGACCGCCACGGCATCCAAACCGCGCTCCACCATCGCTCCCACATGTGCAAGGAGGGTGGTCTTGTCGAGGGATCCATCGGCAAGCCTTGGCGGGCTGATTGCCGCGCCGCAGATGAGTCGGAATTTGGCGTCCCTCGCCGGTTTTGTCTGGAGTGAGCGCTCCTGCGAAATTCGCTCGATATCGCTCAGGGTGAAGAGACCCTTCAGGTGGTCGTCCTTGTCCACAACAAGGAGTTTGTGGATGCCGATATTGTCCGTGAAAAACCGGTCGGCTCGCGCAATCGGATCGCCGCCGAGTTCGTCTTCCCGAATCGTCAGGACAGATGGCCTCTTGACCATCGCCTCGCCCACAACCCGTGATGCGAAGCGTGCGCGAACGCAGTGCCCAGGCAGGAGACCAAGCAGACGCCCAGATTCATCGACAACGGGAAATGTGCTAAAGGTAAATTTTTTCTCTTCAATGAGATTCAACACATCGCCGATTTTTTGATCCGGGTGGACTTTGATCGGCTCGCGAATCAAGCCGTGCACATGGTTTTTGACCCTTGAAACCTCCGAGAGTTGCTGCTTCGGCGGCATGTTGTAGTGAATGAGTCCAAGGCCGCCATGGAGGGCAAGGGCGATCGCCATGCGAGACTCGGTGACCGTATCCATATCAGCCGAGACCACGGGCAAGTGGAGGGTCAAACCATCGGCAAGCTGAGTTTCGTAGTTCGCGTCCTTCGGCAGAATCTCGCTGTAGAGCGTGGCCAGCGACACATCGTCGTAGGTGAGGGCCAAACCCTCGCAGCCGAGGAAGAAGTCGTCAGCCGCTTTGTAGAAAAGACTATCCCAATCTCTGGCGCCCCGCGCATCGCGTGATTCAGATTTCATACTTCATATTCCGGAATGCGGAATTTTGAGGCAAGCCGATTTTCCGTTGAAAAAAATGTGACACACAGAGCCCTTTACTCGACCGCTTCAAAAAAATACCACTCACACATGCCAAATTCCCGAATCAAAGTCGGACTCGTCCAAAATTCCTGCTCTCTCGATGTCGAAGCCAACACCGCCGCCGCCATCCGAGGTGTGCGCGAGGCCGCAGCCAAGGGTGCGAACATCGTCTGCCTGCAGGAGCTTTTCCAATCGGTCTATTTCTGCCAGATCGAAGATCACAAATACTTCGACCTGGCCGAGCCGATTCCCGGACCAGCAACCACGACTTTTCAAGAACTCGCCAAGGAACTCGGTGTCGTCATTATCGCCTCCCTCTTCGAGCGCCGCGCACCCGGTCTTTATCACAACACCGCTGCCATCATTGATGCGGATGGATCTTTTCTCGGGAAATACCGGAAGATGCACATTCCGGATGATCCTCTCTTTTACGAGAAATTCTATTTCACTCCCGGAGACATTGGATTCCGCGCTTGGGATACACGTTTTGGCCGCATCGGCGTCTGCGTTTGTTGGGACCAATGGTATCCCGAGGCCGCCCGTCTCACTGCTCTTCAAGGCGCTCAGATTCTTTTCTATCCCACCGCGATTGGTTGGCATCCCAAGGAGAAGGAAAAATACGGCAAGCGGCAGCATTCCTCTTGGGAAACTGTGCAGCGTGGCCATGCGATCGCCAATGGATGCTATGTCTTCGCCCCAAACCGCGTCGGACACGAAGCTCCGGATGGTGGTGACGGAATCCAATTCTGGGGGCAAAGCTTCGCCGCAGATCCTTCGGGGGAGATCATTGCGAAGGCCTCTTGCGATAAGGATGAAGTGCTCGTGGTCGAGGTCGATCTCGAGAGCGTGGACACCCAACGCACCCACTGGCCGTTCCTTCGCGATCGCCGCATCGAGAGCTACGGAGACATCACGCGCCGGTTCATTGATTGACCGGCTATGCGTGTCACATCCGCAGAATTCTTGCAGAGCAGTCCAGGCTTGGAGGCCTGTCCACCGGATGATGTTCCGGAATTCGCCTTCATCGGTCGTTCCAATGTGGGCAAGTCCTCCCTGTTGAATCTCCTCACCGGAAAACAGGGGCTCGCCCGTGTGTCGCAGACGCCCGGTTGCACACAGCTCATCAATTTTTTCAAAATCAACGGAACCTTTCGCATGGTGGATCTGCCTGGTTACGGCTACGCCAAAGTGCCGAAGGGCAACCGAGCCGCGTTTCAGGATATCATCGCCGGCTACATTGCCGACCGGCCAAACCTGCGCCGCGTCTTTGTATTGGTCGATTCGCGCCACGAACCCCAACAAATCGATCTCGAGTTTCTGGAATGGCTCGGCGAGATCGAGCGCCCTTTCGCCGTGGTTTTTACCAAGACCGACAAGTTGAAGCCGTCGCATGTGAAAAAAAACACAGAGGCTTTCTTGGAGGCACTCGCAGCCGTCCATGCGGGAACCCCGGATGTCTTTCTCACCTCCTCGAAAACCCGAGATGGCAAGCGGGAGATTCTCGGATCCATCTGCGCTCTTCTGGAGGCGGCCGCGTGATCCGGTCGCCGCGCTTCGCGCGGTGCGCTAATGAAAATATGACAAAAAAATGATTGAGACAATGCGATAGCCTTCTAGCAGATCCCGCTCTAGCAGCCTCCCACTTCTGCGATCATCAGCCTCAAATTCGCCCCGCTCGCGATAAATATACTTCGATACGCGCGCCGTGACTCGCGCCGAGTAAGCGACACGCTTGCAATATAAAGCGCGTCATCTCTTGCCGTAATGACTGCCGTAAAACGCGATTGAGCTAAAATGTTGCATTGCGAAACAGTATTTGATGTGTATGATCCCGCGCCCCTCTCAGAAAAATCCAAATCACTATGCACTAGGGGAAAAAATTTTATCGTAGAAAAGCTGGAGCGATGATCGCCGGGTTGCTGGCTGTTGTTCTGGCGGCACCGGTTGGCGGAGTGGTGGCTCAGGTATCGGCAAACAATGGCAGCGCGGACGCCTCTTCGCTTGATCCACTGCGGGTGGGGAAGAAAATTTTAGACCGCCACGAGGTGGACTTAGGGAACCGCACGATCACTTACGATCGCCTGGAGACGCCGAGGCTGAAACCCGTGCCGACGCCGACGCCTGTGCTCAGGCGGGTGGAGCCGGTTCCTACGGCAGCCGAGATGGAGGAGATGAGGAAAATGGCGACGAAGCGCTTCGCGAGCGTTTTTTTGCAATGCACGCTTTTCAACAAGGAATTCACCGAGGTGGAGTGGAATGAGGAGGGCGTCAATCTGGCATTTCTGACCACGGCAAATTTTCAGTACTTGAGCCAGCTTTTGGATTTCGAGACGGGCACCAGCGAGTGCACTTTCTTGATGGGATGGGGCGAGGGTAACCGCGCGGAGTTTGAGGCGATGAATCGGGTCTATGCGACGAGGCGTGGGACAGGTCGGAAGCCGAGATCTTGGCCGTCGTCTTTGATTCAGCAGCAAAAACGCACGGGCAAATCCGCTTGGCAACTGGTCTCGACAGGTCCGGTGCCTCCGGAGGTGCTGAAAGTGATCGAGGCGTTGCACACCTACTACGATGCGAACGCCACGAAGTTGGCTGCTGAATTCCAGCAGCGCGAGGCCGATCAGGCGGAGCATGAGCGGTGGTTGAAAGATAATCCGCCGATACCCCGCGACACCACGGTCGAGTATTTTCCGATCCGCAGTAGCAATGCCAAAAGCCAAGCCGCAAGTGCAGGGCAGGAGGGCTTGAAATGAAGACGCTGGTGGCGGGATTGGTCCTGACTTTGGCGGCACTTGGCGCAGCAGCACAGCTCATCGCACAGTCTTCGGGCATGCCAAATGAAGGAAGCCAACTCGAACACGATGAGGCCAATGAAATCTGGCGGTTCAAATGGTGGGGGAAGTCTGGCCGCACCTATTTCATCCAGCACACCGACGATTTGAATAGGGGCTGGGAATGGTTGCCGCTGGTTGAATCAGGCGACGAATCTGTAAGAGAATGGGGTTTCAATCCCAGTGGGGACAGATTTTTTATCCGACTGAAATACTCGGATATCCCAACAACCAATCCCATCTTGGCCGACTTTGACGGCGACCGCATCAGTAACCTCGATGAGGTGAAGCAAGGAACCGATCCTTTTTCCGCAGTGGATCAAGACTCCAATGGGTTGTCTGATCACTGGGAGTATTTGCACTTTGGTATGGGAGGGCAGATTGCAGGCGATGATCCTGATCGCGACGGACTGACCAATCTGCAGGAGTGGCAAAATGGCACCAATCCGCGAAATGCCGACACGGACGGGGATGGTGTCAGCGATGGTTGGGAGATGGCTTGGAATTTTTCCCCCACGCAGTTTGACCAAAATGGCAACGGCCTGGCAGACGGGGAGGAAGATTTCGATGGCGATGGATTGAGTGCCCGGCAGGAGGCTCAGGCATCGCTCTCGATCGATGATTTTTACAATGGCCGGAAGCCGTCTCTTCAGATTGTTTCCGGAAACAATCAACAACCAGCCGCAGATGGAACGGTGGGCACAGCTTTGGAGGTGCGGGTCCGCAACCCGGAGGGGGTGGCGTTGGCAAATGCGCCTGTCGTCTTCCAGTTCTTAGGAGGCGGAGCCAGGTTGTATGCCTTGCCGCCGGCTTCGGGTGGTTATGGAGTGCAGGCCTTGGTGGTGCGCTCCGATGCGAACGGGATCGCCCGGGCCTGGTGCAAGGTGGCCGATTTAGCCTCGCCGGAGAATGTTCTCGTGTCTGCGGAATCGGGCGGCGGGATTTCCGTGGTGGAATTTCGCTTTGCCCGGCCGCTGAGCCCCCTCGTTCCTGCGACAGCGGGCCTGCGCTCCTGGCTGATCGCCGGTAATGGCCACGGCCTCTCCGGCCAGCAAGTCACCAACTGGGGATCGGTTTCGCCCGGAAATGTCGCTGCCTCGGCGAGCGGCACCACCGCCCCAGTGGCTTCCAACCGCGGTGGCGTGCCCGTGGTGGATTTCAATGGAACCAGTCACCGGATGTCCTGGCCTGTGGGAGGCAGCAATCAATTCACGGTGTTGGCATCCCTGATTCCGGATGCCTCCCGCACAGTGCACGGCCCGGCTACCAACTACGCCGCGAGGACCGCTGGTTCCACCGGGCAGCGCTACCTCTTCTCCGGCAACCGGGGATCCGGAGCCAATCCCTGGCCGGCCCCCTTGCCGACGAAGCCTGCAGACAAGCGCTTTTCGAGATGGGAATACAACAAGGACTTGATGAGTGACAAAGTCTGGTGGACATATCCTTCGCCCACTTTGTCGCGCTTTCCCTACCGGCCGGGCTACACGGACACCGTCCGGCGATACGACATCACGGATGGGCGCTTGAGCGCCACCAAGAATGGTTGGAACCCGACTAGAAAATGGACCCAGTCTCAATGCACCTCGGATTTTATGGGGAATGCAACAATCGCCGCGCACTTCGCAAACTGGAATACTTCCACCTCCACCTTGCTTGCGTATCAGAATCCCTATCTTGGACGCTGGGACTGGAAGGAAACCTACTACGCCCAGACGGCGACGACCTATAAACTCCCGTATCTGCAGGACAGTTCCGAGCCGAATGCCACACTACTGGGAGCCGTGGGTTGCGGTGTTTCGGCGGGCAACAACGGGATCGGGGTTTATGAACTGCGTGCCGACTATCTCCCTTGCAAGGGGTCTGTTTCGGCAGGTGCTTCTCTGGCGGGCGGCTGGCGCATCCTGACGGCGCGATACAGCGCCGGAGCGGCCTCGCTTTTTGAAAATGGCCAATTCCGGGGCACCGCGTCCGGCCCGCAAAGCGGCAGCGTGGCCGGGCCCAGTTTTCTCGGCGGCCACCCCGATGTGGGAAATCTTTTCGATGGCGCCGTGGCGGAGGTTCTCGCCTACAACCGCACCCTCTCCGACGCCGAACGCCAATGGGCCGAGATCTACCTTGCCGATCGCTTGGGCCTCACTCTGGATTTCAATGGCAATGGGGTGCCCGATGGCTGGGAAATCCGCTGGACCGGCCAGATGGCGACAACCTCCGACTCCGACTTGGACGGCCTGACTCTTCTCGAAGAATTCCGTCAAGGTGCCGACCCCGCCCGCTCGGACACCGATCGCGATGGGTTGACCGACGGCGTCGAGTTCACTCGTGGCACCAGCCCCCTGCGCATCGACACCGATCAAGACGGCTTTCCAGATGCCGAGGAAATCGCCCGCGGAACCAACACGCTTGCAGCCTCCAAAACACTCGCAGCCTCCAACGTCCAAGCAGATTCCAACGGCCAGGCGGATGCTAACGCAAACCGCTGGCCCGATGGCGTGGATTTCTTGCGCTCGCGGCGCGAGGCTCGTCCGCCCACCTCCTTGGACGCCGATGGAGATGGTATCGAAGACGCGATGGAAGCGCGGCTCGTGTTTCGCCGCCCGGATGGCTCGTGGGGATTCTTCAACCCGGCTTCGGCGGATAGCGACGCCAATGGCATTCTCGACGGCCAAGAGGATGAGGATCTCGATGGCTTGAGCGTGCTCGAGGAACTTCGCCTAGGCGCCGATCCGAACCGAGCCGATACTGACGGCGATGGCGTGAAGGATGGCATGGAAATCGCCCTCGGGCGCAGCCCGCAGCAGAGCGACGCCTGGGGTTCGAGGGATAGTGACAACGACGGGCTGGATGATCTGACGGAAATTTCCATTGGTTCGAATCCGTTCAATGCGGACACGAACCGCAATGGCCAATCCGACGGGCAGGAACTCGACCGCGGGGGAGAGCCGGGGCGTCCCGGCGCGCCGCGTGCACCGTTGCCGCCTCCGAGCACGAATCCCCCGCCACCGCGAGATCCCTCGCAGACTCCTCCGCCACCGCTTGCCTCGGGGGAGTATGAGATTTTGGTTGAAAGCCAAAGCATAAGTTTCGAAAAATACGGTCATGAGACATTCCAACCGCTGGATCCACCACGGCGATATTTGACGATGACGTCGAGCCAATCTTTCAGCGGGGGCTGCCCGGAGAGCGGGCCGCTGGGGGGTTCTGGAACCCGGTCCGCGACGATCGATCCGCTGACGGGTAACAGCAGTGTGATGGCGAAAGTTACATCAATACAGGAGGCAATGCCCAATCACCGGTGCGGCGATCCGGCACGCAGGAGATTTCCGGCTACGATGATCCGCCGAATGCAAAAGACGACTGCCCGGGCACGATTCACTTCACGAGCACATTGTCTGGGGAGAACACGACGGCGATGATGGTGGCCAATGGGAAGAGCAAGTTGAAGGGGTTTACGGGAACGCGGCAGCCCGGCACGCCATTCGCCTACCGCAATGTGCACAAGAACGAGCTGGTCTTCGACTACCAGAAGACGCAGTTCCAGTTCCGCTGGAAGCCTGGGGTGACGGCCGAGCAAAGAGGCTCGGTGACCTGCCTGCTGGTGTTCCAGCCCGAGGACGATCCCGATACCAAGGATATCGATGAATCCACCAAGAACGCCGAAGTGGTGGAAACCATCACCTGGGATGGAACGTCCGCCCGGTTCTTCACGATCGACCCCGATCAGAAGAAGTGTTTAAGGGGTCGGGCATTAATTCTTGACATGATTCCAATCACTGATAGCCTATTTGCTGTTGCTTTCGAACAAATCTAACCTCTTTTAACTCGCTTTCTGCACCATAGAAAAATGTCAATAATTTATGCCTGACCCCTCTGGCACACACCTGGAGCGAGTTGACCATCACGAATCCCGCCGCCTTCCGCTTCGTGCGGCTCGTGCAGGCCGACAAATCCTTTGGCCAGATTGCCGAGGTGGAATTTTACGAGGCGGGCACAGATGCCAAGCTCGCCGGGCAGGTGATCTGCTCGGACTCGGCTGCCGCAGGTCAGGCGGCGATGGATGGCGTAGCCACGACCGGTTTCGTCTCGGCGGCACAGTCCGGCGGTTTCGTGGGTCTCGACTTGGGCACGGCTAAAAAAATCGGTCGCGTCCGCTTCCTGAGCGTCGCGGGCAAAGAGGCGGTCCACAAGCCCGCCGGCTGGGCACAGACCGCCGTGCGCATCGAAGGAGCCAATCAAGCCCCCGTCTCGACTATCGCCATCGCCTCCGTGCAAACCAACGACGGACGCTCAGCCACCTATGAATACACGCCGATCGTCGATCCCACCTTGCCGTATACATTCCCGGCCCTCAGCTCCGTGCTCTACAGCGACGGCGCCCGCTCCACCTACAAGCATGTGCAGGTCTTCCCTGGCACCCGCCCGCTCGTGAGCGAATGGGACGATATGCGCTATGAACTGCGGCAGGGCCGGTATAAGAGCGTTTACCAGAGCTCCCTTTCCGGTGCCGTCATGGGCTCTGTGGTCGAACAGACCAACTTGGAAACAGGTCGTCCCATCATGACGATTGGGCTCAATAACAACAATCTCCACCAGCCTAAGGTGACCCATGGCAACGGCGGCAGCGAGGTGCAAATCTACAACACCAGCCTCCCCACCGGTGCCGCCATCGTCCAAGAGATCGATGAGAACAAAAACTCCACCTTTTTCACCTACGATGCCAACGGCTACATGGCCACCAAGAAGGACCCGCTCGGCCGCATCACCTCCTACACCTGGACCCGTGAAGGCAACCCGCTCACGCAGACGAACCCCGATGGCTCCGTAGAGAGTTGGACCTACAACGCCGCGAACCTGCCCGTATCCCACACCGACACGCTTGGGCGCACCACCATCCACACTCGCGACGAGCGCAACCGGGTGGTCCGTATCGATTATCCCGATGGCACCTTCGAGAGCTTCCAGCACAACGCCTACGGCCAGATCACCGAGCACCGCCAGCGCAACGGCGGCGTGGCCATCTCCGCCTACGATGCCAACGGTCTCTTGACCCAGAGCACCGACCCGCTCGGCAATACCACCACCTACGGCTACGACACCGCCGGCCGCCTGACCCGCGTTACCGACGCCCTCGGCCGCACCACCACCATGGAATACAACGACCGCGGCCTCGTGACCAAAATCACCAACCCCGACGGCACCTTCCGCACACGCACCTACACGACCTACGGCGACCTCGCCAGCGAGACCAACGAGCTCGGCCACACCTGGAGCCACACCTACGATGTGTTCCGCCGCCTTACCTCGACCACCGATCCGCTTGGGCGCATCAGCCGCACCGAGTATCACCCGGATGCCTATCAGGACTCCCCGCTTTCCGTCACAGCTCCCAGCGGTGTGAAGACCGCCTTCACCTACGATCTCGGCTGGAGGCTCCTGAGCCGCATCGAGGGAGCCGGCACACCTGTGGCCGCCACCACGACCATGGCTTACGACAAAGGCGACAACCTTCTGTCCGTCACCGACGCCATGGGCAAAACCACCCTGCTCACTTACGACAACCGGGATCGCAAAGCCACCGCCACCGACCCGCTCGGAAACATTACGCGCTGGACCTACGACACCGAGAGCCATGTCCTCACGGAAGCCCGCCCCGACGGCGGCGTGACCCGCAACGAATACGACACCATGAACCGCATGTTGAAAACGACCGACGCGAAGGGACAAGCCACCGCAATGACCTACGACGCCTCCGACAACCTGGTCGGGCTCACCGACGCGCGCGGCAACACCTACACACGCTTCTTCGACGCCATGGACCGGCTGACGGCCATGCTCTACCCCGGCGGCTCGCGCGAGCAATACCGCTACGACGCCATTGGCAATCCCGTAGGCTACACGACCCGTGCCGGGCAGATTCGCACCTCGGTCTTCGACAACCGCAACCGCGAAATCCAGACCAACTGGAGCGACTCCACGCCAGACATCACACGCTCGTTCGACGCCGCTGGGCGCGTGCTGAGCGAAGACAACGGCGCGGTAGCTCTCACCTATTCCTACAACGCCGCCAACCAGGTTCTGAGCGAAACGAGCCAAGTCACCGGCCAGCCCGCGCGCACGGTGGGCTACGCCTACGATGCCGCAGGCCGCCTGGCCTCCACGACCTACCCCGGCGGCAATGTGGCCGCGCAAACCTACACGCCACGCGGGCAAATCGCAGGAATCGACCTTGATGGCGGCACGCTGGCATCGTATGAATACAACCCCGTGGGAGCCACCACCGCCAAAAATCTGGAGAATGGAATGACCGCGCTTTACAGCTATGATGCCGCCCAGCGGCTCATCGGCCTCGAGCACCGCCGGGGATTGGACCTCTTGGCCAAAATCGACTACACACTCGACCGCATGGGCAATCGGCGCAGCAAAACGCAAAGCGTCTTGAACCCACTGACGGAAAACTACAACTACGACGCGGTGGATCAACTCATCGAAGCGAAATATGGCGCATCCCGCACGGTGGGCTACCAATACGACGCCGTGGGTAACCGCCAATGGGTGAGCGACAACGGTGCGACCGCATCCTATACCGCCAACTCCGACAACGGCTACACCAGCGTGGGCGGGGTTTCGACAGAGACCGACCTCAACGGCAACATGGTTAGCTTGCCCGGAGCGGCTTATGCCTACGATGCTCAAAATCGGCTCGTTAGCGCCACCGTGAACGGAGTGAGGACCGAGTTCACCTACGACTCGCGCAACCGCGTGGTGCAGCGGGTGAGCAAGAGAAGCGTAGGCGGCCGCGGGCTGCCGTCGGTGAGCACGCTGAACCTGACCTACTCGGGCTGGAATTTGATCGAAGAGCGCAACGCTTGGGGCCAGCTTGAGCAAGTCTATGCCCACGGAGCAGGAATCGACGAACTCCTCTTGAAAATCACCACCGGCCCAGCAGCCTACTACCACCACGACGGCCTCGGCAGCACGATTGCCCTCACAGGCGAAAACGGCGAACTGCTCGAAAGCTACCGTTATGACGCCTTCGGCGCGGTGAGCGTCTATGATTCCTCCGGCTCCGCGCTCCCCGCGTCTCCGCGTGAAAATCGCTTCCTCTTCACCGGCCGCGAATGGCTCTCGCAGGTCGGCCTCTACGACTACCGCAACCGAGTTTATTCCGCGCAAATCGGCCGGTTCCTGCAGACCGACCCGATCCGGTTCGCGGCCGGGGATGTGAATATTTATCGGTATTGCGGGAATGATCCGGCAAATAGCGTAGATCCAATGGGGCTTTGCAAGAAACTCCCCGAGCCAGGCAAAGGACCTACTCCACCTCGAACACCTACGCCGCCTGGTCCGGGCGGTGGGGGTGGGGGCGGGGCTAATGTGGCGGTTAAAGCGCCAGATGGTTATGGAGATTTAAATGTTTCTGCTGGAATTAATGGTCTTGTAGGGACTTTGGGGGTTTTATTTAATGGTGATGGAGCTGCAATTTATGCTGGAGGTGGTGTTGGAACGCCAGGAATGAGCGCAAGTTTCAGTGCAGGAACTGGAAGTTTGCCCAAATCCGGGGATGGGTTTGAACAAGTAAATGGAACGGCGATTATGTCATTTTCGAAAGGTAAAAACTCAGATGGATCAAGTTACATTGAGGCAGGCATGGGTTTACCAGTTGGAATAAACTACACAAAAAATCGGGTGATTGGGAGCACTAAACAATGACGCTCTTTTTCGATTCCTTCGCAATAAGTATTGTTTTATTCTTAACTGGATGGTCTTTTGTATACCTTTTACTTAAAGACTCTAAGTCGGATTATTTGAGGCTATTTTTGTTTCCAAAAAGCATTGATCCGGAAAATGAATTTGGACGTTTTTTTTCATGGATCGTTTCGGCTGGGTTTATTTTAGGCGGTGGATTTGGAATCGCTATCTCGATTTACAGAATGTTTTAGCAAACTACGGAAATGGGCTACACGACCCGCGCCGGGCAGATTCGCACCTCGGTCTTCGACAACCGTAACCGCGAAATCCAGACCAACTGGAGCGACTCCACGCCAGACATCACGCGCACCTGCGATGCCGCTGGGCGCGTGCTGAGCGAGGACAACGGCGCGGTAGCGCTCACCTATTCCTACAACGCCGCCAACCAGGTTCTGAGCGAAACGACCCAACTCACTGCCCAGCCCGCACGCACGGTGGGCTACGCCTATGATGCCGCAGGCCGCCTGGCCTCCACGACCTACCCCGGCGGCAATGTGGTCGCGCAAACGTACACGCCACTTTTCCCCTCGATTCTGTGGAGTCATTGAGTTTGACGCGATGCGTTCCGTACTAAAAAAATGTTTCTAGGATCGACAGACCCCCTTCGAGTGTGGAATGGGGTAGGGGATATGGCTGTTGATGCGATTCTATTTGATCTGGATGACACACTAATTGTGGACGAGGCGGTTTCCAAGGAGGCTTTGGCCTCCACGGCCCAACTGGCTTCAAAACTTGCCGGTATCGAGACTTCGGCTTTTCTGGCGGATGCCAAAAAGTATGGTTCTGAGTTCTGGCGCCAGGGGCCGTGTTATGACTATGTAAAGTCCATAGGCATCAGCTTTCATGAGTGTCTCTGGGGGCGCTTTGAAGGTGAGAAGCCCGAATTGATCAAGCTGCGCGAGTGGTCACAGACCTACCGTGTGGCTGTCTTCAGTGCTGTTCTCCGGGCACAGGACGTCTTGGATGAAGACTCGGCTGAAAAGCTCGCTGCCCACTTCAGTTCCCAGCGACGCCAGTTGGCGCGCCTCATGCCAGATGCCGTGGAGACGCTCGTCCGTCTTAAGAAATCCCACAAGGTCGCCCTTCTCACAAATGGTGCGCCCGATTTGCAGAGGGAAAAAATCGCCGCATCAGGCCTGGGTGGCTACTTCGATGCGATTGCGGTTTCCGGCGAACATGGCATCGGAAAGCCTCGCGCGGAGATTTTTCACATCCTGCTCGGCGAGCTTGGTGTGACAGCGGACCGCGCTGTGATGGTTGGCAATAGCTTGGAGCGTGACATCGCGGGCGCGCTCAATGCCCAACTTGCTGCCGCAGTCTGGCTCCAAGTGCCAGGTTCTGAGGAGCACGCGGCCGCGAAGCCCCATCACACGATTCGCGGCCTGCATGAAATTCCCGCGCTCGTGGCGGGAATCTGACGCAGTCTCACACCTGCTTGGTGCGGGAGGGTAGATGCTCGGTGCAGTATTCCTTGCCATCCGCCGAGACGCGGAATTCGGCATCCGGATTTGAAACCTCGGTAATTTTGCAAACTTCGCAGCAGTGGATCGTCTCATCGCTGTGGACTGCTTTTTCAAATCGCTTGCGGCGCTCTCCGGTGCGGAAGGACTCTGCACGGTTTCTGAAGAAAGTCGGGGCGAAAAAGAGAAGATAGTTTCCAAGGCACATCACAACCATCATCTTCATATCCAGTGGTCCGAAGAGCAGGTATCCGGCTGGTACAATGAGGCTGAATAATGCAACCCACTTCATTTTTACCGGGATGATCATGAAAAGGAGAATTTCAAAATTCGGTGCCAGTGTCGCTGCCGCAAGGAAGAGCGAGAGGTTCAGAAAAAAGTTTCCTCCGGCGGCACCAAAAATCAGTGCCGATGCGATGCAGAACGCCATACCAGTAAGGTAGTAAGCATTCAGGCGGAAGACGCCCCAGCTTTCCTCCAGCATGTCGCCAAGCCACCAGGTGAAAATCAGGTAAAAGAGGATCCAAAAGAAACTCATCGTCTCCGGAATGAAAATCCATGTCACCGCACGCCAGATTTCCCCGTTGCGAAATGCGGCGGGATCGAGTTGGAGGGCTTGGATGTAGTCCGGTTGGAGGGTCAGCAGAATGAAGACCAGCGCGTTCAATGCGACGACATAGCGAATGAGGCCGTGAATCGCAAAACGGCCGAGTGTTTTTTCGAGACGATCGAGAATTGTCATGTGAGCGGGTAAGAATCCTCGTCTGCAAGGGTGCTTGTAAAGTGTGGAGAGTTTTTTGTTTTCCGGTGATTGGTGAAAATGCCTTTTCTTCGCCAAGGGGACTCGGAATAATTCCTCTCCACTATGCCAAAATCCCAACCCAACATGCGCCCGTATTCTTCAGCCGTTTTCGATGGTCTCAACCGGGCGCCCAGCCGTGCCATGCTCTATCCTGTCGGATACAAGGAGAGTGATTTTGCAAAGCCCCAGATTGGTATCGCTTCGACTTGGAGCATGGTCACTCCCTGCAATATGCACATCGACCAACTCGCCCGCGAGGCCTCGCTGGGCGTCGATGCAGCGGGAGGCAAAGGAACGATTTTCAATACCATCACGATCTCGGACGGCATCTCGATGGGCACCGAGGGGATGAAATACTCACTTGTCTCGCGAGAGGTTATCGCGGACTCGATCGAAACGGTCGTGGGCTGTCAGGGCTTCGACGGATTTGTGGCCATTGGTGGTTGCGACAAAAACATGCCGGCTTGCATAATGTCGATCGTTCGCATGAACCGCGCAGCAGTTTTCGTTTACGGTGGCACGATTCTTCCCGGTTGTCTTTCCAAGAGGCAACTGGATGTCGTTTCCGTCTTTGAGGCCGTCGGTCAGTGCGCGGCCAATAAAATCACAAAAAAAGAACTGCACGATGTGGAGTCGCATGCGATCCCTGGCCCGGGCTCCTGCGGCGGAATGTATACCGCCAATACTATGGCCTCTGCGATCGAGGCGATGGGTTTCAGTCTTCCAAACAGTTCGGCGCAAAATGCCGTTTCGCCACAGAAAAACGCGGACTGCCGCAACGCCGGTGCCGCTGTTTTGAACATGCTCAAGCGCGGCATACTGCCCTCGGATATTATTTCAAAGGAAGCACTCGAGAATGCCATCACGGTTATCATTGCCCTGGGTGGATCCACAAACGCCGTGATGCACCTGTTGGCCATAGCTCACTCGGCTAAAATCAAACTCACGCTGGAGGATTTTACCCGCATCGGCCATCGCGTTCCGGTTTTGGCGGACCTCAAGCCGAGTGGGCGTTTTCTTATGTCCGAGTTGGTTTCCATCGGCGGCATTGTGCCAATGATGAAGACCCTGCTTGCGGAGGGATTGCTCCACGGCGACTGCCTCACGGTCACTGGCAAGACGCTCAAACAAAACCTCGCTCCCTTTAAGCCCTATCCGAAAGGTCAGGAAATCATTCGCCCCATCAAGAATCCGATCAAAAAAGACAGCCATCTCGTGGTTCTCAAAGGCAATCTCGCCTCCGAAGGTGCCGTTGCCAAAATCAGCGGCAAGGAAGGCGAAAAATTCAGCGGCAGTGCCCGGGTTTTTGAATCCGAAGAAAAAGCTCTCGAAGCCATTCTCGCTAACAAAATCAAGAAGGGCGATGTCATCGTCATCCGCTACGAGGGGCCGCGCGGCGGGCCGGGCATGCGCGAGATGCTCTCGCCCACCAGCGCCGTCATGGGAGCCGGCCTGGGCAAGGATGTCGCCCTCATCACGGACGGTCGCTTCTCGGGGGGCACTCACGGATTCGTCGTCGGGCACATCACTCCCGAGGCGTTTGATGGCGGTGCTCTGGCCATCGTGAAAAATGGCGACCCGATTACGATTGATGGTGTGAAGCACTCGCTGACCCTCGATATTCCTGCCAAGGAGATTGCAGCCCGATTGGCGAAGTGGAAGAAGCCGAAGCCGCGCTACGACCGTGGTGTCCTCGCAAAATACGCCAAGCTCGTCTCCACTGCATCTCAAGGCGCTGTCACCGACGGCTGTCTGTAAAATTCCGATAGATCATGAGGCAATACCCGGCCAATCCCATGCAGGCTGCGGCTTACCACCGCTACCAGAGCGCGCCCTGCGCTCCGGGTGCCAACACTCAGGTTTCGATCAGTTTCGGCGAAAGCACGAATTCGGATTTTCTCCGTCAGGCATGGCAGGTTGTCTTGCAACGGCACCCGATCCTCCGCTCCGCATTCACAAAAACACTGGAAGGCGTCATGGTGCGCGAGGCGGATAAAGCCGAACCACACTGGATTTCTCTCGATTGGCAGAGCATCCCCCCGGAGGAAATCCCCTCGAAATGGAACGACCTCCTCGCTGCTGATGCTCTGGCTGATTTCGAGCCGATTGCCATTCCCTTGATCCGTTTTCACGAGATCCGTCTTCCCGGCGGCGCAGGGCATTATTTGCTCACAGCTCCCGCCTTCTTGCTGGATGAGTTTTCGATCACCCGCGTCCTTTTGGATTTGCTGCTCACGCTGGGTCAATCCCCGCTGGCACCTGCAGGGAATCCTCCCGAGTATCTGAAACCCAAAGGCTGGAATGAGTTTTTGAATGCGGCCACGGCTCCGCTGTGTTTGGAGCCGCGTTTCGGAAAAGGCGAGCAAGTGAGAGCCTCCCTCCTGCTGAACCGCGACAAAACTTCAGCCTTTTCGAAATTTTGCCTGGATCACGACCTGGAAGAGAACTTGGCCCTGCGTTGCTTGTGGTCGCTTTTGCTGCGGCGTTTTGGAGCGTCAGGAAATGTCATGCTTGCTCTCTTTGATGCCCGTGGTGAATCAACCGAAGCCGGTTTTTTTCAAAACTGGCTTCCTGTTGTTCACTCTTGGAACGAATCTGTGGGCGACTGGCTTGATGCCGAGCAGGCACTCACCGATGCGATGTCTGAAAACATCTGGATCGAGGGCGATGAGGCTTTGCGCAGTGCCGGATTTGATTTCACTCAGCAGGATATACCGGTGACCTTTGCCTGGCGGGGATCCAGCATCAACGACATCATTCACACCGCCCTGCCGCGGTGGATCAATTTCGACGCGCAACTCCAGCAAACCACAATGCCTGGCTTAGTTCTCGAGGCCCGTCCGGGACCTCGCTTGGAGCTCTGCCTCACCGGTCCATTCGGAGCCGAAGCTGTGCTGAAGGATTTTCTCGCCCGCCTGATTGAAATCATCGGGTCTCTGTCCGAAAACCTTGCCAAGCCTGTGAACCGCATGCCGGTTCTTTTGCCGGATGAGATTCTGCAGCTTCGCGATTGGTCCCGTGGGCCTGAGATCCGTCAGCAACCGGCATCGATTGTCGAGGCCTTCCGCAAAGTTGTGCAACGAAACAGCGGGGCTGTTGCCGTGAAGTTCGGCGATTATGAAATGACCTACGGGGAACTCGACGCCCTCTCGGACAAACTCGCTGCTCACCTCGCGCAGACCGGTCTCGCTGGCGGTTGGCATGCCGCTCTCTTTCTATCCCCTTCGGCTTGGATCAGTGTAGCCATGCTCGGCGCTTGGAAGGCTGGGAATTCGTGTCTCGCCATTGATCCGACAGCTCCTGCGGAGTGGGTTGAGTCGACACTGGCCGCTCACGATGTTGCACTGGTCTTTTGCGATGGCGCCAGTTCCGCAGCCATTGATGCCGGCACACGCCGCCGCATCACGATCGATCAGGATTGGGAAACATTGGAGCTCGCATCTGCCGAGCCCAGAAATATCGGCCCCGACGAACTCGCCGCCACCATGCCGGGGCATTCGGATGGCGCTCCACCCATGGTTCGTGCGCTGACTCACAGCATGCTTGTTTCTGCAGCGCTTGAAGGTGCCAGAGTTTTGGATTTTCAGCCCGGTCATTCGTTCCTCGTCCGCTCCATGCCGGGTGGGGGTGCGTTTTTTGATGAATGGCTCATTCCCCTGCTTTCTGGAGGGACAGCTTATGTTGCAGGCTACGACATGGTGGACTCCGCTGCCGCTCCAGTCACTCATCTGCGCCTTACCACTCCAGAGTGGGCGAACCAAGCTGCGGATTGGGGACATGAAGGCGAGCCTTGCTCTCCATCACTCAGGTGTGTTGCGGTGGAAGCTGGTTCACCGCTTTTTTCGGCTGCATCTGTCTGGCAAAAACAAACAAATCATCCACTGCGACAGGTTGTTTTTTTCAGTCCCGCATCCCTGTGCGGCCTCGGTCTAGGAGGAATCATTCGCAACAACACCTTGCGCCTCCCAGTGGGAAAGCCAGCCGCCGAATGCGAAGCTGTCGTTGCCGATGCGGATGGGCTTGAAGTTCCGCCAGGCTATGTTGGCCGCCTCTCTCTTAAATTCCCGGGATGGAAAAAGCTGCCTGATGCTGGTGGAAGGCTTGGCTTGGATACTGGGCTCAATGCCTGGAGGGATTGGGATGGTGATATGTATTTGGAGAGTGGATCCCGGAAGGTTCTTGGCATTCCTACAGCGGTCGAGAATCAGTCAGTTCGTGATGTTATCCCGCAGGTATTGGATTTCTTCGTTGGTGCACAAGCGATCTACGCTGTTTCGGACAATCTGGTCTCTGGATCGGTCTCTCTCAAGCAGTGGCTCCTCAATCGCGCCGGTTGGATTGATGAATCCGCCCTTCCTCAGCCGGTTCAGCCGACAAGCACTCAGGCAGCAGCTCCAGTGGCAAAAGCGCCTCAAGCCACGCCTGCAGCCAAGCGTCCGCCCCAATCCGCTTGGACGCCCCTCGTGGAACTCTGCTCGCAGAGCAGTGGTAGCACACTTGTTCTTGTTCATCCGGCTGATGGTCTCACGGAATCCTACTCGGATCTCCTCGGAGCTCTTGGCAAATCCCGTCGGGTCATTGGTATCGCCGCGAGAGGGGCTTTGAATCCTGAGGCCTGCCATCCCTCGATTGAGAGCGCTGCCGCGCAATATATTGCGGCTTTGTTTGAGGATGCGCCGCTTCAGGATTTCCAGCTCGCGGGTTTTGGATTCGGTTCAATCGTGGCATTGGAAATGGCTCGCCAACTTCAAGCGGCTGGGCGTCCTCTGCCTCGCTTGATCTTGATGGGTTCCCTGCCTCCACAAACGGACAAGCCCAGAGGGTGGCTGGATAAGATGAAACAGGCTCTCAAGCGGTCAGATCCGATCTCCCGGATGGAACCACAGCCCGCATCCACAGCAGTGGCCGTACGGCATGAGTCCATCCTTAAGAACTACCGATTTCCTGTCTGCGACATTCCAGCCACGATCATTCTTCCCGCGGATCTCTCCGAATCCACCGATGCCTGGCAGGAAATTCTACCAAGCGCCGCCGTTGAAATAACCCGTGCTTCATGGACGGAAATGCTTACAACGCCCGCTGTGAAACGGATCGCATCGATCTTGAACGCGGCCAAAAATCACGAAACTCAGAGTTTTTGATTTTGTTTAGGAGTTGGTCAGCGTTCTTCTGCTGCCAGGACCTCGGACAAACTTATCTCGTGTCCATTTTGGATCGATTGTGAAGCCAGTCGAAGCATCGCAACAGCTCGGGCGGGAGCGGATTTTTCCCAGACTGTGGCGATGGACATCAGTGCGCGGACTTTCACTCGTATTGGGTCATAAGCCGGGATGCGTGGCAGCGATGTGGATTCAAAAACACGATGGAGAAAAATCAATCCAGTTCGTATCTCGCCAAGGGCGATCTCGGCTTGCCCGCGAAGGAGAAGAAGCTCCGGATGCCAATCCGCCTCCTGGTTTGCCGGGCCAATCTCCCGGATCTCATCGAATCGTTTGAAATTGGCAAGACACGATGCCCGGCGCACCAAAGCAGCCTCATGAATGCAATCGCCAGAATGCGTCATGCCTGCGCATTGAGAATAGGCGGCCAGAGCCTCGTCAGTGCGTTCCAGGTCGAACAATGCGCCGCCTTTAAGGAACCATGCCATCGGGTGCGCTCCCCCGGCCCGCGTGGTCATCTTTTCAAGAATCCGAAGATTGCGTTCCTGCTTTGAGGCGTTCACTTCTCGACTTGAATAGCCGGTGTGAATGATTTCGATCCCGGTATTTTCAATCGGGATGTTCGCACGCTGAAGGCTCGTGACCACTTGCTCATGAACAGGCCACTCGTAACGCACACGCAGATCGTTTGGAAATAGTCTTACGATCAATCCTGAAATGCCTGTTCGCCCCTCATTCGTTGAGCTTTTATTTATCAATTGATAAGCGCGATCCGCTGCATTGGCGCTCGCGGTCAGCGATCGAATGGCTTCGACACTCGAAGGTGGAAGGTATTCATCCGCATCCAAAACAAGAATCCACCGTCCGTGAGCCGCCTCCAGAGCGTGATTGCGCACGGCGCTGAAGTCATCGATCCAAGGAAAATCCAAAACCCTCGCTCCGCATGAGAGAGCCATTTCTTTAGTTCTGTCAGTCGATCCCGTATCGACAACGATCAGCTCCGCAGCAAGTCCTGATGCGGATTTCAAACACCTGCCGATGTAGGTCTCCTCATTACGCGCTATGAGTGCAAGAGTGATCATCGGGCTGCTGGAATGCATGCTTGCAGTATGACTTGTTCACCCCTCCGAATCCATATTTCTCAGGCGGATAAAAAAAATTTCTAAAGTCGCTCAAGCTATGTGCCGATGAGATATCTAACGGAGATTATCTCCCCCAGTGAGGTCGAACACTGATTTAAAGCGGCCCGCCTGCGAAACGGACTTCGCGCTAGATAAATACAAAGGATATGTCAGTCGTAATCAACACCAACTCAGCAGCCACATCTGCCGCCTACAACCTCAGCAACACCAACGTTAACCTCCAGAGAAGTCTTAATCGTCTCTCCAGCGGATCACGCATCAACTCATCCTTCGACGATGCCGGCGGTCTTGCCGTATCGATGAAAATGAGTGCGTCCATCCGCCGCACAGATGCCACCTTGGCAAACGTGAATAACTCACTCAGCTTCCTGCAGACTCAGGATGGTGTGTTAAAAACAGCGGATAAAATTCTCAATCGTATGTCGGAACTCGCCACCCTTGCTCAAGATGTAACGAAATCCACTGACGACCTTGCACTCTACAATACCGAACTTTCCCAACTGAAGGGTCAATTGAACCTCATGGTTGGTGAGGAATTTAATGGTATCAGCTTATTTGATTCCGGTGCATCGGCAGGCCTCGACGTCGCAAGCACACTAACAGTGGTCACTTCCCATGATGGAGATCAGACTGTTGGTATCACCCAAGTTGATCTGGATTTCATCAGCGCTTCTGTCGGAACCGCCTCAGGCGACGGAATGGATATCAGCACCAACGCGGGAGCCCAAACAGCAGTCGATACCATCCAAACAGCGATTCAAGACCTGGCCACTCTCCGCGCCAATAACGGTGCCGAGCAGTCCCGCTTGACATTTGCTGCTGACATGTTGGCAGTGAACAAGACGAACCTTGAGGCCGCGAACAGCCGCATTATTGATGTGGATGTCGCCGACGAGAGCACGAAGCTCGCCCGCTATAACATCCTGCAGCAAGCCGGCACAGCGATGCTCGCTCAGGCGAACCAATCGACTCAGTCGATCCTTCGCTTGATCAGCTAAGCCTGATCTCCAGATAAGATTGATATCAAATGATTCAGAGGCTCTCCCGCGAGGGGGAGCCTCTTGTTTTGTTTTAAAAAACCTTTGCGCCAAGTTGTGCTGGGCTGCTTGATTTGGGGCCTTGATGGATGATCCGGAATTTAAACTCGTTGATAATGCCCGTGCGGGTCTCTCCCGGTATTCGTTGGAGAGGCTGAAAACTATCGCCCCGACATATCGCGAGCGCTCGGCCGAGAGACTTGCCTGTGTCGAATTGATTGCTGAGAAGGAGCGTGAAGTGGCGCGGTTGCAAATGGGTGCGGTTTCGCGAAAGGCCTCGCTGGCCTTGATTATATCGCTCGTTGCGGTTTTTTGGCCCGTCATCCTTGCCGTGGCTTGGTTTTATCTGAAGCCGCTCCTCGAGGGTCCCGAACCAGTTCGGACAAGTCCAACGCCTGCGGTCCGGCCTTTGCTCAAGCCGAGTCCAAATCCCGATGTGATCGAGCCCGAGCCGACTCCTGAACCGTTGCCTCCGCTGCTTGGCGAACCCCCGCCTACGCCTGAGGGCGGCTGAAGAGTTCGTGGGCAAGGACGCTGAGACAGTAAATTGCAGCCGTTTCTGTCCGGAGAATGATCGGGCCAAGTGTCACTGGCTGACACCCGTGGCTTTTAGCAAGTGCGATTTCCGCTGGTGTGAAATCTCCTTCGGGGCCGACAAAAATCGTCACGCATTTTGGAATTTTACCGTATTCGGCCAGAACGGTTTTGATCGGGCGCGCATCGGGCTGTAGCGAGGCGATGAGGTGCAGATCCCCTTTCTCCAAGCGCTCTGCGAAGGATTTTGGCGAGACGGGGGCGGCGACTTCTGGGAGATGATTTTGCCCGCATTGCTTGCAGGCCTCGAGCGCAATCGCGCTCCATTTCTCCTGCTTCTTGGTGGCTTCGCCAGCGTCAACCTGAACCACTGTGCGGTCTGAGAGAAGAGGAACGATGCGTGCCGCGCCAAGCTCGACCGCCTTCTGCACGATGAGGTCCATGTTTTTTCCCTTCGGCACAGCCTGTGCGAGCGTGATGGCGCAGGGTGGGGGAGGTGTTGTCGCGGTGCTAGAAATTTTGAGCTTCGCCTGGGATCCTGTGGTGGATGCGATCACAGCCTGCCCTTCACGGCCGGCTCCATCAAAAACTGTGATGCGATCTCCATCCGACAAGCGGAGGACATTCAGGCAATGATGGGATTCCTCCGCATCAAGTGTGGCGGATTCCCAGTTTTCAGGTCGGAGATAAAATCGGTGCATATTTTTTGAAAATGTATTCGCGCAGGGCCTCATGCCAGTGTCGAGGCGTTATGCCCGTCGCGGCGGCAAGTTTGCTCGTGGAGAGCATCGAAAAAACCGGGCGCGGTGCAATGAATTGTTTCATGTTGGCGAGCAGGGTTGGTGCGACATGATTTGTTCGAAGCGCCATGCCGGCCTCGGTGGCGAATTCGAGAGCCTTTGCTCCAAACTCGCGCCACGAACAATGGCCGCCATTACAAGCGTGAAAAAGTCCCCCTACCATCGAAGGATCAAAAAAAATCTCCAACCACTTCGCTGTATCATCGGCCGAAGTGGGGCAGGAAAATTTATCTTCGATGGCTTCCACTCGATCTTCGCGCATGGCGCGTTCGATGAGGGAATCTGCGAAAGATGGCTTAGCCGGGCCGAAAATCCAAGAGACCCGCACAACCATATGTCGCGCATCCTGCGCCAGCACGCGCTGCTCTCCTTCCAGTTTCGTTGCGCCGTAGAATCCGAGCGGTGAGGCTGTGTCCTCTTCGGTGTAGGCCTCGCGTTTTTCTCCGTTGAAAACATAGTCTGTGCTGAAATGAATGAGCCTCGCGCCTTGTCGGGAAGAGCATTCCGCGAGGATTCCCGGGGCAATGGCATTCACCAGCTGCGCCTCATCGCGAGCGGATTCGCAGCGGTCCACATTGGTGAGACCGGTTCCATTGACGAGCACATCATATTCCAGATCGCCGAGTTTTCGTGGCAGTGAATTCAAGTCCGAAATATCCAGTGCAGGACGAGCGAGCCCTATCACTTCGTGGGATTTGGACCAGCAAGTCAGAAGCGAGCCTGCAAGCCGTCCTTGGGAGCCAAGTATCAAAACGCGCGTTTTCCTTTCAGCCATTTCTGAAATTTTTTCTTCGCCGGTGTTTTTACGCTTGCAAAATACTTTTGTCCCTTCATTTTGATCAACCCTTCTTCAATAGGAAATACTTTATGGCATACGCAGTCATCCAAACAGGCGGGAAACAATACCGCGTTGAATCCGGCAATGAGATCGAAGTCGAGAAGCTCGACATCGAACCCGGCGCGGCACTTGAAATCTCCGAAGTCCTCCTCGTCTCGGACGGCGCCAAGCTCCATGTTGGAGCACCCTTCGTGGATGGTGCTTCCGTGAAGGCCACTGTCGTCGATCAATTCAAAGACGACAAAGTCATCGCTTTCAAATTCCGTCGTCGTAAGGGCTATCACCGCACAGTCGGCCACCGCCGCCGTCTCACCACACTCAAAATCGAATCCATCTCAACTAAGTAACTTTTTATGGCTCATAAAAAAGGACAAGGCAGTGTCAAAAACGGACGTGACAGCATCAGCAAGCGTCTTGGCGTTAAAAAATTCGGTGGCGAGTCCGTCATCGCCGGTAACATCATCCTCCGCCAGCGTGGAACTAAATTCGAGCCCGGCAGCAATGTCGGCCTCGGCCGTGATTACACGATCTGGGCGCTTGTGGATGGTCATGTCAAGTTTGACCGCAATGGGCGCCGTGTGAATGTCGTGCCAGTTGCAGCAAACTGACCCGCACCACATCGCAATAAACCTTCAAAACGCGCTGACACAATCGGCGCGTTTTTCGTTTGTTGAACACACGCCTTTCATCTGCAGCGTCCAAATAGCTCGCAGACTGTCTCTATAAACTATTAGTATTCCTTTATGGAATGCAGACTGAATGAGATTGCAGAGGGAATTCTTGCCTCCTACGAAGAGGTTGGAGGGTTGAATAACACCGACCGTCACAACCTGCCTTCCAAGCGGGCGCTGGACAATCTTTGCGAACAGTTGCTCCAGTTTTTGTTTCCGGGATTTCACGACGAGCGGCCGATTCACAAGAATGAATTGGCCTCGATCACCCGCGAGCGGCTCAAGGCTTTGGCTGCTCAGTTTGAGGACCAGATTGGAAAAAGCCTTTTGGTCACAAATCCTGAAGCTCCCGCATCACTTGCCAACGATGTGCTGATGCGCTTTCTCGGTCGCATGCCTGCGGTGCGCGAATTGTTGAGAACCGATATTCTTGCCGCTTATGAAGGTGATCCTGCCGCCGTAAGCAGTGAAGAGATCATTCTTTCTTACCCCTTTCTGGAAGCTATCGCGATTCAGCGCTGCGCGCATGTGCTCTACCGCGAGGGCGTGCCGCTTCTTCCTCGAATGATGACCGAGTGGGCCCACACGCGCACTGGTATCGATATCCATCCCGGCGCGGAAATCGGAGAGTACTTTTTCATCGATCATGGCACCGGCGTGGTCATCGGCGAAACCTGCCGCATCGGCAAACGCGTAAAACTATACCATGGCGTGACTCTCGGAGCCCGCAGTTTTGCAAAAGATGATTCCGGACAAATCGTCAAGGGCGGGAAGCGCCATCCTGAGGTCGGGGATCGTGTAACGATTTACCCGAATTCCACAATTCTTGGCGGCGAGACTTTAATTGGTGATCGTAGCACTATTGGCGCCAATGTTTTCCTCATGCAAAGCGTCCCTTCGGATTCGCTGGTTGTTTACGAGGAGAAACAATTGCGTATCCTTAACAAATCCAAACGCACTGCATCCGAGGAAATCGAATGGTTTATCTAGATCACAACGCCACTACACCGCTGGCCAGCGAAGCCAGAGAGGCAATGATGCCTTTTCTTGACGGGGAGTACGGAAATCCATCCTCCATCCATTCGGCGGGTCGTCGCGCCCGTGCTGCAGTTGACGATGCACGCGATCAAATGGCGTCTTTGTTTGGTGCGAAGGCGCATGAGATTATTTTCACGGGAGGCGGCACCGAGTCGTGCAATCTCGGCCTGATCGGCATCGCCCGCGCCCATGCAGTGCGTGGCAAACACATCATCATTTCCGCTGTGGAGCACCACGCCGTCCTCCATGCTGCGGAGCACCTGCAGCATTTCGAGGGTTTCGAGGTCACCCTTCTTCCGGTGGATTCCACCGGAGTT
>JBILBH010000037.1:0-25960 GCA_044353785.1 Terrimicrobiaceae bacterium
TCATGTGGGGTGAGCGGCAGCGCAGGATTTCCATGCCGAGGAAGGTTTTAAGTTCGCGGAAGTGCAGTTCGACAGTCCAGCGTTGAAAGTAGAGTTCTCCTAGGGACTCGACGGTATAAATTTCCGTGTCCAAGAGGGTGGTGACGGGCATTGATTCTTGATATTTATTTGCCTTGAGCATGCCTTTGAATCAGGCGAGAGCACGAATTAGCCCCGCATTTTGACAGACGCTTGAGCGGTTCAAAAAATGGAGATCAAACTTACCATGAGGAGCCGCCCGTGACCTGCGAGTAAGCTATGAAGTGGTTTGAGGAACACCGCAAAGCCGCGCAAGAATCAGGCACGAGTTTTAACGAATAGGGAGCGGCTTCGCTGGAGAATTTTATTGTCGGTATGATTCGTGTTTATTCGGAAAATTCTTGGTTCAAATGTCTAGCGCTTGGACATCCGAGCAGGACGAGCTCATCCGGTTTCTCTGCGGCTCAGTATGTGTGAGGGTAGGCGCTTAGCTTCGGTTTGCGATGGGCTTATCGGAGTCGAGTATTAGTTTGAAGGCTTGAACTACAACGATACCATGGTGACACTAGCTATGGAGAAGCGGATCAATTTTGGCAAATCGAGCGGAGAGAACCGCTGGCAGGAGACTCAGGTGACACGAGCCTGCCGTCTCGCTGCATTTGGGGCCAAGCCACCTGCATTGACTGTTGAAAATGCTCCCGTGCCTGAGCCAGGAGCAGATGAAGTTCTTGTGCGGATGCTTGCCGCGCCGATCAATCCAGCGGATTTGAATGTGATTGAGGGAACCTACGGTGAATTGCCTTTGCTTCCTTGCACGATTGGCAATGAGGGGGTGGGAGTGGTCGATCGTGTTGGTGCTTCGGTGAGCGGGTTCGCTCTCGGGCAGACCGTGCTGCCGCTGGCCTTCGGGACTTGGGCCGATCAAATGGTGGTGCCTGCGGAGTCATTGGTCGCTTTGCCAGAGGGGCTTGATCCCTTGCAGGCGGCGATGCTCGCGGTGAATCCGGCCACGGCCTGGCTGATGATTCATGATTTTGCGAAGCTCCAGCCTGGGGATTGGATTGTGCAGAATGCCGCCAATTCGGGCGTGGGTCGCTCGGTGATTCAATTGGCCAAGGCGCTCGGTCTCCGCACGCTGAATGTCGTCCGGCGGGCCGAGTTGGTCGGTGAACTGCGTGGCATGGGGGCGGATGTCGTGGTAACCGAGGACATGGATTTACGCAGGGAGGCCTCGGACCTCTGCGGTGGGGCGCTTCCTAAGCTCGGGCTCAACGCGGTTGGCGGAGCCAGCGCTCTCAACCTAGCGAATGCCCTCTGCGCGGGCGCTCCGCTTGTCACTTATGGCGCAATGAGCCGTCAGCCTTTAAAAATTCCCAATGGTCTCCTCATTTTTAAAAATATCTGCCTCCATGGCTTTTGGCTGCGGCGGTGGAAGGGAACCGCCTCCCGCAGAGAGGTGCGAAACACCTACGAAAGGCTGGCGGCCTATCTTGCCACTGGTGTCCTTCACACCCCCGTGCACAAGGTTTTCCAGCTCGATCAAGCACTTGAGGCGATTGTGGAGGCCGCGCAGGAGAAGCGTTCTGGAAAAGTTTTGCTGCGGTTGTCTTGAAAACGATACCTGTAAAATTCCTCCGTGTTCTCCGTGTCCTCTGTGGTTAAATCCGCCGCTTGAGGTTTCATGCAAACGGGGCCATTTTCAACCGATGCAGAATGAACCGCGAGCATGGCAGAATTTCTCCCCTGGCGATCTGTCGTTTTCTTTTCCGCAGGTGACCTGCGCGAGCGTTCCCGAATGTGTGGCGCGATCGGTGGCCGCATTTCCGCTTTGGGCATCGCATTCGCTGGATGAGCGCCGGGATATTCTCTCTGGTTGCCGTGAGAAATTATCCCTCGCCGCGGAGTCCCTCGCCGCACTGATTTCCCGGGAGACAGGGAAGCCGCTTCGCGAGGCTCGGCTTGAGATGGCGGCCGTTGTGGCGAAGTTCGACCTCACTTTTGCCGATGGAGAAAAATATCTCCGCGATGTGGTTGTGGAAGATGGTCCGAATCCGGCCCTCGTCCGTCAGCGGCCTCGCGGGCCTAGCGCAGTGATCGCGCCCTTCAATTTTCCTGTGCATCTGGGCCATGGCGCGGCGCTCGCGTATTTGCTCGCTGGCAACACGGTGTTGTTCAAACCCTCGCCGCTGGCTGCCAATGTGGGCCTCGAGTATGCGAGGATCATGCAGGCTGTGTTGCCGGCGGATGTCTTTCAACTGGTGCCTGGGTGGGGCGAGACTGGTCGGGCGCTCTGTCTGAATGAGGCGGTGCGGTCGGTTTGTTTCACCGGCTCCGTGCCTGTCGGGCGCGAACTCTCCAGCGCATTGGCCACTGACACCTCGAAATCCCTCGCACTCGAACTCGGTGGCAAAAATTCCGCGATCGTGCTGGCCGACGCTGATCTGGATCTTGCCTCCTCGGCCGTGGCCGACGGCATGTGCCTCACAGCCGGTCAGCGCTGCAATGCCACCTCGCGCGTCCTTGTTCATCGGCGGGTGGCGGATGCCTTCCTCGAGCGCCTCACGACTTCGCTTGTCCGCTATACACCGGGCGATCCCATGAACGAAAGCACCCTCCTCGGTCCGCTCATCAGCTTCGCCGCGCATGAACGCTACGAATGCCTCGTCTCCGCAAGGGTGGGGGACTGGATTGTTCCCGGAGGTGTTTTGGAAAAAATCTGCCCTGAGATGCATGGGTATTATGTCCTGCCGGCGGTGGTGCTGGCTTGTGATCCCTCCGCCCTCGACAAGTCGCTGCTCGCCACGGCGGAAACCTTTGCTCCTGTCCTCGTGGTTGAGATTTTCGATGAGTTGGATGAGGCGATTCGACGTCACAAGGCTTGGAAGTTTGGGCTCACGGCCAGCGTCTTCACATCGGATGCACCCAGTTTTTCGCAGATCGGTTCCCGTCTCTCGGTCGGCAACCTCTACCACAACTTGCCCACGACATTCTCCCCGTCCACCCTGCCCTTCGGAGGCTGGGGCGAGTCGGGGAATGGTCATCCCGGTGGTCGCGGCTTTGTGCGTTTTGCCGTGCAGGAACAGGCAATCCAGTGGAAAGCTTGAGCCATCCATGAAACGCGGATTTCTCGACAAACTCATCGACCGTCTCCCATTGGTCCAACCCGGCGAGGTGCAGAACTACCTCGTCGAAATTGCCCGCGAGAAGGGGTTTTTGGAAACCATTTTCAACGCCATCCTCGAAGGCGTCATCGTCACAAACCCCAAGGGACGCATTCTCTATCTCAATCGTGCGGCGTGTGGTTTTTTCGGCATTGAATCCGATGCCAGCCTCGGCAAGCCGCTGGCCGAGGTGGTGCGAGGCATCGACTGGGAGACCCTCAGCGGGCCGAAGGCGGAAATCGTGAGCCGTGACCTGGAGGTGTTTTATCCTGACAACCGGCTTTTGAATTTCTACGTCGTGCCGCTGCTGAGCGACGAGGCCGATGGACACAAACCCGAGGCGGTCGGCCGGGCGGTGATCCTGCGCGACATCACGCAGACCCACCGCGATACGCAGGAGACGATCGAAGTCGAGAAATTCTCCGCGCTCACTATGCTGGCGGCTGGCGTCGCCCACGAAATCGGGAATCCTCTTAACTCACTCAATATCCACCTGCAGCTCATGCAGCGGAATCTGGAAAAAGCGCCGCCAAAACTCCGCTCCAAGCTGGAAGAATCCGTTCTGGTGGCCCGCAGCGAGGTTTCGCGCCTCGACAATATCATCACCCAGTTTCTCCGCGCCATCCGCCCGCAGAGCCTCCATCCCGAAGCGACGGATATCAACCGCATCGTCGATGAGGTCTTTGAATTTTTGCATTTGGAAATCCAGGATCGCGATGTGCTCGTCGAGAAGCAGCTCGAGCAAGGGGTGCCACTGCTTCAGATCGACCGCGACCAGATCAAGCAGGCGTTCTACAACATCTGCCGTAATTCGTTTCAGGCGATGAATTCCGGCGGCATCCTGCGCGTGAGCACATCCGCCGATTCTACCCATGTGCGGGTCGTCTTCATGGATTCTGGAGGCGGTATCTCGCCAGAAAACATAACCCGCATTTTCGAGCCCTATTTCACAACCAAATCCGGCGGCAATGGGCTGGGACTTCTCATCGTCAGGCGCATCGTCCGAGCCCACGGTGGCGAGGTCATCCTCGAGAGCTCGCCCGGTCGGGGACTCACCGTCACCATCCTCCTGCCCCGCGTCGACCAGCGGGTGCGCTTCCTGGAACAGGGCATCGTCGAATCCCAAAATGAATAGCGAACTCCATCAACTTCACGACAAAGCCAGCGCGAACTATTGCGCCGGCTGCCGCACACCCTCGCAAATCCTCCCGCCAGCCGATCTCGAGGCTCTCGCAAAGTTCGGCGTGTCCGTGCAGTTTCTCTACGATGTGGTGGACGACCTCGCACGCTACGGCGAGCCGAACAAGGCGGTCTTCGTGGAACTCGCCCAAATGCGAGCCGACTATTTCCAAACATCGCTTCGGGGTCGCCCGGCATTGTGTATTGTCGAGGAGAGGGAGCTGCCGCCAAAGTCTGCTGAATTCGAAGGCGTTTCTTGGCTGCCCCGCATCATTCGCAAAGCCCAGTGCTTTCTCGAGGGCAGCCTCTGCAACGACATCATGTATGGGTGCGCAGGTGACCGATCGTTTTTGAAAAAATACAACGCCACCTTGCCTGCCTTCCTCGCTGTGGTGCGCAACACTCAAGGTGACCCCGCCACGGCGCTGCGTTTCCTAGCTGACTCCCGCTCCTGATAGCACGCGGTGGGGACGCCGTCCCAGTTGCCGGGCGACATTACCTGCAGGAGACGTCCGATGTGCCTGAAAATTTCCCTCGGCTGCGCCATGCCACAAGGGTGAGTGCTCCCCAGCCGAGGGCGAATGCCACGGGCAGGCTGATCAGGGCTTTTCCAAAAATGGCGTCTTCCGAGGTGAACGAACCAGAAGCGCGTATGCTGGCCGTGAGGCTTGCGAAGCCGATTCCTGCGATGGCGTAACCGATATTCAACGCCATGCCACGAAAGCTCAGGATCGTGGCGCGCACGGTGGAGTCGGTCCATTGGTTGAGGTAGCTGGAGACGAAATACGACACCATCGGCATGGCGAGGCCAAAGGGGATTACCACCCATAAGCCCCAGATTGGCGTGGCGAGGCACAGGCCGAGAAGGCCGACAAAAACGAGAACTGCCAGCCCACAAAAAACGCGTGTTGGCGAGAGGCGGGCTGAGATGCTTCGAGCAATGGATGCCGCCAAGAATCCCAGCAGGGCATAGAAAGAGCCGAGGAGGCCATTTGCATATTCCGGAATCTCGATAAGTCGATAGTAGTTGCTGCCAAAGGTGAGGAACAAGCGCACGAGGGAGTCGAACAAAATGGCGCACAGCAGGAGCAGTCGCACCCGGGTGTTGAAGAAAACAAACCGCGCCCCGATCAAGATGTTGCCGAGTGCCTCGCGTGCCGGATGTCGCCTGGCCTTCGCCTCGCCGGTGGCGTGAGGTTCCCGCATGGCCAAAGCGCACATCAATGCCGGCACGGATGTGGCCAGTGTGAGATAAACAGGCCAGCGAGTGGTATTGCCTATTCCGCCGCTCCATCCAACGAGCTTCGCAGCTGTTTCCCACACATGCCGGTCAAAGGCCAGCGCCCCGAGGATCATGGCGATAAAGAAACCGCCGGATGACCATCGCATTAGGTTCGCCAAGACGCCACGCCACCGTTCCTCGCGATCCTCGACTGGCAGCGAGTCGTAGGCGAGCGCCTCATCTGCGCCACTCGCACAGGCCTCGGCCGTGCCGCTCAGGATGCGATTGAGGACCAGTAGAGGGAAAAGCCAGTCTCCCAACGGAGCAAAGGCGAATACCGCCATTTCTGCGACCATGAGGGCTCCTGCAAGGATGACCATCCATCGCCTGCCGATGACATCTGCCACGGCGCCGGATGGGATTTCCAACAGCAGAATCGTTACGGCCCAAATGACATTGAGAGTTGCGTATTGCTCCAGACTCAATCCCAAATCCAAAAATAAAACCCCAAGAACGGGGTAGTAGAAGCGCGCATTGAAAAGCACGCGAAAGGCAATAAAGAGCGGGATATTTCGGCTCACGGCGAGAGGGGTGGATGGCAATGCCGCGCGGCCATGGATGCGGCATACCCCCGAAGGTAGCGGTGAAGAGCGATGAGATTCCCCTCCATCTCGTGTTAGCGCTTGGTTGACTTGATTTCGGACATCTCCCAGGATTCTTTGCTGTAGAGCATGGCTGCGCGATGAAAATCGCATTTTGCACTCCCGCGTGTAGATTGTTCCTGTGAGTTCATCGCTAATCGTCTCAGTGCTTCTTGTCGCAGGAGTTTCGCTGGTCATTTGGGGCTGCAAGACATTCCGCTCGGGATATGAGTCAGCCCCTTACTCAGTGGCCCTGTCGGATGGTGACTGCGAGCTGCGCGATTACCCCGAGTTGGCAATCGTGCGAACACCGATGTCGGATGCTGGTGGCGGTGCCGACAATGCTGGATTCGGTAAACTCTTTCGCTACATCACAGGGAACAACAAAAGCCAGGCATCGATTGCCATGACCACGCCTGTCTTCATTTTGCAGGAACCCCGCGCCATGGCGTTTGTCCTCCCGGCGAAGTCGCTTCTGGAGCAAGTGCCGGCACCACTCGACTCCTCGTTGAGGATTGAAAAAATCCCCGCAGGCCGATTCGCCGTGCTTCGTTTCAGCGGCAGCCGCTCCGCAGCAAAAGAATCGCAATCCATCGCCCTCCTCAACGCTTGGATTGCCAAAAATCACCTCTTGGCCGTTGAGTCCCCGATCTTCGGCTATTTCGACCCGCCATGGACCCCGGCATTTCTGCGCCGTAACGAAGCCATGCTGCGCGTGATGAAAAAGCAATAGCCCGTCTCTTCTCATTCCTGGCCAGAGAAGAATAGCCAACCGCCCTGACTCACCTTCAAAAAGCGATGTCAGGGCGTTTTTTTGCTGCTCGGAAGGGTAAAAAATCCGCAAATTTCTTTTTCCTCCCCCAGCGGATGACCCACCGATGTCTCTAGGCTTGCAGCGAAATGATCACCAAAATCCTACACATCATCGAGACATCACTCACTCGCATCCGCCCGCAAATTCAATCCAGAAGTCGTTTTGCATGGCAGAGTGAGTTTCTATTCATTCAGGAAAAGTCGCGACCCACGCTTGCACCAATTGGGCAGGAGAAGTTGCCGCGATGCGATTTTTCATCTGGATCCTATGACACGCTGCGATCTCCCTATGACACTTCGGTGCATTGTCCGGTCTCCTCCGGGGATTCAGGTTTTTCCTCTCTATGAAACGACGTGATTTTCTTACCTTATGCGGCCTTGCAGCTGGTTCGGTCATCATTCCAGCGCCCATTGCACTGCTCATCTGCGATACCTGTGTGCTTGGCGGGCAGCCTCTCATCTTCCCTCCGCAATCCAAGAATGACTCGATACTTTTTGCCATCTGCGACTACGGCGACTCACTACTGTCCGGTTATAAGTCAAACAGCTCCAGTTGATTAAAAAATCGCCCGCCTCGCTTTTGAGAAGTAGTTTTCATAAGCAATTCATTTAAAGGCGTTTTATCAAACGGGTGCACACTCAAAATCTGCAAAGTATTGCGTAGGCTTTCAGGCAGTTTTAGGCTTTTGTGAAGAATTGCCACCATCAAATGGACGATACTGCTATCCAGATTTGCGTCTTCACCGCATTGGCGCTCTTTCCGTAGTAATGCTTGATTTCCAAGTTGCCTTTGATCCATTTGAAAAAAATTCGATTTCCCATCGCTTTTTGTAAATCTTGGCCACAGTCAAGGCTGGAGTTTGCAAGTTGTTTGTCAGGAATACCAATTGCTTCTGCTTTGTTTCGTCGTAAAAGTGAACCTTCCTTAGATACGTAGGGAAATCCCCTCTTGATTTGGGAATCAAGAGCTTTCCGATCTGGTCGCTTCGCAATCCTGTAGCTTCCCAAGGAAATGCGGGAACTCGTGGCTTGGTATGGCCAAGCTTGCGAAGAGAGATTTCGTCACCCGCTGATTCTTGCGGCCAGTTTTCTTTTTGGGTATCTGGCCATCCATCCTTTTCAAGATGGCAATAGGCGCACAAGTCGTTTACTGGCCAATCTGATCCTGCTTCGGGAGGGCTATGAATTTACGGAAGTCGTGTCCCACGAAAAATACATCGAGGGGCTCAAGGCGGATTACTGTTTGGCTTTGAACAGGAGACAGCGAAGTTGGAAAACTGCAAGCGAGGATCTCTCGGAGTGGCTGGTTTTTTTCCTGGATATCGTACGCGAGCAGGCGAGGGTAGCGATTCGCATTTTTGCCGATGATGGATCGGAAAACTTGCTCTCCGAGAAGCAATGGGAGCTCTGGAACTGGGCGCGCGCCACAGGAGACTTCAGCCGCAAGACGGCTGTGGAATCTCTCCATATGCCGCCGCGAACAGTCGAAAGTGCCATCAAAAAACTTTTGGACCTCAAAAAAATCGAAGGCTTCGGTGAAGGAAGGGCCACCAGATATCGTCTGAAAGCGGCACCAATTTCCCGGTGTCCTTGGTGATCATTAAACAAAAAGTCGCAGGTCTTTTGCGCTCATGAACTCGACGAGCAAATCACCAAAATGCCGTTGGTAGGGTTTTGTGAGATTCGGACAGCAAACGACATTGCGGCCGCCGGGATAAATGGCGCGGAAGGCGGAGAGGTTTTCTGGTTCGAACGCAGAGGGGGTCCATTTGCATTCGATGGTGTCCACGGCATCCCGCGAACGGGGAACGACGAAGTCGATTTCGCGTTGGGATTTGTCACGCCAAAACAGGATTTCGCGTGCCGGTGCAGCCACAAGCGTATCCAAGACCAAATGCTCCCAAAGAACTCCCAGATCCTCGGGATGCAAGCGATCCCATCCTCGCGCATGGCACACGAATCCCGTGTCAAAAGCGTAGAGCTTCGGCTGCGCAATGATCTCGCGGCGGCCTCCGCCGGAAAACGGTCGCACCATCCGGGCGACTTGCGTGATTTGCAGCACATCGAGCCAATTCATCACGGTTGGGCGACTCGCTCCGGTGTGCTTCGCCAAGCTTGTGATCTCCAGCAACCCGCCGCTCTGCCTGAGAACCAGCGATACCATCCGCAAAAACTCGGCCCGTTTTCCAACATGGAAAAGCTCTTGGACATCCCTCGCGAAATACGAGTCGAGCCATTCGGAATAAAACTCCCAGTCGGGGCCGTCCCTCAGGAGGGCCGGCGGCAGACCTCCTCGCAAAACGCGCGCTTCCATATCCGCCATGCCGAAAGCCTCCATTTCCTCGGCCAGCACAGGAGTCAGAGCCACCACGCGCTTCCGCCCTGTGAGCGTGTCTCGAAACTTGCGGCTCGCTGCGAGCGTCGAAGATCCAGTCGCCAGCACGCGCAAATGCGGGAAGGCATCCGTCGCAATTTTCAAAATCCGACTCGGGTCGGGCAGCTGATGGACTTCGTCAAGAACCACCAGCGGTTTTCGCACCGACTTGAAAAACGCCTCGGGATCCTCCAACCGCCACACCTCCCCAGGCAAATCACAGTTCAGGAACTCCGAATCGCCAAATTCCTTGGCCAGAACAGTCTTGCCCACGCGCCGCACACCCGCAAGCCACACCAAGGGCACCTCTTGCCATGCCCTCTCCAAACGCTGCATCCAAATGGGCCTAGTAATCATTGTAAGTGTATTTTACATTTAGTCGACCTAATGTCAAGCAAGAGGATTTTTGGCATCCAGCAGAGACAAAGAAAAGTTGACCTGATGGCTATGAGTGCCATCATTCCATCATGATCAAGACACAAATCCAGTTGGAAGATTGGCAATATGACTCTCTCAAGAGGACTGGAGCAGAGGCTGGGCGGAGCCTTTCGGATGTGATTCGCGAGAGCGTAAGCTTATTTCTGCAACGTAAAAAGAATGACGGATCGATTTCTCTCGCATCGCTGGCTGGGAAATATTCGTCCCGCTCGATGGATGATTTGAAATCCCACGATCGTGCATGGGCGGAGGCGATCCGATGAGGAGCGTCTTCGTGGACACCAGCGGGTTCTATGCCTTTCTTGATAGGGACGATTCTTTTCACGCGGAGGCGAAACGGCATTTTTTGGAGTTTGAATCTGGAGCGCTGGCTCTGCTGACATCGAGTTATGTCGTCCACGAAAGCTGGGCATTGATCCAAGCACGGCTTGGGTGGGATGCGGTGGAGGATTTTTTGAGGGAGTTGGTTCCTCGATGCCGCATCGTGTGGGTAGATGAACGCCTGCATGCGCTGGGAGCGGCCCGTGCGCGCCAAGCTCGAGAACGCCGATTGAGCCTGACGGACTGCGTTTCGTTTGAGGTGATGTTGGGCGAGGGATGCCGTGAATTTCTCGGCGACGACCAGCATTTTCTAAAAGCAGGCTTCCAGCCCATTCCATGAAAAACTCCCACTTCAACCAAAGCCTCCTCACGCTTCTTACCGTTTTTCTCCTCGTCTCTTGCGCTCCCCGGCGCGAATTCGTGCGTTTTGAGGATGCTGGGACATTCCACCCCAGGCCGGGGCAGGGCGATCGGGGGGGGGCACCTGATGGCGAGTATGATTCCTACGAACTCATCGACCATGGCGCACCGAGTCAGGGAATTGCGGCGATGTATTAAGACTATCAGCAGCCAGCTTGCAATGGCGGCTATTCGCGGGTTGTCAAAACCTACGATTCTTATGGGAATCCCCGGCGAGTCATCGTCCCGAACCCTTGGTGAGCGATCGAAAACGCAAAAAACCACTCTTTCAACGAACGGTCGTTTCGCATGGTCGAACGGCGATTATTCCACCCTGAGTGGCCGTTTTTCTTTGCAAAATGTTGAGTCATAGAGCCGCAAATTTGACCTGATAAAAATCTCCTTTATTATGTCCTCAACCCTTCAAACTCTATGAAAAAAACAACCCTCCTCCTCTCCGCCATCACTCTCGCCTTGGGAACCCTCGCACAAGCCGGCTCGTGGGGATTCACAGTTGGAGATGGTTCTGGCTTCTATTACAACAACCAGCGCCAATGCGCGCCAGTTTACTCTGCGCCCGTCTATGCGGTACCCGCGCCCGTTTATTACTCGCGGCCAGGGACCTATTATCAGCCGCAGACAGTTTACATGCAGCCCTACCAGCAGGTGCGCCCCGCGCCGGTTTACTACTCGCAACCGACCGTGATCTACAACCAACAGCCCGTGATTTACCGCGAATCCTACCGCAACTGCGGCAATCGCCAGCGCGTGAGGTATCCGAACCGCTGGTAACTCCCCACCTCGAGTTCAAGAAAAAACTCTCGCCGCAACCCTTCTGCTCACCACTATTTCACTCCATGCCAGCGGCGTCATGGCCGTCTTGAAAAACTCCTCTTCCGTCGAACGCCGCGATGCCAAGACCGGTTCTTTTAAAGGCTCGATCTCCGTGAGCAACGCGATTTCCGTCGGCTGTGATGGCGAAACCATTGCCGTGCTTTTGGCCAATGGAACTGTGAACCGCTACAACGCTCAGACCGGTTCCTTTCAAGGCTCCATCTCGGTCAGCGGCAAGCCCACAGCCGTCCAAGTGAGCGGCGGAGTCATCGCCGTCACCACCGAGCTCAGCTTGAACCGCTACAACGCAAAAAGCGGCTCGTATATGGGGTCGAGTTCCCTGTGAAAAGCAGCCCAATTGAGAAAAAAACCGCAATCGAGGCACTGCATGGTTTGTTCACGCCCGTAGTCAACTCTTCGAAGCATTGTATTTGCAACGGTTAGCGGATAAGTTCTCAAGAAAAGTAAAGCGTTTTGACATCGATTGGAAATCGACTTACTTTTTTGCTATGACTGCTCTTACCGTTTCCTCAAAATACCAAATTGTCATCCCAAAGGAGTTTCGCAATTTGCTGGGCATCAAATCGGGAACTCGACTCCAAGCCATCCCGGACTCGGAAGGTATTCGACTCGTAAAGGAGCCGGAGATCGATGAGATAAAGGGTCTGCTGAAGGGCTTGCCAGTGGATGATGAGGCTATTCGCGTGGAAAGGGATCGCGAGTTGCCATGACTGTTTTGCTTGATAGCTCGGGATGGATCGAGCTGCTCGGGGGGACGAAGCGTGGAGATTTGTTTGAGCCAGCACTCAAGGTGGAGCGCTTGATTGTGCCCTCGATCGTTCGCTACGAGGTCGGGCGCTATGTTTTGGCGCATTCGGGCGAGGTTGGGCGCGAGATAGCATTGCGGGCGATGGCAAAGTTTGAGCAAGTCGCAGTGGATGCTGCCGTGGCAGATGAAGCTTCGCTGCTCGCGGCCAAGCACAAAATGGCCACGGCGGATGCTCTTATTTACGCCGTGGCTCGGGCGCAGGAGGCAGAGCTTTGGACGCAGGACAGCCACTTTGAAAACCTGACCGGTGTGCGTTTTTTCAAGAAATAGGATTGCCCAAAAAATTCTCGAATTTACCAAAGAGGCGCGGATGCTGGACTGTTGGACTGCGGGTCATTTCAAATGAAGCGACAAAGTCTCGGTCGTTGTCAGCACAAGAACAGAGCCTCGGCTTTTCTGCGGATAATGTTTGGTGTTTCCAGTTACCAGGACCCGATTGCTCGTGGTTGCCGCCACCTCAAGAACCATCAGATCATCAAGATCCGGCAGAATTGGTTTCAGGGGGAGGGGAGTAGTGATTTCTTGATCCTCCAAGATCTGCAAAACTTTTACCGCCTGTAGTGAAAGCTGGCAGGCTCTGCATTCCTCACTTCGTGCACAACAATCACCGTGGACGCACTTCAACCCGCCGAGTTGAGCTTGGGCCGTGGCGCGCGGCTCTCGATTGTGCCCGAAGCTGGTTCTAATGCCGGTGAGATGGCGCGCGCGTTGTTCCAGCTTTTTGCGAATCAAGGTTACTATCAACTGCTCGATTGGGCGAATCTCGGCCAGACGATCAACGAGCGGCAGTTTCAAAACATGAGCTTCGTTGAAAATCGCGGCGGCGGCCGGATCAAAGGCGTGGATGCGTTCATCTATCTCCAAGCCGAGGGGCTGTCCGGTTCGACCAGTGACTCGAGTTCCTACACCGACAACGGGAATACCTTCACTTCCTACAACACGAAAATGACTGCCAATTATATCGCCAATTACCGCGCTGTCCTGACTTCCTTCTCGCAGATCGCTGGAGGTCGCTGCATCGAGCTGAGCGACTCGCAGTCGGTCTTCTCGTCGGATGGCTACCCTGCCGCACCTGATCCGTATCCGATGATTCAAAAAATGCGGAACAAGGCAGCGAAGCAGAATTTTTCTAGCCTGCATCCGAGTGTGTTGAAAATCCGGCGCGTCATTGGGGGAACGAAAAGCCCCTCGGCCAAAGAGGCAGTCCGCCTTGCAAATGCCGGCCTCTGGCGCGAAGCCACCGCATCCGCTGAACGCGGTGTTCAGGAGATGCCCGCCGACCCCGAAGCCAGATACATCCTGGCGGTCATCTATCAAGGAACCGGCCGCTACGCCGGAGCGGATCTATTGCTCATCGTGAGCATCACAAAAAACCGCATCACGCAGACACGCGAGAGCGTTTCAGCCTACGGAATGACGGAAAACATCGTCCGCAGTCGCAGCGATGCGGGAATCACAGTCAAGGCCCTTGAAGTCGAAAGCGGACGCATCGTCGCACAGAGACAGTTGGTGAAACGCACAGACAACCGCCGTGCCTTGGATGCCTGCGCCGCCGAGATGAAATCCGCTTTGTCTAAAATACCTTTCGGCAATCTCTCCGCCTCCAGAAACGAAGAGGTGCCACGCCACAAAGTGCTCATCAAACCGGTGAACAAGAACTCCAAGGTCTCGATCTCCTCATTGACGGCAACGCGCCTATCACCACAGATGTGGAGGAAGGCGTCCGCGAAGTCTCCCTGCGCTGTCCTTCAGGTTCTGAGCAACCCACGGGCGCTGCGCGGTTGGAGGAGAGCTAACCTTCCTGCAAGATCAATCTGCGGAATCTCCTGCAGCAACCATTGCGCTCCATGATTTCCAGTGGTTAATACCACGCTTTGAGGTCGCAATAGACATTCTGTTATTTGGGGGTATGTCTGAAACTTTGCAACGAGCCAGCGGTTGTGGTTTGTTTTTGGTGCTATGAACCTCACTTATTTCGGCCATTCCTGCTTCCTCGTCGAGTCAGGTGGCTCCCGCTTGTTGTTTGATCCATTCATCACTCCAAACCCCTTGGCATCTGCGGTGGATGTCACAAAGATCCAAGCTGATATCATTTTGATATCCCACGGCCATGTTGACCATGTCGCCGATGCAGTTGCCCTAGCGAAGCAAACCGGCGCCAAGGTCGTGGCCAACTGGGAAATTGCCGACTGGCTCGGCCGTCAAGGCGTTTCGAACGCACAGCCTATGAACCACGGCGGCACGCTCGCCCTGCCATGCGGAAAGGTTAAAATGGTCAACGCCATCCACTCGAGTTCGCTGCCGGATGGAACCTATGGCGGAAATCCCGCAGGTTTCGTGGTGGAGACGCCGGAGGGATCCTTCTATTATGCCGGTGACACGGCCCTCACTCTCGACATGAATCTCATCGCGGAGGAATTTGCCCTCCGCTTCGCCGTGCTTCCCATAGGCGACACCTTCACCATGGGGGCTGCCGACGCCATCAAAGCCGCCGAACTCTGCGGTGCGAAAAAAGTGGTTGGCGTCCACTACAACACTTTCCCGCCTATTCAAATCGACTCCGCCGCAGCGCAGGCCGCCTTCGCCATCGAGGGGCTGGAACTTTTGCTCCCTGCTATGGGTTCGACCATCGAGATCTGATCAATGAGCGTCTGGTGAAGACGATCATGCCGCGCGCCGCATGAAGCAGAAACGCCGCTGCGCGGCTGAAAAGTAGGCCATGCCAACGGAAGCACTGGGAAGTGCGAAGGAAGCACATCGCCGATGGCCCGCAGGGCGCAACGAGCAGGGCAAAGGACGGGCCCTCCCACAGGCACGCTGTTCGCTAACGCGCGGTTGTGTGCTAAGGTGGCTGCGAGGAGTAGGCTCTGAAATCCCGGAGATGGTGGTATCAGTTGTCGGATACGACATCCGTCGACGGCAGGAGGTCGCTTTCTTTCGCAAAGAGCGCGGCGGTGGTTTCCTCCGGTGCTGATTCGACATTGCGGAGTTGACGCTGCATGGCGCGGGTGCGGGTGCCGACTTGGTCGATTTCGTTTGTCGCGGACTGGAGCTTGCTTTTCACCTTTTCCAGCACGCCTCCGAACTTTGAGAATTCGGTTTTCACGGCGCTGAGTGTTTGCCAGACCTCGCTGGAGCGTTGTTCGATGGCCAGCGTGCGAAAGCCCATTTGCAGGCTGTTGAGAAGGGCGACAAGGGTTGTGGGCCCCGCGATGACGACGCGGTGCTCGAGTTGGATGCTTTCGGCGAGTTCGCGGCGTCGGAGCACTTCCGCGTAGAGGCCCTCGGTCGGAAGAAACATGATGGCGAAATCGGTTGTCGCCGGCGGATTCAGGTATTTTTCGCGAATGTCCTTGGCGTTTGTTTTGATGCGAACCTCGAGTTGCCGTGCGGCATTCTCGGCTTCGGTCGAGTCGCCATTTTCCGTCGCGGCAACGAGGCGTTCGTAGTCCTCTTTAGGAAATTTGGCATCGATCGGAAGCCAGACGGTGGATCCATCGCCCGATCGCCCGGGGAGTTTGACGGCGAATTCCACGCGCTCCGGTCCGCCTTTGGTGGCCACATTGGTGTCGTATTGTTGCGGGCTGAGGAATTGCTCGAGAATCGTGGCAAGTTGAAATTCTCCCCAAGCTCCACGACGGGTCACATTGGTCATGACACGCTTCAGATCTCCGACTCCCTCGGCGAGGCTCTGCATGTTGAGCATCGCGTTTTGAACCTTGTCGAGGTTGTCGCTCACGAGCTTGAAGGACTCGCCGAGACGCCGCTCCAGTGTGGTCTGGAGCTTTTCCTCAACCGTGGCCCGCATGGCTTCGAGTTTCGCGTTGTTGTCTTGTTGCAGGCTGGTGAGCTTGGCTTCCACCGAGGTGCGGAGCGTTTCGAGTTTTTCGCTGTTCGTTTGCGTGAGCCGGTCCAGTTGGTTCCGGAATCCCTCGAGCTGCTGGTTTTGGAGTTCGAAGGATTTTGTCACCGATCTCTCCAATGATTCCCTGAGCGTGTTGGTGGCGAGTGAGAGTGTGGTGAGAGCCTCCCGCACGGGGTCTGAGTTTTGGCGTAGTGCGAAGTCGAGTGTTTGGGTCAAATCCTGACGCGATGTGGTCTGTTGTTGCGCGAATTGCTCACGCAGAATTTCGGTCAATCGGGCGGTGTCCTTGTTCCGGAGGTGTAGCAAAAACAAAGACGCCAGCAGTGTGAGAAGCGATGCACCCAGGGCTGCGAAAGGGATGATTTCCATAGGCGCAATGCATACAGCAAACCCTCGGCGGGATCAGTAAAACTTCCTGAAGGGCCTTTTTTGGATAGGAATAATCTTGATCAATACGCGCCTGTGCCAAACCTGTCGGCATGGTTCGATTACTCGCTCTGTTTTTAATGATCGGCGTGCTCACGGCTAAGGCCGAGGTGGAACGCGAATACATACTTGTGAGCGGAGGTCCATCCCTCCACGAGTGGGAGAAATTCAAGGCCGAGCCACACGATCGCTGGTGGGGCAATTTTATCCGCTCGGCTCGTGTGCGTATCCAAGAAATCCAGGCGAAGTCGGGCCAGGGAACGAAAATTACATGGCTTGTGCACAAACCCAGTTACCTGCGGCGTGCTTCCAGGCAGGACAAACAAGATCTCATCGCGAACATCGTTTCGGTTCGCGATAAATACGGAATCACTCTCGTGTGGTTCGTGGAGGGGGATGAGTTGATCGAGTATCTGAATGCGGGGCAGCCGAGGAACCGTGTGAAGATTGCAAATTTTGAATACTACGGACACTCCAACCGGGCCTGCTGGATGTTCGATTACAGCAATGAGATCGACAGTGGATCCAAGAGCTGGCTTCACGAAAATGATCTCGCCCGCATTCACCGCGATATTTTTACTCGCGACGCCTTCATCAAGAGCTGGAGTTGCCACACCGGCGAGAGCATGAGCAAGAAATGGAAGCGCGCAACCGGCAAGCGAATGATCGGCGCGATTGGCAAGACGGATTACGCCTACGGCCATCTACGCAACTGGACGCCCACCTTGAGCAAGGGTGCGCGCTGGGGAGGGTAGGGGGCTCAGGATTTGCGTTTGCCGCCAGCCAGGAGCTTCGCGGCCTTCTTGGCATCCTCTGCAGTATCGACTCCCGGGCCTGCGGCCTTGGTGGTGATGACACGGATTTTCGCGCCGTGCTCCAAGGCGCGGAGTTGCTCCAATTTTTCGGACTTCTCAAGAGGCGTCTGCTTCCATTTCACGAAATCCAAAAGAAATTTCCGCCTGTATGCATAAATGCCCAGGTGCCGGAATCGCGCAGGGCTGGCATCGCCATCGCGATTGCAGGGAATCGGGCTGCGCGAGAAATAAAGGGCCTCGCCGGTGAGTCCTGTGACGACTTTCACGCAATTTGGATTCTCGAGTTCGCCCTCCGCCAGTGGGCAGGCTGCGGTTGACATCGCAAGCGACTTTTCCATTTTGAGCACTTCGATGAGGCGTCGGATCAAGGCAGGCTCGATGAAAGGCTCGTCACCCTGTACATTCAGAACCACATCAAAGCCCGACAGCTTTTTTGCCACCTCGGCAATGCGGTCGGTTCCGCTCGGATGCTTTGGCGAGGTGAGCGCCACATCCGCGCCAAACGCAAAGGCCGCCTCTGCGATGCGCATGTCATCCGTCGCAATAATCACCTCATCCGCCTCGCGCACTCTTCCACAACGCTCCCACACATGCTGAACGAGCGGCTTGCCGGCAAGTTCGAGAAGAGGTTTCCCAGGTAGGCGGCTCGAGGCCCAGCGGGCTGGAATAATGATCGCGGTTTTGGACATGACTAACGGCCTATCGGATTCGTGTTCTCGGATCGAGAAAAAGGCCGCTTGTGAAAAAAACTATTCCAGAGGCTTGACTCTCCTGTTTGCTGTGTTATCTAGACCGACTCGCGCGTCATCAGAAATTCGCCGTTGGTCCTGTGGTCGCCATCTTTGATGGTCGGCCTCAAGCGCACAGGGAAACCCGGCGAAATTGTAGAAACATCACACACATGCCAGTTCGTCTTGGTCGGTTTGAAATGCCGAAATCCCTCGTTAAAGAGGAAAAGTCATCCACAGATAAATATGCTCTCTTTGTTGCCGAGCCTTTTGAGGCCGGTTACGGGCACACCATCGGAAACTCGCTTCGCCGCGTGCTCCTCAGCTCTCTTGAAGGTGCCGCCATCACCTCGGTGAAAATTGAAGGCGTTCAGCACGAGTTCAGCACTCTTCCCGGAGTCGTTGAAGATGTCGTGGACATCATTCTTAATCTTAAAAAAATCAAATTCAAAGCCCATGACCACGAGCCCCGCACGCTGAAGCTCGCGGTCAACAAGGAAGGCGTCGTTACCGCTGGCGACGTCCAGAGCACAAACCAGTGCGAGGTGTTGAACCCCGAGCAGATCATCTGCACCCTCGACAAGAAGATGAAATTCGAGGCGGAGTTCGAAGTGAGGGTCGGCCGCGGCTTTGCCACTGGCGATGAGAACAAGCGTTCGGATCAGCCAATCGGCGTCATTGCCATCGACTCGGTTTTTTCTCCTGTGACACGCGTCAAGTATGCTGTGCAAAACACACGCGTCGGTCAGCGCACCGACTACGACAAGGTCATTTTGGAAATCTGGACCGATGGTCGCATCACTCCCGACGATGCTCTCCTGCAAGCCTCGGCCATTCTACGCCACCACTTGGATGTGTTTGTCGGCTTCGATGAAAGTGTCGTCGAGTTTGATGAAACCCCTCAAGAGGTCAGCCAAGAAAACAGCCGACTCAAGAAGCTCCTTAACATGAGCGTCAACGAGATCGAGCTCTCCGTTCGCGCGGCAAACTGCCTCAACAACGCCAACATCACTTCCGTGGGACAACTCGCTCTCAAGAGCGAAGCCGAGATGCTCAAGTATCGCAACTTCGGTAAAAAATCCCTTAACGAAATCAAAGACAAACTCACTCAACTCGGTTTGGGCCTCGGTATGAAGCTCGATCAGGGTCTCATCGAACTTCCCGCTGTGGAGGAATCCAAATAACACGCCATGCGCCATCGTAAGAAAACTGTCAAACTCGGTCGCTCGACCTCTCACCGCGATGCTTTGCTCGCCAATCAGGTCTGCAGCCTCATCGAACACAAACGCATCAAAACCACCCTCGCCAAGGCCAAAGCCGTCCGTCCGCTCGCGGAAAAGATGGTCACCCTCGGCAAGCGTGGTGATCTTCATGCCCGCCGTCTCGCCGCAGGCTACCTCGGTCAAAAAGACGCTGTCAAAAAGCTCTTCGCCGAAGTCGCACCACGCGCAGCCACACGCAAAGGCGGCTACACCCGCATCATCAAGCTCGGTCAGCGCATGAGCGACTCCGCTCCTATGGCCTACATCGAGTGGGTGGATACGGAAGGCACCGGCATCGAGGAAGCGGTTGTTGAAACCGTAGCAGCATCCTCGGAAGCCAAGAAGTCCGAGTAAAAACTTGGCGGGATGCCACAATCTATCCCGCAAAAATTCTTTAACCTGAAACCGGTGGAAGATTTCTCCCGAGGAATCCCCTGACGGACCGGGCGGGACCAGTAATGGTCCCGCCCGTTTCTCTTCTTGAAGACCATGAAGCCACTTGCTGAAGATTACTCCCGATTTGTCATTCCGACCTATGGCCGATTCGATCTCGATATCGAGAGCGGATCCGGATGTTTTATCCAGGATGCCTCAGGTCGAAGAATTTTAGACTTCGGTGCCGGCATTGCCGTGTGCTCGCTCGGGCACGCGCACCCGGAGGTCTCCACTGCGGTCTGCGGGCAGGCAGGCAAGCTCGTCCATACCTCCAATCTCTACCGCACAGGTCCCCAAGCGGATCTCGCCCGCCGTCTCGTCGAAATCACCGGCGAGGGGAAGGTCTTTTTTTGTAACAGTGGCGCTGAAGCCAATGAGGGCCTCATCAAACTCGCTCGGCGCTTCGGTAGCCCTACGGGCAGGTCGGGAATTCTCACATTCACCGGATCGTTCCATGGACGCACGATGGCCTGCATTTCAGCCACAGGGCAGGACAAGGTGAAAAAAGATTTCGGCCCGCTTCTGCCCGGCTTCCAGCACTTGCCATTCGGCGACCTCGATGCCGTGCGGGCTGCGGTGGACTCCAAGACCATCGCGATTCTCGTCGAGCCAATTCAAGGCGAAGGCGGGATTCATCCTGCGACGGCTGCTTTCCTGCGCGGCCTGCGGGCGATCTGTGACGAGCGGGACATGCTCCTGCTTTTTGATGAAGTCCAGTGCGGTCTCGGCCGGACCGGACATTGGTGCGGTTGGCACGCCATCGCCGAGGATGTTCAGCCCGATGGCGTCTCGTGGGCAAAAGGAATCGCCAATGGGTTTCCGCTCGGCGCCTTTTGGGCCTCCAGCCGAGCTATCGACGAAAGAGGTCCGCTCTGCGACCTGCTCGGCGCGGGAAGTCACGGCACAACCTATGGGGGCAATCCCGTCTGCTGTGCTGCAGGGTTGAAAGTGCTTGAAATCATCGAGCGCGATGGACTCCTCGAAGCCGCTCGCTCGCTCGGTGAGTATTTGGCTTTATCTCTCCGGGCGCTTGCAAACCCTCACATTATAGAAGTTCGCGCCATCGGACTCATGATTGGTGTTCAGTTGGGTCATGATTTTCCAAAAACCACACGCTCGCCAGCGCTGGAGGTCGTGACGCGGGCGATGTCGGCAGGTTTGCTTGTCATTCCCGCCGGAGAGACTGTCGTGCGCTTTCTGCCGCCACTCAATGTCACCCGCACCGAAATCGACGAGGCCGTGGCCAAATTTTCCAAAACTCTCCGCTCCATCGAGTCTGCAAACTGAAACGCCACTCGATCTATACCATGAAACATCTCCTCTCCATCGAGTCTCTCACCGCACAGGATATCGAGACTATCCTTGATGACACCGCCGTTATGAAGACTACACGGGGGCAACATGCCGAGCACCCGCTTCGCCATCAATGCTGGGCGCTCATGTTTTCCAAATCTTCCACCCGCACCCGCGTCTCGTTCGAGGTCGGCATTCGTGAACTCGGCGGCGATGCGCTGTTTCTGGCTGCGGCGGATATTCAACTCGGGCGTGGGGAGCCGATTCGCGACACAGCCCGCGTCATGGGGCGAATGCTGCACGGGGCAGTGATCCGCACTTTTGCTCAAAAGGATGTCGAGGATTTCGCGGCCTTCAGCGGTATTCCAACCATCAACGCTCTCACCGACGAAGAGCATCCCTGCCAGATTTTGGCTGATCTTTTTTCGATTCGGGAAACGCGGGGCTCTCTTGAGGGATTGCGCGTGGCATTTATTGGCGATGGCGACTGCAATGTCGCCCGCTCTTGGATCTGGGCCGCCGCTCGCTGTGGATTCGAGCTCACTATCGCCGCGCCCTCAAAATTTCAGCCGCCTGTGGAATTGCTTGAGCGCGCTGGAGGGAATGTCCGCCTGACCTCGGACCCCTCGGAAGCCGCTGCCGGGGCGGATGTGCTCTACACCGATGTCTGGGTCAGCATGGGCAAGGAGGAGGAGGCCGCTTACCGCTTGGCCCAATTTCAAGGGTATCAAATCCACGCGGAACTCGTCGCGATTGCCACGCCAGGTGCTCTGGTCATGCACTGCCTTCCAGCCTACCGAGGCAAGGAAATTGATGAAGCCACTCTTGAGGCCCATGCCGATACCATTTTTCGGCAAGCCGAAAATCGCCTCCACACGCAGAAAGCCATCATGGCCCGTCTCGTAAAAAATGCGCAGAGGAGTTTCTGAAAATTGACAAATATCTTCACCTCTGGAATTACTTCATTAACTTAAAAGTTCACCCGAGTTCATATGCCTGACCCAAAAAAAGAAACCGTTCGTATTGTCCTTCCCAACCGTCGTCCGGTTCCTCCTCCTCCAGCCCAAGGTAGTGATGCAGCAATGATCAATCTTCCCGCGAAGGCTGTTGCGGCGACTAGTGGTCTTGTGCCTCCACCGCCACCTGTTTCTCCTCTCGCCAAGCCTATGGTGCAGGGAGGTGTCGTGCCTCCTGTTCCGCCTGTCAAGATTCCAGCCGCACCTATTGTGCCGAAAGCACCTGAAGTGGTTCCGCCTACTCCTGCAGCTCCTGCCGTGGCGATCCAGCCCCCGGAAGCAGTTGGTGAAGCACCGAAGATTCCAGTCGCGCCCGTTCTGCCGAAAGCTCCCATAGCAGCGCCTGCCGCTCCCACAGTGCCTGCCGTGGCGATCAAGCCGCCAGCCGCAGCCGGAGAAACGTCGAAAATTCCAGTCGCGCCCGTTCTGCCGAAAGCTCCCATAACAGCGCCTGCCGCTCCCACAGTGCCTGCCGTGGCGATCAAGCCGCCAGCCGCAGCGGGAGAAACGTCGAAGATTCCAGTCGTGCCCGTTCTGCCGAAAGCTCCCATAGCAGCGCCTGCCGCTCCCACAGTGCCTGCCGTGGCGATCAAGCCGCCAGCCGCAGCGGGAGAAACGTCGAAAATTCCAGTCGCGCCCGTTCTGCCTAAAGGTCCCGTAGCAGCGCCTGCCGTGGAAATCAAACCGCCAGCCGCCGCAGCTGAAACGCCTAAACCTCCTGCGCCGACCGCTCCACTCAGTGCTGCATTGCCCAAGAAGGAGACTGCAAAGATTAGCCTCCCTGCGGCCGCAAAGACCGTCCCTCAGGCTACGATGAATCTCAAGAAGGCCGCTCCAGCAGCAGTCGCTCCGAGTGAGATAAAATCCGCCCCCGCAGAAGCCTCCCCGACCAATGTCGCCGAAGGCAAAGACGGTAACTCCGATCTTATCCTTGGCATCGCTGCCACGATCGTGGCATTAGCTTCGCTTGGCATCCAACTCTGGACAATACTTGGTTGATCACTTCTTTTTTTAAAACCAACAACACTTTTCCTATGGCTAATCCTAATGTGACTGAACTCAACGACTCGAATTTCACCTCCTTCATCGAATCCGCCAGCACACCTGTGTTGGTTGATTTCTGGGCGCCTTGGTGCGCTCCCTGCCGCATGCTTGGACCAGTAGTGGATGAAATCGCCACGGAGAATGTCGGCAAATTCGCCATTGCCAAAGTCAATGTCGATGATGCTGCCGGTGTTTCCGCTCAATTCGGTATTCGCAGCATCCCGTCGCTTATCTATTTCAAAGGCGGCACGAAGCGTGACCAATCCGTTGGCGTGAGCAGCAAAGGAGACATCGTCTCCAAGCTCACCGCTTTGATGTAAGGCGTCTGCGCACAGATTCGCTGAGATCTCAATGCTTTGAGTTTGTCTCTCACCGGGCAAGTTTCCTCAATGTATTTGGTTGGTGCCTTCCCTTTTCATATTGGGGATGTGCGTTTTATAGTTTATGAATAATGCGTATAGCTGTCATAGCTGATACACACGGAATTCTGCCGGAAAAAATCTTGCCCGCTCTGCAATCAGCGGATGAGATTTGGCATTTGGGAGATTTTTGTAATCTTCCCACGCTCAACGCCTGTGTGGGGATCGGGAAGCCATTTTATGGCGTTCTCGGAAACAATGACTTCGGCCTAGACCTGCCGCTATTTCTTGAAATGAATCGCTTTGGCAGGACATTTCATCTCATTCATATCCTGCCCCGCAGACTGCCTGCGACAGGTTTTCTCTTGTCTGGCCATACGCATGTGCCGCGCGATGAACAGGTTGGCGGCTGTCGTCTTCTGAATCCCGGCACGATTGGGAAACCGAACAAAGGTTCCCCGCCAAGCTGGGCATGGCTTGAAGTTTCGGAAAATGGCGACGTCTCTTGGATCCTGAATCCATTGTAGGTCGCATTCCCGGAGTCGAGCCTTTCTAATCGGTCTGACTCCGGGTTGTTTGAGAAGGGATTCAGGCCAGATCGAAGCGGTCGAGGTTCATCACTTTGTTCCACGCTGCGACGAAATCTTGGACGAACTTCTTCTCGGAATCGGAAGCCGCGTAGACTTCAGCCACGGCGCGGAGTTGGGAGTTCGAGCCGAAGACGAGATCGACGCGGGTGCCGTTCCATCTGAGATCGCCGGTTTTGCGGTCGCGACCTTCGAAGACATCGGCGTCCTTGGAAACGGGTTTCCATTCAGTCGCCATGTCGAGGAGGTTAACGAAAAAGTCGTTGGTGAGAGCGCCGGGGCGCTTTGTGAAGACGCCGAGGCGGGAATTTTCGAAGTTGGCGTCCAGCGCGCGGAGGCCGCCGATGAGGACGGTCAGTTCCGGTGCGGTGAGTGTGAGCAATTGCGCCCTGTCGAGGAGGAGTTCCTCGGCAGTTACCGAGAACTTTTTCTTTTGATAATTCCGGAAGCCGTCGGCCACCGGCTCGAGCACTGTGAAAGATTCGATATCGGTTTGCTCCTGGGAAGCGTCCATGCGGCCAGGCGTGAATGGCACGCTGATCGTGTGATCGCCATTCTTCGCACCTCGCTCGACGCCTGCGCAACCAGCGAGGACGATGAGATCGGCGAGGGAAATCTTCTTTCCGCCGGACTGAGTGCTGTTGAACTCGCTTTGGATGCCTACGAGGATCTCGAGGACTTTGGCGAGTTGGTCAGGTTGGTTGACTTCCCAATCTTTCTGCGGGGCCAGGTGGATGCGGGCGCCATTGGCTCCACCGCGCTTGTCCGAGCCGCGGAATGTGGAGGCCGAGGCCCATGCCGTGCTGACGAGTTCGGAAACCGTGAGGCCGGATGCGAGAACTTTTTCCTTCAGTGCAGTGATGTCAGCCGCGTCGATGAGCGGGTAGTTCACTGCGGGAATCGGATCTTGCCAGAGGAGTTCCTCGGCAGGGACATCTGCGCCTAAGTAGCGCGAGCGCGGACCCATGTCGCGGTGCGTGAGCTTGAACCAAGCGCGCGCGAAGGCGTCGGCAAATTGGTCGGGGTTTTCCATGAAGCGGCGCGAGATTTTTTCGTAGGCCGGATCGAAGCGCAGGGCGAGGTCGGTCGTGAGCATGGTCGGCATGAGGCGTTTCGACTTGTCGTAGGCATGGGGAACGCTCGCTTCTGCGCCTTTGGCGACCCATTGATTTGCGCCAGCCGGGCTCTTCGTGAGTTCCCATTCAAAGCCGAAGAGGTTTTCAAAATAATAGTTGCTCCACTGTGTTGGCGTTTGCGTCCAGGTCACTTCAAGGCCGCTGGTAATGGCATCCGCGCCTTTTCCAGATCCGAAGCTGCTCTTCCAACCGAAGCCTTGCTCCTCGATTGGGGCGGCCTCGGGTTCCGGGCCGACATGCTTGGCGTCGCCGGCTCCGTGGGTCTTGCCAAATGTGTGGCCGCCAGCAATGAGTGCGACGGTCTCTTCGTCATTCATCGCCATGCGGGCAAAAGTCTCGCGGATATCCCTTGCAGAGGCTACAGGATCGGGATTGCCGTTCGGCCCTTCGGGATTCACATAGATGAGCCCCATCTGCACGGCAGCGAGTGGGTTTTCCAGATCTCGGTCGCCGGAGTAGCGCTTGTCTTCAAGCCATTTTCCTTCACTGCCCCAGTAGATGTTCTCTTCGGGCTCCCAGATGTCGGCGCGCCCGCCGGCGAAGCCGAAGGTTTTGAAGCCCATGGATTCCAAGGCAACATTGCCAGCGAGGATCATCAAGTCGGCCCAGGAAATTTTGCGGCCGTATTTTTGTTTGATCGGCCAGAGCAGACGGCGAGCCTTGTCGAGGTTGCCGTTGTCGGGCCAGCTGTTGAGGGGAGCAAAGCGCTGGCTGCCATTTCCTCCACCGCCGCGACCATCACCCGTGCGGTAGGTGCCAGCACTG
>JBILBH010000038.1:0-25687 GCA_044353785.1 Terrimicrobiaceae bacterium
CGGTAGGGGTCACAGGTTCGAACCCTGTATCGCGCACCACCCCCTCACCCGCTGCTGGAGTAACTGTCTAGTTTCTGTTCAGCCAAGAGACCCAGCAACATCCCTCAAGGAGTCGGCATCACTTCAGGCCGCCGTGAGGGGTTCGGAGCGCTTATTTGTTGTCGTAGAAAGCGAAGTATCCCCGTGCGTTGTGGTAGCTGATGTCTTCGACCATTTTTCCAACGAGGGCAAAGTCGTAAGGGAGAAGTCCGCGCTCGATGTCATGACCGAGGATATTGCAAAGCAAGCGGCGGAAGTATTCGTGGCGCGTGTAGGAAAGGAATGATCGGCTGTCGGTGAGCATGCCGACGAACTGACTCAGCAGGCCGAGCTGCGAAAGGCTCTCGATCTGGCGAGTCATGCCGTCGAGCTGATCGAGGAACCACCATCCACTGCCGAATTGGATTTTGCCGGCCGTGATGCCGTCCTGGAAATTTCCGAGCATGGTCGCAATGAGTTCGTTGTCGCGAGGGTTGAGGTTGTAAATGATCGTCTTAGGCAGACTCCCTACGCAATCGAGTCGATCCAAGTGCTTTGCCAAAGCAGCGGCAACAGGCAGATCACCGATGGAGTCGAATCCACAATCGGCGGCAAGGAGTTTTTTCATCCGCGTGTTGTTGTTACGAAGCGCTCCGTAATGAATCTGCATCGTCCAGCCTTTGGCAGCATCCATCACAGCGAGATCATGAAGCAGATAAGATTTATAGCGCAGCGCCTCATCAGGCGTCACGGCACCACCTGCTCGCGCCTTGGCGAAGATCGCGGACGCTTCGCTCTCCGTGCAATCCTCGGCCCAGACCGTATCCACGCCACGGTCAGAAAGTCGGCATCCACGCGAAGCAAAGAAATCGTGGCGGTTCTGCAAAGCCGCCATGAGATCGGAAAGCTTGCCTATGCTGATGCCTGAAGCTTTTTCGAGCGCCTCGAGCCATGCGACGAAGGCAGCGGGCTGATCAATGATGAGCGCCTTATCAGGACGCCAGGTCGGGAGCACTTGAATATCAAAAGACTCATCGGCAGCAATCGCAGCGTGGTGTTCGAGGGAATCCACCGGATCGTCGGTTGTGCAGACAACCTCGACCTTGCACGTTTTCATCAAGCCCCGGCAGGAAAAATCCGGCTGCGCCAGAAGAATGTTGCAATGGTCGTAGATGCCGCGTGCGGTTTCGGGATTGAGCAACTTGTTTGTGACTCCAAAGCAGCGCGCGAGTTCGATATGCGACCAATGGTAAAGCGGATTGCGCAACAACTTCGGCATGGTGGCGGCGTATTGCTCGAACTTTTCCCAATGCGGCGCATCACCTGTGCAGAAGCGTTCGGTGACGCCAGCTGTGCGCATCGCCCGCCATTTGTAATGATCGCCGCCAAGCCAGAGCGTGGAGATGTTGTCCCAGCGGATGTCATCGGCAATTTCTTTGGGAGGCAGGTGGCAATGGTAGTCGATGATCGGCAACTCAGCGGCGTAGCGGTGGTAAAGCTCTCGCGCAGCGGGAGTATCGAGAAGGAAGTCTTCATGGATGAAGGGGCGGTTGCTCATAAATGCCGTCTGCAGGGTGTATTGGGAGGGCATAGGAAATCAAAGGATTTCAATGCCTGCCCGAGTTTTTCCATTTCAATCCCACTCTACCGACGAGACACAAAAAAGGCTTAAGGGGGTAAGCCCCCTCCAGCCTGTCTTGTGAATCCGGGGCTGTGCTTTTTTACCGGTAGAGCGGCCCGAAACTTTGGCAGGCTCGGAAGTCAGCGGCCTCGGCATCGGCTGTTCCAAAAGCGGTCCATGCAGCGGGTCGGAAGACTTGGGAGCCTTCGAGGTTGTGCATGTAGACAGGGATGCGGAGCATGCTGGCGAGGGAGATGAGGTCGGCTCCGATGTGGCCGTGGCTCATGACGCAGTGGTTGGCTCCCCAGTTGTTCATGACCGTGTAAGTATCGCGGAAGGCGCCTTGTCCAGTGAGGCGTGGAACAAACCAGGTGGTCGGCCATGTCGGATTGGTGCGCTCTTCGAGGATGCGGTGTGTTTTCTCGGGGAGCGAAACGGTTTCGCCTTCGGCAATCTGGAGTGCCGGGCCGAGGCCTTGCACGAGATTGAGGCGATAGATGGTCGAAGGCATGCCACCGCGCGTGGCGAAGCGTGTGCTCCAGCCGCCGCCGGGAAAATACTCGGTGATCGAGGGATGCCAACTTGTGGCGTTGAGGCAGGCGTTCATTTCCGCGTTGCTGATGTCCCAGAAGGGCTTCATGGCCGGCACGCCGTTCAGATTCTGCTCGCCGCAACCGTCGAGGGCAGCAGGGCCGGAGTTGATAAGGTGGAGGAGACCGTTCACGGCTGAGGCGGGCACTTCACTTCCGGTGACGCGGGCGATGGCATCGGGGCTCCAGTAGGTGCGGAGGTCGGCAAAGATTTGTGCTGTGTTTGTGAGAAGCCATCCGAAGAGCATGGCAGCGCCATTGAGTGCGTCGTTTTCCGTTGCAACGATGTGGGGAGCGCGGCGACCGTTCCAGTCGAATGAGGAATTCAGAATCGCTTCGAGAAAGTCGCCATTCGGCATGTGATCGGTCCACTGGCGCTGGCCTTGGAAACCGGAAGCGATGGCGTAGTGACCTTGAGCCTCCTCGCCGAAGCCCGCTTTGGCGAGCTTGGGATTTCCAACCATGAGGTCGCGGGCGATGAGGGCCATCTTCACACTGGTCTCCCACTCGGCGTCCAGTTGCTTGCGCGAGCGTTTTTTGCCTGTGCCATTCCAGTCCTTGCCTTCCTTGCAATTGGCTTTGACCCATTTCATAGCTTTGTCGAATTCAGCTTTGTCGAATATGCCGCGTTCTATGCGGCGAATGAATTCAATCATGTCAACCGACTCGACGCGCATGCCGAGCCATTGTTCGAAGAGGGAGGGATCAACGATGGAACCGGCGATGCCCATGGATGTGCCCCCCATGGACAGATAGGAACGACCGCGCATGGTTGCGGCGGCGAGACCGGCGCGGGCGAAGCGCAGGAGCTTCTCTTCGACATCAGGAGGGATGGTGTTATCACCCGCATCCTGCACATCGCGGCCATAAATGCCAAAAGCAGGCAGACCTTTCTGGGTGTGCGCTGCAAGAACGGCAGCCAAGTAGACCGCACCCGGGCGCTCGGTGCCATTAAATCCCCACACAGCCTTGGGTGTAAGCGGGTCGGTATCCATCGTCTCGGAGCCATAGCACCAGCAGGGGGTGACTGTGAGCGAAACGCCCACATTCTCGCGGCGGAACTTGTCGGCGCAGGCAGCGGCTTCGCGAATGCCGCCAATGCAGGTCTCGGCAATCACACATTCGACCGGCTCACCAGTCGGGTGCCGCAGTTTGGAGGTCAAAAGCTTGGCCGTATTCTTGGCCATGGCCATGGTTTGTTTTTCGAGGGACTCGCGAACGCCGCCGAGGCGGCCATCAATGGTCGGACGAATGCCGATTTTAGGGAGGTTGGTCATAGGTGGAGTTTCAAGAATTAAGTTTTGAGTTTTTTAAGCGGTTTTGGCGATTTGAGCACGGCGGTAGTGTTCATCGGGGCGATTGTCTATGCGGTCGCTGACTGTTTCTGGCAGGAAGCGTGCCCCGCCCATTGCGAGTGTGGTGCAAAGAATGCGTGCCCACTTATCGAGCATGAGGAGGATGTTGAAAACCTCGGTGTCGCTTGCACCGAGGGCAACCGGACCGTGGTTTTCGAGCAGAATGACCTTGGGTGTGGCACCATAGGTGGCCATGTGCTGGCGCAGGGAAGCGCGGACGCTGCGAGCGAGTTCCAAGCCCGGGTCGATATATGGAACAACGGCAAGATAGCGTCCACAGACGACGATGGCATCGGGAAAGATGTGTTTCAGAAAAGGAGCCGAGCCATGAGTCGATGCCAGAATGGAAAGCACAGACTCCGCATGGCAGTGGCCAACCCATTTTGCTCCACCTTCGAAGAGGCAGATGGCATGCATAAAGGTTTCAACCGACGGGAGCTTGGATGCTGGATCAACCCGGGAGGCCTCCAGAACTGTTCGCACACCGGAGTCGGTGAGTGCGGCATCGTCGAGAGCTGCGATGGCGGTTTCCATTCGAACCCGAGTCAGGCCGGACTCGTCGAGCGTGGAGAGACTGGAACCGGAAGCTTTCACAAGAAAAGTGCCGTCGCCGAGATCAGCGCTGGTATTGCCTTCGCCGAGGATCGCCAAGCGGCGCTCCTCCTTGCCAATTTCGCGTGAGAGTTTGATGAGGCTATCGAAGGTTTTTTGCATTTTAAGTTTTGAGGTTCGTTTGAAGACCAACGTTACCTAGGCGAACCAACGAGTTTGCTCCAGAAAAACCCGTAGGCTGCCACGCGGAGGAAGCAGCAAAGTGGAACAATAAAACTCAGCGACACATTCGAGATGTCGGCAATGCGTCCAATTAGCTTCGGCATAATCGCCCCGCCCATAGTGGCCATAACGATGAAGGAGGATGCTTTTTTAGCACCATCCCCCAAGCCTGAAATCCCCAAAGCAAAGATAGTCGGAAACAAGATCGACATTAAAAAATAGGCGAGGAATACACAAACTGTGGATGCCCAACCGAGGCGAAGCATTACACAGGCGCAGAGGAGAGCATTCACCGCACCATAAATTCCGAGAACCATGTGCGCAGAGAATTTTTCAACCAAGCCAGCGCCAATAAATCGAGCGACGAGGAAGCAGGCAAAGCCCACCGATGCCAGCGTGGAGGCCGCGGGATTACTCGCAGGCACCGGCGGCTGGGTAGTCATGTATTTTATAAAAAACGCAAATTTCCCCGACTGGGCGGCAACATAACAAAACTGGGCCAGCGTCGCTCCGGAAAAATGAGGGCGCGACCAGATCGACTCGGAAGACAATTTTTTAACTCGAGACCACATCGCAAGGGAAATCAGGAGAAGCCCCGTGAAGGTGGTTCGCGCAAAGACGAGCAGAAACAAATTCTCTGAAACAATACAGGCATTCGCCGAGGCGATCATTCCCATGAACAGGGATAGCACAGCGAGATTCAGCCAGAGGAGAATGCCTGCCATGCGGGGAAACGCACCAACTGCGCTGGAACGTTCGTCGCGCCCTCAGTTTTTAGCTCCTCGGACTTGAGGATCTGGCATAGGTGCCGTGGCAAAAACCGAGACGAGCATAAGCACCACGACAGAGACTCCGGCATACGGCATCCAGAAAGTTTCAGATCCTGTGCTCTTGCCACTTGCGTCGATGGAGTAAAAAAGCATCGCACCGTCTATCGTGCCGAAAATCCAACCGATGCCATTTCAAGATTGCGCGAGATTAATCCGTATGACCGCAAAATCGGGCGCCCCGAGCACAGTGGTGTAAGGATTTGCCACAGCCTCCAAAAAAGCGAGTCCTGCTGCGAGTAAACAGACGCCGAGCAAAAATACCCAGAACTGCGCAATCTGTGTGGCCGGAGTAAACCAAAGCCCTCCCAAAGCCACCATGAGAAGACCGTCCATGATGCCACCGCGATAGCCAAGTCTCATCGCCAACCAACCAGCGGTCAGGGCCATGACAAAATAGTCAAAAAATTGTCGAGCTTTTCGAGCCTTAGCGAGAGGATTTTTAAGCTATCGTTTCGGAATCCAGAGCGCCCGTCTACCTAAGACCACATTCCACGGATTCAACTTGCAGTTGAGATTCCTCTTTCAAGAGTCATATTCTGGCTTCCTTATGAAACGAATTTTTTCAGCCCTGCTTCTCAGTTTGACAATCACAGCCCAGTCAGCGACAGACACAGCTTCCATGCAAGACATCCGCATCATCGTTAAAACAAATAAAGGCCCTATCGAGGCCACACTCCAACCTTCGGCAGCGCCAGTGACTGTGGCGAATTTCCTGAACCTCGCCAAACGCGGCTACTACAACGGCATCACATTTCACCGCGTGATTCCGCAATTCATGATCCAAGGTGGCGACCCAACAGGCACAGGCCGTGGAGGTCCAGGCTACCGCTTCGAGGATGAAGTGAAATCCGGCCTCAAACACGACAAGCCTGGCATTTTTTCGATGGCAAACGCGGGCCCAGGAACAAACGGCAGCCAGTTTTTCATCACCCATGTGCCAACTCCGCACCTCGATGGACGCCACACGGTTTTCGGCCACACCACAAAGGGACAAGATGTGATTGATTCGATCCGCATGGAAGACACGATCGAAAAAATTGAAATCCTCGATCCGACCGATTCGCTCTTCGCAGCCGAGAAAAAACGCATCGACGAGTGGAATGTCGTTCTCGACAAGCAATAGTTTGAGCAAGACATTTCTTTAAAAACAAAGGCGGAGGTCCTCGGACTTCCGCCTTTTTCGTTTCATGGAAACCGGGCTTGAAAATCAGCGCTCTGTCGCCTTCTCGTGCCCTCTCAACGCCTGGGGCAGAAGCAAACTCTGGAGTGCGCTACTCTGTCAGCACCGTGGATTTCTTTCTCCAGAATGCGTTTTTATCACTGGGTTGGTTTTCTGTCTTGCTGGTGCAATGAATGATCCTGCAACCATGGAATTGCATTTTAATCCCATAATGAAAGCAGCAGGAATAACCCCGTGCTTGTCGCAAGTTTTGTGAAAACCCTCTCGCCACCGGAGTGGATCGACCTGCGCACGGCGCATGAGCGACGGGTGGAGCCTTGGGTGACTCCACGACTTGAGCGGGCTGCGCTGGGCGTGAAGCATCCGGTGGATGATTTTCTTTTCGAGTATTATCCAAACCGTCCGTCACTTCTGCGGCGATGGCATCCGGGCTTTGGGTGTGCGCTGCTGGGAGACGAGGCGGAGTGCTATCTTGGGGTTCCCGGCTATATGGCAACGCAGCATGGAGTAACAGTCGAGGCGTTGCCGGAGAGACGCCGCCCCTTCGTTCAGTGGCTTGGCGACTTTCTTGCGAGCACGGCGAACAGGGCAGCGTTCTTCGGGTGCCATGGGCTCCACGAATGGGCGATGGTTTACAAATCCAGCGCGGTTCGCCATGCGTCGCAACCCCTACGGCTCCCTCCCGACGAGATCGCAGCGGTTGTGGATTCGCTGACGATGCGGTGTTCGCACTACGATGCCTTCCGCTTTTTTACTCCAGAAGCGAGGCCTCTCAATCGCCTGCAACCAACCCGCGCATCCTCCCCGGGCCTTGAGCAACCGGCCTGTCTCCATGCAAACATGGATTTATACAAGTGGGCTTTCAAGCTGGCACCGTGGTGCCCCTCTGAACTTGTTGCGGACACTTTTGAACTCGCACGCGACATACGGGAACTCGATATGCGCGCCAGCCCCTATGATCTGACTTCCCACGGCTACACCGCTGTTCCCATCGAGACCTCGGAAGGCCGGGCGCAGTATGAGAAATGCCAAAGGGAATTCGCCGAACGGGCACGCCCTTTGCGTCGGCGACTGATGCTCCTCTGCGACTCTCTGCTCGCCTAAAAGACCTGCTTGATTTTTGCATCCCCCACCCTCTCGCCGACTCGACGGCCGAGGAGTTGCAACCCCAATGGCGACTCGGGCGTCAAAACGACGATGGTCTTTGTGTTCCAGACAACCTCCGTTCCACCTCCTGCTGTGGCGATGAGAAAAAACTCGGTCTCTTTTGGAAATTCCAGCTCCACGAGGCCCCCGATATCGATCGGATCGCTAAGGGCGAAATTCCGGGTCGGCATTGCCTCAATGGACTCGGCCGCAGCAGCTGCCTCGAGTGCCTGCCTGGCCAAGCCATCTGCCAAATAATTCTCTTCGGTGGAGCGGGTGTCGTATTTCCCCTCGGACTTGCTCTCAGCATCATTCCCCTGCTCGCGGGTTCGCTTGGCGGCAGCTTGGCGGCGCTCGAAATCCGCCCTGAGGTGCTCCAAAACAGCTTCGATAATCTTCGATTTCTTCATGGGAAATGATGCACCCCATAGTTGATGGACTCCGGCATCTAAACAAGCCGGACATTCGGATCGCATGACATGGAATCAGCGGGTAGAGGTTTGCGATGTCTTGGATCGAAATCGCATCCCTCCTCGTTGCCGCTTGCGCAGCGGGGGCAGTCAATGCCGTCGCAGGCGGAGGGACTCTCCTGACTTTTCCCACGCTGATTCTTTTCGGGGTTCCCCCAATAATTGCGAATGCGACGAGCACCCTGGCACTCCTCCTTGGAATGGCTGGCAGTCTTTACGGATACCGGAAACACCTCTCCGATGTGAAACCCTGGTTCACGACATTCATCCCCGTGAGCATCGCCGGGGGGTGGATCGGCAGCCTCTTGCTGACGCGCAGCAGCGAGCGGGTGTTCACAGAACTGGTTCCCTACTTGGTTTTATTTGCGACTGTTCTTTTCATGTTGCAGGGCGTCTTAAGCGCGCGATGTGGCAGGCAACTCCACGCCTCCGATTCCCCCACAAGTCGCCGCCCCCACTTGCTGGCGGCTCTTTTCTTCCAGTTTCTTGTTTCCATCTACGGGGGGTATTTTGGTGCCGGCATCGGCATTCTCATGCTAGCGACCCTTGGTTTCATGGGGTTCAGAAACATTCACCAAATGAACACGCTCAAAAGCGTGCTGGGGTCCCTCATCAATCTCGTCGCCGCCGCTTGGTTCACGGCGAGCGGGTTGATCGACTGGCCGCGAATGGCCATCATGACCGTCGGTGCATTTGCGGGCTACTACGTCGCCTCCACCTACTGCCAACGACTTCCGCAGAAGGCCGTCCGGCGGCTTATAGCAATCATTGGCCTGGTCATCACCGCCGTGATGTTTTGGAAACTCTGATCAGGCTCGAAGGCGCTCGATGGTGGCGGTGGTCGATTTACCCTCAACCATGTCGGCGAGGACGACCTTGCCGCCGTGGGATTCGACTATGTCGCGGCCGCTGACATAGTGCGCCCAATCTTTTCCCTTCACGAGAACATCGGGGAGAATTTTCGAAATGAGATCTCGGGGCTCGTCTTCATCGAAGATAACGACATAGTCCACGGCGCGCAGGGAACCGAGAACAAAAGCGCGGTCTTGCTCGGCGTTGACGGGACGGGTGGGGCCTTTGGCGCGGTGGACGGAGGCGTCGCTGTTGAGTCCGACGACCAGGGCATCGCCCTGTGTCCGCGCAAAGGCAAGATATTGGGCATGCCCCCGGTGCAGAATGTCGAAACATCCGTTGGTGAAAACGAGCTTTTTGCCCTCCACGTGGAGGCGGTCGCGTTCCTGGCGAGTCTGCTCGGGTGTGAGGATGCAGGGCAATTCAGGCTGCATGGAAAAGGGCGGGGACGGATTCCTTGTGGGTATCTACATTTTGACGGCGAGCCTGTTCGATGCGGCGCAGGTAGAAATCCAACGCAGGGTCGGGAATGCCGGTGATGCGGGCCTTGGTGAACTCCTCTACGGCCTTGTCCCATTGTTTTTCACGGTAGTGGAGGACGCCAGTCCAGAAATGGTCGCGGCTGCGCTCGCGCTCCGCCGAGAGTGAGTGCTTGGGAGCCAGAATCTCGTAAATTTCAACACGGCGACGCTTTTCCGCGACTTTCAGGATTTCAATCGGACGCACCTCGACGGATTCCGAAGCGGGCGTGTAGGCATCGGGTCCAATGAGGATTCGCGCTCCATACATCGAACTGGCAGCACAGAGTCGGCGGGCAAAATCAACGGCAGGCCCAGCCACGCTGTAGCTTCCCAGACGCCCTCCACCGAAAACGCCGGCGATGATGTCCCCCGTATCGAGGCCCATGCGCACATCGAGTCGGCGCTGCCACCTCGCGTCGCATTCCTTGTTCAACTCATCAAGGCGCGCAGCGAGATCCACTGCCGCGCGGCAGGCGCGAACGGCGTGACGCGAATCGGCAATCGGAGCACCGAAAACGACGCGTATGCACTCTCCATTGCACTCGTCCAGATAAGCGCCCGACTCGACAAGGTAATCCGAGGCGGTTTTCAAATAAAGATTCGTGATGGCGGTGTAACTCTCCGGAGGGAGAAGCTCCATGAGTTCGGCGTGATTTTGAACCGCAATGACGAGCACCGAGGCGTTGACCACACGGCCGGGGAAATCCGGTGTGGCATCGGAGACGAGGATGGATTGAAAAGCTGCCTTGGGAAGGCGGAGGCCGAAAAGGCGCTCCAGAAGTTGATTGCGCTGTCCATGGCGTGTTTGTTCCCAAGCGAACGCGATGCCAGTGCTGCAGAGGACGGCGAAAACAGGGAGCACTGGCGTAAAGAATTTTCCATGGAGAGACAAAACGGGGGCCCATGTGCAGAGGAGCAGGAGGGATGCCGCTGAGAGGAGTGCTTTGTTTCCCCTGTTTGTGAGATCCACCCACACCCAAGCGATTCCAAAAGCGAAAATCAGCAGAGTCATCCACGGAGTGCCGGCGATGGGGCGGCCGTCTTGTGGGATTTCGAGCGATTTCAGCAGCACGCCATCGAGAAGCGAGGGAAGGCCGGTTGCGAACAAGACCAGCGACAAAACGACAGTAAGAGCGCCGATGACAAAGCTGACTTTAAGGTTTCTCATTTTCTTCTTTGGTGCGGTAGGAGGCCACGACCCACTGGCTCAGCACACGGTCGGGAGCATCCACCGCATCAACGGGAATGACAAACTCCAACTGGCCGCTGTTCCGAGAGATCAGCCCAAGACCAAATTGATAATCCTTAAAGAGGCTCTCGCACAAGTCGCGAGCGGGAATGTTTTTTTCAAAAGTCAGGCGGAGGATGGCATCGATGGCCGCTGGGTCAAAGCGAAGGGCGAAGCCGTGCTGCCCGCCGAAGCGCTCGGCGAATTGCTCGATGACGAGGCGTTGCGTGTGCCGGGCCTCCTCCTCGCCGAGTTTGAGAAGCGCCTGAATGCTGGCGGAAGGGTTTTCAAAAACGGAAGGCGTGATCTCAAGCGAGCGCACGCGGGTTCCGGGGAGTTCATATTTGAAGACGCGCATGAGCCGCTCACACACAGTCATGAGACCACGCGCGCCGGTGCTTTCCTGAGCGGCCAAGGACGCAATATACCGAAGGGCATCCGTAGAATAAACGACCTCGATTCCATAAGCGGCGAAGGCGCGTTCATATTGGCGGAGGAGGCTGCCTTCCGACTTCTGCAGAATGTCGAAAAGATCCTGCTGGCGAAGGCTGTCGCACACGACCCGAACGGGCAGTCGTCCGATGAATTCAGGTTCTAGCCCATAGTCCACGAAGTCCCTCGTTCCCGCGAGGCGGAGCAATTCATCAGATTCGCTCGCCGAGGGAGAGGACGCAGCGCCGAAGCCCATGGCGGATTTCTTTAATCGCCGGGTGACGATGTTGCCAAGCTTGTCGAAAGCACCGGAGACAATGAAGAGGATATGCCTGGTGTTGAGGGTTTCCTTGCTGACCTTGCCGCGCTTTTGGAACTCCATGGCAGCCTGAACCTGGGATTGCAGATCATTCCCGCCACCCAGAGGGACATCCGTCTCCTCCATGAGCTTGAGCAAGGTGGTCTGGACACCGCGCCCGCTCACATCGCGGCCCATTACATCCGAAGGCGTGGCGATTTTATCGATTTCGTCGATGTAGATGATGCCATACTGCGCGAGGCTGAGGTTGCCATTGGCCTTCTGCACGAGTTCGCGAACGAGATCATCAACATCGCCGCCGACATAGCCGGTTTCGCTGAATTTTGTGGCATCGGCTTTGACGAAAGGAACGCCGACCAGCTCGGCGACATGTTTGACCAGGTAGGTCTTTCCAACACCTGTCGGGCCGGCGAGGAGGACATTTTGCTTAGAATACTCAAGCGGCGGGGCGTCGGCTTCACGAGAGGCCATGACACGGGCATTGTTGTAATGATCGCAGACAGCGATTCCGAGGACCTTCTTGGCCTCGTCCTGCCGAATGACAAAGCGGTCGAGGCGCTTTTTGATCTCTTTCGGCGTGAGGTTAAAATCCCGGATCGCGTGAGGAATAGTATCTGGATTTTGAATCGGGGCCACCGGCTCACTTGGGGCCGGAGCCGGGGTCGAAAACGAAGCGCGCAAAAGCTCCTGCAGCCGGTGCTGCATTTGCTCCGCAGTGGGAAGAATCGGGTCACTCATAAGGAAATCGGAGGTTTCGGATGCATCTCTTTGAGAAGATGCATCCGTTTTCCCAAAGTGCGAGGGGGAGTTTACCCGCCTTATCCGAGCATCTCGGCGACCATGGCACGCTCCTCGGCGAGTTCTTTGTTGGTCCCGGCGATCTTGGATTTTGCGAAGTCATCCAGCGGAATACCGGTTACGACCTCGTAAGCGCCGGGGGTCGTGGTTTTGACAGGCATTCCGGCCCAGACATTGGCGTCGAATCCGTAGTGGCCCTCGGATTTGATGGCGATGGAGTGGATTTGCCCCGGAGTAACGAGCGAGCGGACATGGTCCACGAGGGCATTCGCTGCGGAGGCGGCTGATGAAGCGCCACGGGCGGCGATGATGGCCGCGCCGCGCTTGCCAACCTTATCGCAGAATTCCCCTTCGAGCCAGGCGCGGTCTGTGATGACTGACTCGGCGGGTTTTCCGGCGATTTTGGCATGGCCGAAAGCCGGGAACATCGTCGGGCTGTGGTTACCGAAAATAAAAATCTCGCTCACATCGGTGGTGGCGACGCCTGCTTTTTTCGCAAGCATCGTCTGGGCGCGGTTCTGGTCGAGACGAACCATGGCGGTGAAGCGATCCGGCGTGAGGCGGCGGGCTTTGCTGGCGGCGATCATCGCGTTTGTATTGGCAGGATTTCCAACAACCGCGACGCGGGCGTTCTCAGAAGCCACCTCATCGATGATCTGACCTTGGGTGGTGAAAATTGTTCCGTTGTCCTTGAGCAAGTCCGCGCGCTCCATACCAGGGCCGCGGGGTTTGGCGCCAACGAGGAGACTCCAGTGCGCATCCTTGAAAGCCACCTTGGCGTCGTCGGTGAGGACCAGTCCCGCCAGAAGCGGAAATGCGCAATCTTCCAACTCCATGGCCACGCCCTCGAGCGCCTTCATGGCTTTTTCCACTGGAACTTCGAGCAGTTGCAGAATCACTGGCTGATCCGCGCCAAACATGGCACCGGAAGCAATGCGGGGAAGAAGAGAATAGGAGATTTGACCGGCAGCACCGGTCACAGCAACGCGAATGGGAGTTTTCATGAGCGGGAAGGTTTAGATTTTCGACGGGATGCGTCCAAGCAAAAACACGGCACCGAACGCGAAGAATCGAGAAGCCGGAATGAATTTTGAAGTGCCATGCCAGGCATCGATTGATATTCTTGCGTGATGTCATCAGCTATCATGTCCGAAAAAATGGACACTATCCGCCAAGCCATCGAGGACAGCTCGGCAAGCCCTGAGATCGTGGAGGCGTTTCGGGAGTGGAAATCCCTGAACACCCGCCTGCAGGAACTTGGCGAAACCGAGAAATACTATCTCAAGGCGATGAATTGCCCGCACCACCATCGCATTTTCGCGGCGGAGCCACGGAGCTACCGCGACCTGCCGTTTCGGCTTGCGGAATATGGTTGCTGCTACCGCTATGAGCAAAGCGGCGAGCTTTTCGGGTTGATGCGCGTTCGTTCGCTGAACATGAACGATGCCCACATTTATTGCACCGAGGAGCAGTTTGCAGAGGAGTTTCGCGCCGTGAACGAGATGTATATGCAGTATTTCAAGGTTTTCGGTTTGGAGAAATACCAGATGCGCTTTTCCACACATGACCCCGAGAAACTGGGGCAGAAATTTGTGAATGAGCCAGAGCTCTGGAAGAAGACTGAGGACATGGTTCGAAATGTTCTCGTCGAGAGCGGCATCAACTTTGTCGAAGTGGCGAATGAAGCTGCTTTCTACGGACCGAAAATCGATGTCCAAGTCTGGAGTGCGATCGGGCGCGAATTCACAATTGCCACGAACCAGGTTGATTTCGCCGTGCCAGCCAAATTCGGCCTGCACTACCGCGACCGCGACAACACCGAAAAGACGCCGCTGTGCATCCACCGCGCTCCACTCGGCACGCACGAACGTTTCATCGGTTTTCTCATCGAGCACTACGCCGGCAACTTTCCGCTCTGGCTCGCTCCCGAGCAGGTGCGTGTCATCACACTCAATGACGACCCAGTTTTAATTTCTTACGCAGAACCCATCGTTAATGCACTCCGACGTCAGATGGTCCGAGCCGAGTCGGATTTCGGCTCCGAGCCCGTAAAGGCGAAGATCGCCGATGCCGAGAAAGCCCGCGTTCACACGATGCTGGTCATCGGCCACCGCGACATGGAGTCCGGCAATGTGAGCGTGCGCCTGCACGGAAAAGGCAACATCGGCGCCAAGCCGGTTGCCGAGGTCACAGCCGACATCCTCGCCTCAATCCGCGAACGCCGCGCCTGATCGGCCGGTCTTTTCGCTTGTCACTCAACCCACCTGTTTCAAAGTAACGCACTCTATTATGCCAAACACCATTCTCGTCGGCGCCCAGTGGGGCGATGAAGGAAAAGGAAAGATCATCGACTTCCTCACAGATGAAGCTGACATCGTCGTCCGCAGCCAAGGCGGCAACAACGCCGGTCACACGATCGTCATCGGCGGTGAGAAATATGTCCTCCACCTCATCCCCTCCGGCATTCTCCGCAAATCCAAAACCTGCGTGATCGGCAATGGCGTTGTGCTGGACCCAGTGGCGCTCGTCGGCGAAATCGAAGGTCTCCGCAAACGTGGCGTGAAGGTTGAAAAAAATCTGCTCATCAGCGACACCGCGCACCTCGTTTTGCCATATCACCAAGCTCTCGATGGTCTCCGCGAGACACAAAAAGGCTCGAAGAAAATCGGCACGACCAAGCGTGGCATCGGCCCGGCTTATGCCGACAAAGCCTCCCGCACCGGCCTTCGCACTGGCGACCTCCTGCGTCCGGATGTCCTAAAAGAAAAACTCACCCAACGCATCAAGGAGAACAATGCCGTCCTAAAAAGCCTTGGCGCACCAACGCTCAACGCGAAGAAGATCATCAATGACACGCTGGCTGCAGCCGAAGTTCTGCGCCCATTCATCACAAATACCGTTATGTTCCTGCACCGCGCCCTTGAGATGAAGACCAACATGCTCTTCGAAGGTGCCCAGGGAACATTCCTCGACATCGACCATGGCACCTATCCGTATGTGACCAGTTCAAACACGACATCCGGCGGAGCCTGCACCGGCAGCGGCGTGCCGCCCCATCGCATCGACAAGGTCATGGGCGTCCTTAAAGCCTATACCACGCGCGTTGGAGAAGGCCCCTTCACCACGGAAGACGATGCCCTTGGCGACCGCTTCCACGCGATGGGCAGGGAATTCGGCGCCACCACAGGTCGTGCGCGTCGCTGCGGATGGTTCGATGCCGTTTCCACCAGATATTCCGTGATTCTTAACGGCATCGATGAACTCGCCATCACCAACCTCGACGGCCTCGACGGTGTGGAGTCCATCAAGCTCTGTGTCGCCTACCGCTTCGATGGCAAAGTCTTGGACTTCCCTCCCACCGACTCCGAGCAACTCTCCCGCTGCGAGCCTGTTTACATCGAAATGCCTGGCTGGCTCAAATCCACCGAAAAGGCCAAGAAATTCTCCGACCTGCCGCCAAAAGCCCGCGCCTATGTAAAAAAAATCGCGGAACTCACCGGCGCCAAGCTCTCCATCGTGAGCATCGGACCCGCCCGCGCGCAGACCATTCGCCTCTGACCGTGAGCAGTACCCCCAAGCATGTCGCCATCATCATGGATGGAAACGGCCGGTGGGCCCAGCAAAGGGGGCTCCCGCGTTTGGCGGGACATGAAGCTGGGTCGAAATCCATCGAGCGCTGTGTGCAGGCGTGCTTGGACACCGGCGTGCATTATCTCACGCTGTATGCGTTTTCCTCGGAGAACTGGAAACGCCCGGCCTTGGAAGTCAATGGTCTCATGCTTCTGCTCGAAAGCTTCCTCAACCAAAAGCGTGACGAAATGGTCCGTGAAGGTATTCGCCTCCACCACATCGGCCGCATCCATGAACTCCCGAGCGTCTGCCAACGCAAGCTGCGCGAATGCATGGAGGCGACAGTCGCGAATAACAAACTCCACTTCACGCTCGCCCTGAGCTACAGCGGACGAGCCGAGATTCTCGATGCCGTGAAGTCTCTGGCACACGACGCCGCCGCAGGAAAACTAGACCCGGATTCCATCACATCCAAGCTCTTCGAATCCCGTTTGAACACGACTGGCATTCCCGACCCCGACCTGCTCATTCGCACTTCGGGTGAGATGCGCATTTCCAATTTTCTCCTCTGGCAACTGAGCTACACGGAAATCCATGTGACGAAAAAATTCTGGCCCGATTTCGACCGGGAGGATTTCTTGGCGGCCTTGGAGGATTACAAATCCCGTTCCCGCCGCTTTGGAGGAGTCTGAGTAGCCCGTGAGCCCCATAGTTTCTAAGCAAATCACCAATATTGCGGCTTATCGCTTTGCCGAATTGAGCGATCTGAAGCCACTCCGGGAGTGCCTCATCGGACTTTGCCGGGAGCAATCGCTCAAAGGCACGATTCTCCTGAGCACTGAAGGCATCAACCTTTTCGTTGCCGGCTCGGCGGAGGGCATCGAGGTCCTGCTGCGGGAACTCCGCAGTCTCAGCGGTCTCGAAGATCTGGCGCCGAAATTCAGCTTGAGTGAGCATCAGCCTTTCTCGCGAATGCTCGTGAGGATCAAAAAAGAGATCATCGCCTTCGGGGTTGATGGCATCAATCCCGCGCGTAGGACATCACCCAAGCTGCCCGCCGCGATGCTCAAACAATGGCTCGATGAAGGCCGAAAGGTCACTCTTCTGGACACCCGGAACGACTACGAGATCAAGCTCGGCACATTTCGTGGGGCTCTCCCGGCCGGCATCGACCATTTTCGCGATTTTCCGCAAGCCGTTGCCAAACTCCCCGAATCACTCAAGGACGAGCCGGTGGTGATGTTTTGCACCGGGGGCATCCGTTGTGAGAAGGCAGGCCCCTACATGGAAAGCCAGGGCTTCCGGAATATCCATCAGCTCGATGGCGGCATCCTGAAATACTTCGAGGAATGCGGTAGTGCGCACTACGACGGCGAATGCTTCGTCTTCGACCAGCGCGTTGGGGTTGATCCCGCCCTGCGCGAAACCGATTCCTCCCAGTGCTTCCGTTGCCTCTCGCCGCTCACGGCGAATGATCAAAACGATCCCTGCTATGTCCCCGGCAAATCATGTCCGTTTTGCTTCATATCGGAGGATCAGGAAATGACTCTGAGCATCTCACGGAGAGAGGAGGCGATCCGGAATGCCACCACTCCCCTCCCCGGCAGCACGCCTTATGACAACTTCCGCCCGATTGTGATTCCGCCGGAATACGATGGAGTCGCCATTCTTGAAGCCATAGCCTGTATTTTCAGCCATACGCCGCGTGAGGATTGGCAGAGGATTTTTGAAAATTCTTGCCTACTCGATTCGCGATTCCAACCAGTCCAGCCCATTCTCACAGCTCATAAAGGAGACCGCTTTTATCGCAAAACTCCGGCCGAGGTGGAGCCGGAGGTGAATGCTGATATCCACATCCTGCATGAGGACGAGGCGATGTTGGTCCTCAACAAACCCGCCCCGCTGCCAATCCACCCCAGCGGCAGGTTCAACCGCAACACACTCCAGGCTATCTTGCAGACGGTTTATCATCCGCAGAAACCACGACCCGCGCACCGACTGGATGCCAATACAACTGGGTTGGTCGTTTTTACCCGCACACGACATTTCGCCAAATTTGTGCAGCCACAATTCGAGCGTGGCGAAGTCGAAAAAACCTACCTCGCACGAGTGATGGGACATCCGGCGCAGGACACATTTTTCTGCGATGCGCCAATCGGCGAAGAGCCTGTCAAAGCTGGAGCCCGCCAGATTGATGTGGAAAATGGTCTTCCCGCCCGCACGGAATTCCGCGTCATCCGCAGAGACTCCGACGGCACAGCCTTGCTGGAAGCGCATCCCCTCACCGGCCGCACAAACCAGATTCGACTGCACTTGTGGCATCTCGGTTTCCCGATTTGCGGAGATCCCGTGTATTTGCCGGGCCGCGCTCTGGGGAACCGCCAAACACTCTCCCTCGGGGAGCCGCCACTTTGCCTGCATGCTTGGAAGCTTGCCTTCCGACATCCGCTAACAAAGGAGGCAACGCCCTTCGAAGCTCCCGCTCCCGACTGGAGCTTGGAGCGCCTCGCGTAGCAGGCTTCAGACCGGTTGATCGCCGTATTCGAGCAAATGCCCTGCGGCAATTTCCCGGAGGCTTTCCTCGGAAGTGACCTGCTGGAGGCGTTCGCGCAGGCGGGCCCCGCCTGGAAGACCGCGTGTGTAGGACATGAATCGCGCCCGCATGGAGCGGATGGCCAACTCCTCCTTGCCTCCCCACCATTCGATCTCACGCCGCGTATGCTCGAAAATGAAGTCCCATTTCATTCTGAGGGTCACGACTTCAGGAGCGCCTCCGCCATCTATTGCAGATCGGATTTCCCGAAAGATCCATGGATGGCACATCGCGGCCCGACCGATCATCAGACCTGCGACATTTGTTTCCCTGAGACGCTGAAGCGCAACGGAGGCCGAATCGATATCCCCATTGCCAATCACTGGAATCTTCACAGCATCGGCAACCGCTCCGATGACTCGCCAATCGGCTTCGCCTGTGTAGCCCTGTTCCTTCGTGCGTCCATGAACCGCGAGGCGGGAAATGCCCTCGCCTTCGAGAATGCGAGCCGTCTCGAGGGCATTGACCGAGCGCGAATCCCACCCGATGCGGATTTTGGCGGTGACCGGCAAACTTCCCGCCGCCGCCACAACCTCCCGTGCTACGCTCGCCAAGAGCGGACAGTCCTTAAGTAAGGCCGAGCCTCCGTTACGGGCCACGACCTTGTTCACCGGACAACCAAAATTCAGGTCGATAAAATCCGGCGAGACCCAGTCGATCACGGCTTTCACAGCCTCCGCCAAGCGCGAGGGATCGGCGCCGAAAAGCTGAATTCCCAGCGGACGCTCCAGCGGTTGAAAGTCCAAATACCGACGCGTGCGCTCATTGCGGTGCAGGATACCCTCGGCGGAAACAAACTCCGTCATGAGAACATCCGCTCCCAGGTTTTTGCAAAGGCTGCGAAAAACAGTGTTCGTAACCCCAGCCATGGGGGCGAGAAAGAGCAGTGGCCCGGACGGCATGTCAGAATCCGTGTTCCAAAAGCGCACCCACCTCGCGCTGGACATCCGGAATTTGCTCAAAGCTGAGATGAGGATTCGCGATGACTATCGTCTCACCCGTGACGACATGTTCGTAAACGAGCATGTCCTCGTCGCGGCTTGCCACAGGGCGAAGCATTTTTTTTCGTTCCAGCATGAGAGCCAGAATGTAGCAGGCATTTTTACGGGAAGGATCATTCTCGCCGATCAAACGGCGCAGGAGCCCCTCAGCATCGTCCTTGGCCAGAGTATCTGGAGCCGCAGCGGCGGGAGGCTCGTATTTGGAACGCCAAAATGAGAAGGGCTGGATGTTGTCATTCCGGTTCTTCCAAGCCTCCTCACAGAGATCCTCCCGGCGGAAGCCATCGCCATGGCGAATCAACAGCGTGTAAAAATGGTCACCCTCTTGGAATTCGTATCCGGAGCGTGCGCAGGTGTGGGCGCGCGATTTAATCTCCCAGTCGGCTTGCATCATGAAAGTCCAGGTATTTTGAATTTTGGCATCTCGCGGTTTGTTGACTTCATCCAAAGGAGAACGAGACCCGCGACAAAGAAAGCAATCATCGGCCCCCAGGCGGCCGTGAAAGGTGAAACGCGCCCACCTTTGCCCAGAGCCACAAAGAGGCTGCTCACAAAGACCAGCGAGAAAAACAAGCCGATCGCCAGAGCCACACCGCCAAGAACCCCGCGCCGGGAGTAAACGATTCCGCACGGCGCCGCCACGAAGATCACCAGAAAACACACAGCAGGCATCGCCCAGCGGTAGTGCCAATGCGTGCGGTAGGCGGCCAGGCGGTTCTCGGGAAAGTCCGCGTTGTATTTCAAGTAGTCGTTCAGTTCTGGCACAGAGAGAAAATCTGCATTCAGCATGGAACTCGAAATACGCCAAGGCGTCTCGGACCAGCCATCAATCGTGATATTTCCCGGCATTTCGCTTTTCAAAATATTCCCCTCCCTGTCCATCTCCACATACTTCCCGCCGAGGAGCGTCCAGCGCGCCACGAGAGGATCGAACACAGCCTCCGTCGCATACCACTGCTGAAGAATGTTCCCGTCGGCATCCTGCTGAATGATCTGCACGTCCTGAATGCGCTCGCCCCGCAACGACATGCGGGCCACAAACCAAGTGCGGAGGTCCTCCCTGTTGCGGAAGAGGTGACCTTTGATGTTTTTGTCGCTCTTTTTCCCGCGCTTTATGTCGCCAACGATGACCTTTTTCATCCCGGTCGCATGCGGTGCGCCCTCGTAGTTAAAAAAAGTGGTGACGCCAGTGAGCAGCACACCCACAAGGAGCAAGGGCGTGAGAATCCGTAAAATACTCCGCCCCGCGCCGAGCATGGAAATAATCTCATTCGAGCGAGACATGCCCGCCAGCGAGTAAAGCAAAGCCAAAAGCGTCGCCAACGGCATGGCTATGACGATGATTTCCGGAACCTGCGAAGCGTAATAGTCAATCAACGCCTCGGCAGAGGCCTGCCCCTGGATAAAATCCTGCAGGTTGTCAGCGAGGTCGAAAATGAACCAGATGCCTACAAAACCGCCAAAGCAGTAAAGAAAAGGAACGGAAAATTTCCGCAAAACATAGCGGTCAAGGGTCGTCATCTGGCAAGGAGCAAACCCTACCTTCGCAGCATCCCGGCGTCAACGATTGGGCAGGGCGCCTTGATCCGCCTCCCGCGAACTCAAAAAAACCACATCGCATCCCGCCTGTGACGCGATGTGGCGAACTTTTTCTCGAAGCTCTTGCTCCGCCTTTTTCACGAGCCCGCCCTCCACCAACTCGCGCTTGGCTCGGCGCTCCAGCGATCTCGAGACTCTCGTTTGCAACCGGTCGGGTATGGCATCCCATGCCAGATACGCAGGCTCGATCGAGAGGGGCGAGGCGATCTCAAGGCGCAGGATTTTTATTTGTGGCAGGATCACATCGGCAACAGCGCCACCGCGTCGGACATTGATTTGAAGAGGTTCTCGGAAGAAAAATCCGGCCTCGGCTTGAAAATCCGCACCGGCCGAGAAATCCCCACCGCCCGGCTTCTGGCCTGCGAAACTTTCCCGCACGCTGACCTTCCCGCTTGAGAGAACGAGGCTCTCCAATTCGCTTTTTAGCGAAAAGAGCACTCCGGCATTTGCAAGAATCCTGGGCGAAACTCCCAGCGACTCCTGAAATTTCTCATGAAGGAGGTTTGCCGTGCGCACGGCGGCATCCATCGGCTTGATGAAAAACTCCCAAGAGACCCACGCAGTAAGCGAGGTGATGAGAAGAGCGCCGCCGAAGGAGAGCCAGAAAAGTCGTGATCCCATTAGAATTCGCGGCTGAGAAGGTAATCCGCAATCCCCCGAAGGAAAGCAGCCCGCTTGCCGAAGGGCTTCAGGGATTGGAGAGCCAGTTTCGTGTGACGGGCAGCCTCCTTGCGAGATTTCTCCAGGCCAAAAACGGCCGGGTAGGTGGCCTTGCCCGCCGCGACATCCTTGCCGGCGCTTTTGCCAAGCTGCTCGCTCGTTTGAGTGATGTCTAGAATGTCGTCCACAATCTGGAATGCCAAACCAAGGTGCGTGCCAAATTTCCCCAGCGAGCGACATTCAGCGGCTGTAGCATCCGCAGTCATAGCCCCGAGACGCAGGCTCACAGAGATCATCGCAGCCGTCTTGCCGCGATGGATGAATTCCAAGCCCGCCGGGCTGACCTTTTGCTTCTCCGCTTCGACATCCGCCACCTGTCCACCGATGAGATGCGAACTCCCTGCTGCTTGGGAAAGCTCTCGCAGGAAATCTGCCATTCCGTGGCGGGCGGTTGCTTTCGTGCGTACCAAAAACTCAAACGCAATCGTCAAAAGAGAATCACCCGTCAAGACGGCCACGCCTTCGCCGAATGCCTTGTGTGTCGTTGGACGCCCACGGCGGAGGTCGTCGTCATCCATGCAAGGCAGGTCGTCATGGACAAGCGAGTAGGTGTGAATGCACTCGATGGCACACGCAGCAGGCATGGCTAAAGAAATCTTGCCGCCACAAGCCTCGGCAGCTGCCAGACAGAGGATAGGACGCAAACGCTTGCCACCCGCAAAGACGCTGTAACGCATAGCGGTGTGCAGGGTCTTCGGTTTCGTGCTGGCATCCGGCAACCACCGATCCAATGCCTGATCCACCTTTTTATGAAGGGATTCGAGGCGGGATTTCACATTCATTGGCTGGTAGTTCAAAGCAAGAGCGCAGCGACACATAGTCACGAGCGCCCTCGGCGACAATACCCAACTCGAATCAAATTTCCTCAAACTTAAGACTCCCCTCACCCGCCACCTCTATGCAATATGCCCTCCCTCATGCCGCAGCTCAAAATTGCCGTCCTCGGTTCTGGTAAAGGTTCCAACTTCCGCGCGATCCTCTCAGCGATCATGGCGGGACACCTCAGAGTTACACCCGTCCTCGCGGCGTCCGATGTGGCCGATGCCGGCATTCTCACACTGGCTGACAACCTCGGAATTCCGACGACAACGATCCACGAGCCAAAATACCGAACCCGCCTGTCCGATGAGGTCGAGGCTGCGCTCGTCAAAGAACTCCAGGCATCCCGCGCCGACCTGATCGTCCTCGCTGGCTACATGCGCCTCGTCAAAAGCCCTCTTCTCGAAGCCTTCCCTCGCCGCATCATCAACATTCATCCCTCGCTCCTACCTTCCTTTCCGGGTCTAGAGGCTTGGAAACAAGCGCTCTCAGCCGGGGTGAAGACGACCGGTTGCACGGTGCATTTTGTGGACTCCGGCATGGATACCGGCGAGATCATTGCCCAATCCCCAGTAAACATCCTGCCCGGAGACACCCCGGAGACACTCCATGCGCGCATTCAAGAGGCAGAGCACGAACTTTATCCCGAAGTCCTCGCCCGCTTCGCCCGCCGAGAGCTTCCATGAGCCGCTTCCGCCTCTACGACCTCAATCCCGAGCAACAAAGTGCAGCCACCCACGAGAACGGGCCACTACTGATTCTCGCAGGCGCGGGAACCGGAAAAACCCGTACCATCGTGGCCCGCATCACCTGGCTCGTCTCGACGGGAACCCCCGCCTCCAAAATTCTGGCCGTCACTTTCACCAACAAAGCCGCCCGCGAAATGAAGGAGCGCATACGGGGAATGCTCAACGAGGAGCAAGCCGACGAGATCACGGCATCCACATTCCATGCCCTCTGCGTGCGGATTCTCCGCGCGGATGTCGACAAGATCGGATACAAAAACAACTTCACCATTTTTGACGAAGGCGACCAACTCGGCCTCATCAAAAAGGTCATCAATCGCGTCACGGCGAAAGATGAAAAACTCGATCCTGGCCTCGCAAAGAACCTCATCAGCAAGGCCAAAAACAATGGCTGGGCCGCGCCGCAAGACGACGAGACTGTCATCGGCGCGGTGTATGCGCGCTACAACCGCGAACTCCATGCGCTGAATGCGATGGATTTCGACGACCTGCTCGTCCAAGCCGTGCGCCTTCTGAATGATCACCAAGATGTCCGGGACAAGTGGCGTGCCCGTTATAGCCAGATGATGGTCGACGAATTCCAGGACACCAACCGCCTGCAACTCGATCTGGTGAGCCTGCTCGCAGCCGGCGACCCGCCCAATATCTGCGTCGTGGGCGATGACGACCAGAGCATCTACGGCTGGCGCGGGGCCGAGGTGTCGAACATCCTGGAGTTTGAAAAACATTTCCCGAATCCCAAGATCATCCGACTCGAGCAGAACTACCGCAGCACGAATCCCATTCTCACCACGGCCAACCGCCTCATCAAAAACAACCCGCGCCGCCGCGTGAAGAACCTTTGGAGCTCCGTTGCGGGTGGAGATCCGGTGCACGTCGTGGCAGTGGCAGACGACAAAACAGAAGCCGAATTTGTGGTTGGCGAGGCCGGAGCCATCCGCAATGCAAGCGGACTCCCCTGGGAGCAATTCGCGGTGATCTACCGCATGAATGCCCAATCCCGACTCCTTGAGGAAAACCTCCGCCGCATGAAAATCCCCTATCGTCTCGTTGGCGGAAAAAGCTTTTTCGACCGACGTGAGATCAAGGATATCCTGGCAACCATCACCTGCCTCATCAACCCGCAGGATGACATCTCCCTCCTCCGCATCATCAACACCCCGCCGCGCGGTATCGGTGCGACATCGGTGGAGATCGCCCTCGAGCACAGCGCCAAGGCCCATAGAAGCCTCTTTGAAACCCTCACCGACCCCGCTTTCGAACAGGAGGTGACACGCAAGACCGCCGCAGCCATCCGCAAATTCGCCGAAGACCTCGCAGCCGCCCGTATCCACCTCCTCACGCCCGGAGCGGATGCCTATGCGATCGTGAACGGCTACCTCTCGGAAACCGGCTACTTCGAGGACCTCAAAAATTCTTGCAAGACGCCCGAAGAGGCCCTCAACAGAGAGTCGGGCGCAAAAGAAATCCTCAACGCGCTGGCAACCCACCAATCAAAAAAGCGCGGCAGTGTGCAGGATTTCCTCGACGAACTCTCGCTGAACCGCGAGCGCGAGGAGGACAAAAAAGACGACTCCACCGGGCTCACTCTCATCACGCTCCACGCCGCCAAGGGGCTTGAGTTCCCCCATGTTTTCCTCATCGGCGCCGAGGATGGACTCCTCCCCCACGAGCGCTCGAAATCCGAGGGCACGGTCGATGAGGAGAGGCGACTGTTCTATGTCGGCATCACCCGCGCAATGAAATCCCTCACCATTACCCATTGCCGGAACCGCATGAAATTCGGCTCCGCCATGAGCTGCCGTCCCAGCCCGTTTCTCAAGGAAATCGAAGGCGATAGCGTGCTCTCGGAATCCCACGAGGACATCATGTCCCGCCCAGTGGCCGAGGAAGATCTCGCAGCCTCCTTCGCCAGCCTCCGCGCCATGCTCGCGCAGGACTGAACAAACCGATTCGGTTCAAGGGTGGATTTTATACCACAATCGCCGGTTGCACTCGACCAACTGAACTTTTAACATCCATTGTCTGACTTGTGAAATCCAACGAAGACTCAAGGGTTAAAATCCCCGCCATACTCCACCTGACGCGATTGGGATACACCTACCTGTCGTTGAAAGGCCTTGAGTGGGATGCATCGAGCAACATCGTTCCCTCCATATTTTTCCAGAGCGTCGCTGCGATCAATCCTTCTGGCATGCAAAAGCCGTTTGCGAGGGTGTGTCGGAACTGCGAATCCACTACGGGCCCGGCTACCGCGTTTACTACAAACAGCGCGGGAGCGAGCTGGTGATTTGGTGGCCGAAGGCGACAAGGGGTCCCAATCCCGGGATATCAAAATCTCACTGCATCTCGGCAAGAACCTTCCCGATTCATTTTGACCATGAAAAAAACAAAACCACACGCTACGATAGTCGGCCCTGAAAAACCCTCACGCCGGAAGCGGCGAGCAGAAAGTCCGACATTCTCGGCTCCAATTTTGGATTGCTGAAACAAGCGCAAAAAGAA
>JBILBH010000039.1:0-25599 GCA_044353785.1 Terrimicrobiaceae bacterium
TGATCGAGATCGATGAGGCCCTGCGCCTCCCGCTCAAGCAGGAAGGTCTTCTCACACGCGACCCTCGCATGAAGGAGCGCAAAAAGCCCGGCCAGCCCGGAGCCCGCAAACGCTTCCAGTTCTCGAAACGCTAATCCCATTTCCCTTCCCACACAAAAAGGCCGCCTCGAAACAGGCGGCCTTTTTTATTGGCCGAAATCCACCTCACGCCGAGAAAGACAAACACATAACTTCGCAAAAATTTAAAAAATTAAACCTTCCTTCATAACAGGGCGAAAATTAAGTTTAAGGAAATACTCCGCCATTCGCACATCTCTCTTTAACTGATGCCAACTGACAAACAGTCTGACGCCTCGACTGAATACTGGGCGCGTTTCTGGGGTGTCAGAGGCTCTATTCCCACGCCGGGCCACTCGACAGCCCGTTACGGTGGAAATACCACTTGTGTGGAATTAAGGCTCCAAGATGAAATTGTGATCATCGATGCCGGCTCGGGAATCAGCCCTCTGGGAAGCGCGCTCGTTGGAGAGTTCGGCGCCTCCCCCCTGAACATTACACTTCTCAATACCCATACCCACTGGGACCACATTCAAGGCTTCCCGTTCTTTACTCCCGCTTACATAAAAAACAACCGAATCCGCGTGCTGGGACGCGACCCCAACCCTGATTCACTCCAGTCCATTTTTAAGATTCAGATGGATGGCAACCATTTCTTCCCGGTTTCCTTGGAGGCCATGCAATGCGAAATGACATTCGAGCATCTCGAACCTGAGGGGCAAACAAACTTGCAGTTCGGAGACATTCGCGTCACCACATGTCCCACAAACCATCCAGGCGGATGCCTTGGCTACCGTTTGGATACGCCGGGCCACAGTCTCGTCTTCCTCTCGGATCACGAAACCGCAGGCCAAGACGAGGAGCGGATTATCAATTTCATAAAAAAGGCCGATATCCTCATCGCGGATACTCAATACACGGCCGAGGAAGCCGCAAAACGACGAGGCTGGGGACACGGATCATCAGAAGATATTGTATCCCTTGCATTAAATGCAGGCGCAAAATCACTCTACATGACGCACCACGACCCCTCTCACAGCGATGATTTCCTCGATGGCATGCTGGCCGATGCGAGGAGTATGGTCCCGCAGTCCAGCGGCCTCAAAGTCTTCACCGCAACGGAACGGGAGAAGATTTTCTTTTGATCAAGACGCGAATCGAAACATTTTTTGTTTCGGGATTTGACATCAATCAGGAGGTCATTCAGTTTCGCCGACTCTCGATATTCAAAGCATGAAAACATTCTCAGCCAAATCCGAAGAGGTGAAGCGCAACTGGTGGGTCATCGATGCCGCCGGTCAGCCTCTCGGCCGCGTCGCCGTCAAGGCCGCCAATCTCCTTCGCGGAAAAAACAAAGCCATCTTCACTCCTCACGTTGACACCGGCGACTTCGTTGTTGTCCTCAACGCTTCCAAAGTGACCATCGGCGGCAAAAAAGAAATCGCCAAAACCTACATGAGCTTCTCGGGATTCGTTGGCGGTCACAAATCCGAGACCTTCCGCGCACGCCGCGAGCGCCGCCCGGAACTTCTCATCGAGCGCGCCGTCCGGGGCATGATCCCTCACAACCGCCTCGGCCGCGCTCTCTACGGCAAACTGAAAGTCTACGCTGGTTCCGAGCATCCGCACACCGCACAAAACCCACAAGCAGCCTGATTTTTCGTATGAGCAAAGCAGCACCCATCCAAACCACAGGCCGCCGCAAGACCTCCGTGGCCAGCATCCGCCTCCAACCCGGCTCCGGAGCAATCAAAGTCAACGGCCGCGACTTCACAGACTACTTCCCCAGCCTTTCAGTTCAGAATCAAATTCTCCGCCCGCTGGAAATCGCCAATGCCGTTCACACCTACGACCTCACCGTCAAGACAGTCGGTGGCGGCGTCAATGGCCAGGCCGGCGCCCTTCGCCTCGCAATCAGCCGCGCGCTGATCGAGATCGATGAGGCCCTGCGCCTCCCGCTCAAGCAGGAAGGTCTTCTCACACGCGACCCTCGCATGAAGGAGCGCAAAAAGCCCGGCCAGCCCGGAGCCCGCAAACGCTTCCAGTTCTCGAAGCGCTAATCCCATTTCCCTTCCCACACAAAAAGGCCGCCTCGAAACAGGCGGCCTTTTTTTCAGCGACAGCATCACCGCTCCAGCATGATCTGCGGCCCCAACTCCGCAATCGCAGCTTCGATACGGGCCGTCGTTTGCTGCAGATCCTTCCCGCCGGGAACAAAGCCCTCGAGCACCGGGGCGTTCACGATCACATAGGCCCAGCGGTGATTCGTGTTGTGCAGCAACATGTCGAGGTTCGTCTTCAACACCCTCACAAAATGATGCGGCGTCGTGGCATGCTTCCCGATGAACCAGTAGCAGAAGACGGATGTCAGATCGCGCTGCGCGCCGTTATTGAGCGTGACCGGTTTCGTCACCGTGAGCTTCATGACCTCGAGGATTCTTCCGTCCACCAACTGCACCGGCACAACTTCGCCCGATTTAATAGTCCATCCCTGCGCAGGCAGGCAGACCTCAGGACGGTGAATGCTGCGTTTTTCCGCTCCGGCTAAAACAATCTGACAAAAAATGTCGCTACCCAATCCGTCGGAGTAGATTTTTTTTGCGAACTCGGTGTCGACCGGAAGGATAACCTTCTCCGCCTCAGAGACAGGCTGGTCGCTTCCCCACAAACCCGTCAGTGTGCCTGGCAACTCCATTACGACACCGGGCTCGGATTTTGTCGCAGGCGCAGTGCCCCACAGGCAAGCGACGATGGTCAAGCCGGCGAGGACTAAAATCACAACACTACGCCAGACGGAATTCGATCCGCTCTTAGCCGACGAAACAGAAGTGGTTGTCACTTGCATGGCCGTTGCTTTACACTGAGTGAACCGCCTGATCAACCTGTGAATTTTTTTCAGCAGATAGAAAGAAAACGATGAATCCTTGCACGCAACTCGAATTGATAGAAGGATACCAGATGTGATGGCAACAGGAAATTCCTCCCAATGGTATCTCCGCAAACATGCGGACAGAGAAATTTTTGGCCCGGTTGCTTTTGAGCAAATCCGCGAATGGGCGATGTCCGCCCAGATTCATCCACAGGACGCCATTTCAATTGACGGCCGAACTTGGAATAAAGCCCCAATGCTTGAAGACCTGCATATGGACTGGCTTGTGGAGGTCCCCGGGCAGCCGCTCTACGGCCCGACCACAGCGGGAACCCTGCTCGAATTCCTCAGCATCGGAGAAATCTCGGCGGAAACAAAAATCCTGAATTGCTGCTCGGGTGAAAAAATGCGTCTCGGAGACGCCTTTTTTTTCCCAAACCCCGCTGCATACAGTGAGGACTCAAAAAATCACAACAGCAACTTGAAGGACAGCCTCCAAAACCGGGTTCTGGAACTCGAAAAAGAACTCCTGCACAGACAGACAGAACTCAATTTCGCCTTGGATAAGATCGCCCGTCTGGAGCGGCGCTTGCAGGACTTGTAGTCACCAGCGCCTGCGACTCCGTTTCTGCACGGAAAAGCGACCGACTGTTCATTGCACGGACTGCGCCATTTGCTACAGTCACCGCAATGACCCGCTTTCCTCTGACTGCACTCGCCTTCCTCTGCACAGTCGCCGCGCTGAATGCCGTGGAAATTTCAAAAAGCCTCGTCCGGATCGAGGCGACTTCGCAAGAACCGAACTACAAAACCCCATGGAGCCCCGGGGATGTCTCCTCGGGAGTAGGCGCGGGATTTGTTGTTGATGGCAAACGGATCATGACGAATGCCCATGTTGTGAGCAACGCACGCTTCCTCACTGTTTCAAAGGAAGGGGATCCGAACCCGTATCTCGCGAAAGTCCTCCATATCGCCCACGACTGCGACCTCGCCCTGCTGAGCGTTGAAAACCCGGCATTCTTCAAAAGCACCGCGCCTCTCGAATTCGGCGGCATACCGGACATTGAATCCGTTGTCTCCGCCTATGGATACCCGGTTGGTGGCACACGCCTGTCCGTCACGCGCGGCATCGTGTCGCGCATCGACTTCCAGCCCTACTCGCACTCCGGCATGGATTCCCACCTCGCCATACAGATCGATGCTGCCATCAATCCCGGCAACAGCGGCGGGCCGGTGATGCAGAACGGCAAGGTCGTCGGCGTCGCATTCCAAGGCTACAGCGGAGATATCGCACAGAATGTGGGCTATATGATTCCCACACCGGTGATCCAACGGTTTTTGAAGGATGTGCAGGACGGGTACTACGACCACTATGTGGATCTGGCCCTGACCTATCGCAACCTCTTCAATCCCGCTTCCCGCCGCGCGCTGGGCCTCGAAGATGAGACCACCGGCGTGCAAGTGTGCAGCGTTTACAGCGGAGGCGCGGCCGATGGCATCATGAAACCCGGGGATGTGATTTTAAAAATCGACGGACACACCGTGTCGAGCGACGGCACCATTCCGCTGGAGAACGAAGCCGTGCCATTGGACGAAGTGGTGGAGAGGAAATTTAAAGGCGACAAGGTCGAACTCGAAATCCTCCGCGATGGGAAACCACTATCTGTCACCGTGCAGCTCAAGGAACCCTGGCTATTCAAACTCCAAAGCAATCTCTACGATGAGAATCCCCGCTTTGTCGTCGCGGGCGGCTTGGTCTTCCAGCCGGTGGATCAGAATTTCATGGATGCGCACGACCCGTCCGACCAGCGATTGAACTACATTTTCGACTACTTCATTGCCGATCAATTGCACACCAACCGCCCAGAGATCGTTGTTCTCAGCAACATACTGCCCGACCCGGCAAACGCCTACGCCGAGGAATTTCGCTACTCCGTCGTGGACGAAGTCAACAGTCAGCGCATCAAACGCATCGAAGACATCGCCACAGCCTTCGATGAGCAGACCGACTACTATGTCATCAAATTCGCCGGCGGGGGACGCCCTCTCGTCCTGGAGCGCAAAGCGATCGAAGAAGCCCGCCCGCGCATTCGCGAGCGCTACAATGTCGCGGCGGAGAGTAACCTCAAAAAATGAAATCCATCCACCTCAAGCGAGCCGTTTGGCTTGCCCTCGTCTTTTTGCTGGCCATTCAGTCTACCCCTGCGGATGACAGTGCAACCACGCCGGCATCCGCCTCAAAGTTCCTGCTGCGCGTGAACTCGACGAATCAAGTGTACGAGTTTTTCCAACCATGGATTAAAAAGCCCCCCTTCAGTCGGCGTGGAATCGGCGCACTGATCGATGGAGACCGCATTCTCGTCACCGCAGAACTCGTGGCGAACTCGACATTCATCGAACTCGAAAAACCCGGCACCGCCGAGAAATCCGCCGCCACCGTGGAACGCATCGATTACGACTGCAACCTTGCCGTCCTCCGCCCCGCAGATCCCGCCTTCCTCGCCGGCATGCAACCCCTCGCCTTGAACGGGCCGCTGAAGGTCGGCGACGAAGCCACCATCCTCCAACTCGAGCCAAATGGAGACATCGCCCAAACCCTCGGCCGCATCACATCCATCAGCGTAGGCAGTTATCCATCGGAATCAGGCGCCCTCCTCCTCTTCAAACTCGGAGCGCCACTCCAGCAGCGCGACGGCAGCTTCACCCTACCCGCTGTGCGCGATGGCCGACTCATCGGCATGCTCATGCGCTACGACGCCCGCAACCAATCCGCCGACATCATCCCGACCGCCGTGATCCGCCATTTTCTGGCCGAAGTCAATTCCCCAACCTACCAAGGCTTCGCCCGCCTCGGCCTCGCTTTCGCCCCGCTTCGCGATCCGCAACTCCGCCGCTATATCGGCCTCAAAGAACCTGGTGGCATCTATGTCACCGACATCACCCCTCGAGGATCAGCTGATGCTGCAGGGATCAATAAAGGCGATGTGATCCTGGCAGTGGATGGACTTCCTCTCGACCAAGACGGCAACTACAATGACTCCGACTACGGCCGCATCCTCTTCAGCCACCTCACCAACACCATTAAACACCCCGGGGCCGTCCTCCCGCTTAAAATCCTCCGCGACGGCCAGACACTCGAGATTCCCGTCACCATGCAGGTGGCGAACCCAGACCAAGCCATCAGCGAGACCCACCTCTCCGACGAGGCCCCGAAGTATGTCATCCTGGGCGGCCTCGTTTTCATCGAGCTCTCCCGCCCCTACCTCAAGGAATGGGGAAGCAAATGGGCATCCAACGCACCTCAACGCTTGGTTTACTATGATGCCTTCCAAAACGAACTCCCCGCCGACCGTGGCCGCATCATCATCCTCTCCCAAGTCATCCCCACACCCGACACCATCGGCTACGAAGACCTCGAGAATATCGTCGTCACCAAAGTGAATGGCCAGCCGATCAAAAGCCTCGCCGACTTGTCTGAAGCCGCAAAAAAACCGCTCGAGGGATTCCATAAAATCGAGTTCGAAGAAGACCCGAAACTTCTCTTTCTCGACGCCGCTTCAATTCAATCCAACGCCGACGAGCTGAAAAAACACTACTCGCTGCCTGCATTGGAGCGCCTGTGATCAAGCATGAAGAAAGCGCTGACCCTCTCCCTGTTCCTCCTTGCCGCACTCACCCTGAACGCAGATGAAGCGCTGCAGACATTTCCAGGCTGCACGCTCGTGGAAGCGAATTGGGCGGATGGCGACAGCTTCCTAGTTAAACTTCCCGATGGACGACAGATCACTGCCCGCCTCTACGGGGTGGACTGCATCGAGTGGCATGTGAACGACGAGACGCTCGCCCGCCGCCTCCGCGCGCAGCGGCGCTACTTTGGCATCGCGGAAACCGACGCCGCCTCTTCGATGAAAACCGCCCGTGATTTTGGCAAGCAGGCAGCCGTTCGAACCCGCAAACTCCTCGCAAAACCCTTCACCATCCACACCGCGTTCGCTGGAGCTCGGGGCAACGGAGAAAAAGAACGTGCCTACGCCTTTATCACCAGTGCCGAAGGGAAAGATCTTGCAACTGTCCTAGTGGAAGAGGGGCTGGCACGAGCATTCGGCGTCACCCGCCAACTACCCGATGGCACACCCGGCAACGAGTACCGCGAGGCACTCGCAGATCACGAACTCACCGCCGCCGCTGCCAAAAAAGGCATTTGGGCCGTCACAGACTGGACCCACCTCGCAGAAGACCGCGCCAAGGAACGCCGCGAATCCGCCGAACTCCAAACAGTCCTGAAAGACTCCCAACCCACCACCGCCATCAACCCAAACACCGCCACAGCCGAGGAACTCCAATCACTCCCCGGCATCGGCCCCAAACTCGCCAAACGCATCATAGAGGCCCGAACGAAAAATCCCATCCGCTCTCCCCAAGACCTCCTCGCCATCAAAGGCATCACCCCAAAACTTCTCGAATCCCTCACCCCAAAACTCCAGTTCACCACCCCATAACGCCGACCACACAACTCGCGCGACAGCGCGCATCGCCCAGTGGGAGGGCCCTCGTTCCGCATGGCCCATTTTTCAACCGCGCAGCGGCGTCTGTCTTCGCTCGGCCTGCTCAAGACGGCATCCGCCCCATTTTCCTCACAGGCTCTTGCGTTTCATCACTGCTGCCGTAGTGTGGATTTGTGAATCGGCGTTTACGCACAGGGTTGGCATGCATGGTTCTTGTCACCGTTTCGGTGCTTGGCATGGCATTGCCGAACGAGATGCTTTCGAGCCCCGTCGCGGAGGTGGAGTCCTGCTGCTGCCACGGACTTCACGCCCCATCACTGCCGAGCGCGGCTTCCGCTTCTTCCTGTGCGTGTCATGTCTGCCCCACTTCGCCTCATTTGCTTGCTGTCGTGCTGGTCCAAGATTTCAAACTCTCGCCGCCTCTTGCGGCGCGTCGCTGGTCAAACCGCGATGAATCCGCTCCGGGCTTCTGCCCCGAGCCGGCCACGCCACCGCCGCGCTTGGCGTCCTGACTTTGCGCCAGGGCTTGATTTTCGATCAGGCCGTCACGTCTCAAACATTCCATTCAGAAAGGAAATTTATGAAATCATTCATTATCGCCATCGCTCTGGCCTGCGCCGCAGTGGTTGGTTCTGTTCAAGCCGCCGGGACATCGTGCCCGACCTGCTGCAAGGACAAGGACTGCGCCGCCTGCTGCAAAGGCAAGTGCTCCGAGTGCAAACAGTGCAATAAGTAACGCGCTCGAAATGGCATAGATTGCCAACGCGGCTCTCCGAAAGGGGAGCCGCGTTTATTTTTGCTCGGGGTGAAAAGCGATGTCCAAGCCGACCATTCGACAAAGAGGCGGGCGATGCGGTATTGTCCCGGGATGTCATTCGTTCACCTGCATTGCCACTCCGAGTTTTCCCTTCTGGACGGAGCAGTGCGGTTGGACGAGTTGGTCAAAAAAGCGGCGGGATTTGGGATGCCAGCCGTGGCCGTGACAGATCACGGCAACCTGCATGCGGCGGTGCCGTTTTATCAGCAAGCCGAGAAGAAAGGGATCAAGCCGATCATCGGATGCGAGATGTATGTCGCACCGGGCTCGATGACCGATAAGAGCGGCTCCTCCGCGAAGGATGCTGCGTTTCATCTCACGCTGCTGGCGACAAACGACGAAGGCTATCGGAATCTCGTGAAGCTCTCCACCGCTGGGTATCTTGAGGGCTTTTATTACAAGCCCCGCGTGGACAGAGAGCGCTTGGCCGCGCATTCGAAAGGCATTATCGCCTTGAGCGGATGCCTGAAGGGCGAAATCGCCACGCTGTTGCAATCCGGACGCTTCGACGAGGCGCAGGCGACGGCGGCGGCTTATCGGGAGATTTTCGGCGCGGAGAACTATTTCATCGAAGTCCACGATTTCGGCCTCGATGCGCAGCGGCGGATCAATCCCGATCTTGTGAAAATCGCTCGCAACCTCGATCTCGGCCTGGTTGCCGCGAACGATGTCCACTTTCTGGAGAAGTCGCACCACGAAGCCCACGATGTGCTCATCTGCATCGGCACGGCGTCGAATGTGGTCGATGAAAGGCGCATGCGCTACAGCCCTGAGCTGTATTTTAAATCCCCCGAGGAGATGCGCGCCCTCTTCGCCGAGCTTCCCGAGGCGTGCGACAACACCCTGCGCATCGCCGAGAGATGTGATTTCAAGATGGAATTCGGCAAACCGAAATACCCGAATTTCGACTCGCCCGACACGCGCAGCCGCGAGCAATACCTGCGCGATCTCTGCCATGGGGGCCTGCGCAAGCGCTTCGGCGGACGCGTGGACACCGACCCCGAGCTGAACAAGCGCCTCGATTACGAACTCTCGGTGATTGAGAAAACCGGGTTCATCAGCTATTTTCTCATCGTCTGGGATTTCATCCGCCATGCGAAAGACAGCGGCATTCCCGTGGGCCCCGGGCGCGGCTCGGCGGCAGGCTCCCTCATCGCGTATGTGTTGGGAATAACGGATATCGACCCGCTTCGCTACGGCCTGATTTTTGAGAGGTTCCTGAACCCCGAGCGCGTGAGCCCGCCGGATATCGATGTGGACTTCTGCATGGAGCGCCGGGGCGAAGTCATCGAGTATGTGCGCCAAAAATACGGCGAACGAGCCGTCTCGCAGATCGTCACCTTCGGAACACTGGGCGCGAAGAGCGTGATCCGCGATGTCGCCCGCGTGCTGGGCTGGAGCTACTCGGATGGCGACCGCGTGGCAAAGATGATCCCGAACGAGCTGAACATCGACCTCGAGAAGGCGCGCGAAAAGAACCCTGAACTCGAGACAGCCATTGAAAACGAAGCGCCCGTGCGTCAACTCTGGGACTACGCCACCGTGCTCGAAGGCCTGAGCCGCAATACCGGCATCCACGCCGCCGGCGTGGTCATCGGCGACCGTCCGCTCGATGAATTCATTCCCCTCTGCCGGGGCAAGGAAAACGAAGTCGTCACGCAATACGCCATGGGTCCGCTCACCGACCTGGGCATGCTCAAGATGGACTTCCTCGGCCTGCGCACGCTCACGATCATGCAGGAGGCGGTGCGACTCATCCACGCAAAGGTGCCGGATTTCAACATCGACCTCATCCCCAGCGACGACAAACCCTCCTTTGATATCTACAACCGGGGCGAAACACTCGGCGTCTTCCAGATGGAAAGCGGCGGCATCACGAATTGCTGCAAGCGATTCGATGTCGGCTGTATCGAAGACATCATCGCCATCGGCGCGCTTTATCGTCCCGGCCCGATGCAATTCATCGACGACTACATCGAGCGCAAGAAGGGCATCAAAAAGGTCGAATACCTGCATCCACTCCTTGAAAAGGTCTGCTCCGAAACGCACGGCATCATTGTCTACCAAGAGCAAGTGCAGATGGCTGCCAGCGTGCTTGCGGGCTACTCGCTCGGCGAGGCCGATTTGCTCCGTCGCGCCATGGGAAAGAAGGATGCCGAAAAGATGGAGAAGGAGCGCAAACGCTTCGTCGAAGGCTGCGGCACACACAACAACATTCCTCCCAAGGTCGCCGATGCCATCTTCGGCTTCATCGAGAAATTCGCGCAATACGGCTTCAACAAATCCCACAGCGCCGCCTACGGCTGGATTTCCTACCAGACCGCCTACCTCAAGGCCCACTTCCCGCGCGAGTTCATGTCCGCCATGCTCACCTTCGATGCCAACGACACCGACCGCCTGGCCGTGGTCATCGCCGAGTGCCGACGCATGGAGATTCCTGTGCTGCCGCCGGATATCAACGCCAGCGCGTTGAAATTCGCCCCCGAGACCGACGGCCCCGGCATTCGCTTCGGACTGGCATCCATCAAAAATGTCGGCGCGGGTGCGATGGAGTCCGCCATTGCGGATAGGGAAAAAAGCGGCGCCTTCCGCACGCTCGAGGATTTCTGCTCGCGCCTCGATTCCCGCACGGTGAACCGCAAGATTCTTGAGAGCCTGGTGAAATGCGGCGCCTTCGACTGCCTCGACAAAAACCGCGCCGCCCTTTTCGCAGAGATCGAATCCTCCATGGCCGCCGCCGCCTCACTCCAGCGCGACCGCGCGAGCGGACAGTTCTCTCTCTTCGGAGACACGCCGCTCACACCGCAAAAAAAATCCTCAAAAGTCGCAAAGATCGAGCCTTGGAGCCAGCTGGAGATGCTCAAATACGAGAAGGAACTCCTCGGCTACTATGTGAGCGGACACCCCCTCGACAGCTACGCAGGGAATTTTGACTCCGGAAAATACAACACCATCGCCCAGGCCCGCGAGGCCACAGAGCCAGGCACATTCAAGCTCGCGGGACTGATCATGTCCGTTGAGAAGCGCTTTTCCAAAAAGGACGGCAAGCCCTTCGGCATCCTGATCCTCGAAGACTTCACTGGCTCGCTGGAGATCACCGCGTGGGATGAATCCTTCTCAAAAAACGCCGCACTCTTCGTGGCTGGCACGGCGGTGTCCATCAACACCCGCATCACCCGCCGCGACGAAGCAATCCGTGCGACAGCCGGAGCCACCACCGCACTGAAAGAAAAAACCTCCATTCGCCCAGTCCGACTCCGCCTCGCCCACGAGCGCCTTGATGAAGCCGCCTTGCAAAAAATCCTCGCCGCCGTGAAAGCCAATCCCGGCCCTCGTCCTCTCATACTTGAGTTCGTCCGCCCGAACGGCCGCTCACTCGATATGCCCGCCGGCGAAGAATTCAGCATCGGCGACGAACGCGCCTTGATTTCTGCCGTGAATGGTCTGGTGGTTGCTTGAACAAGATCCGGGATTCCCTTTCCCAACCAACCCCCCCAGCTCTTACCCGGCCCCGCCTCAAGATACCGCGCTCGACCACCCGTTTGCCCCAAGCCTCTCAACCAAAAATTTGGACGATCGTCCAAATTTTTGTCCACTCAAGGAGAGGCAACATCGCGTGGCTTCGTTGAGTCAACTTGGGGATTGGACACTGGCACAGCATCTGGATTTATTGGCATCATAGCTCTCAGCGGTTTCCTCAAAGTAACCCGATTTCTTTTTCAGCCGCTGACGAAAAAAAGTATTGTCATGCCCTTTAAGAATAAGTTCTAAAGGAAATGGGTAGTTTATGGGCTTTTCAAGGGAAAAAAGGGGCATGGCTTTTGTCAACTTCACACCAATTCCGGGGAGGGATTCGTGATTGTGAATACGGAACACGCTGTCGTCGTGGATTCTGATTACGCTGGAATGGAGCACCTCCGGCATTTGTTGGGTAGCCTTTCGCCTAATATAACGATGCTTGCGGGATGCCTCACTTTCCAGGAGGCGAAATCCCTGTGTCTGAAATTCCAGCCACAAGTCGTGTTTTTGAATCCCCACGCAGCGCATGGATTTGATTTGCTCACATTTTTGCCAAACGCCGCGAGCCTCATCTGTGTGACCGAGGACGATCGTTTCGCTCTGAGCGCTTTCGACGCGGGAGCTATAGATTACTTGCTCAAGCCGATCCGTCCCGAACGCCTATCACTCGCTCTCTCACGACATGCTGCTCGCAAGGCTCTCTCACGAGTTGATACAGATTTTCGCGTTTCTGTAACAAGCACAACGGGCTCCCACATTTTTTCTCCCTCGAGAATTTCTCATATCCTGGCTCAAGACCACCAAACCCATGTGTTCCTTGTGGAGGGCGTGAAAATCACATGTTATCGCTCCATGCAGGAATGGACCTGCGAGCTTGCGAGACACGGCTTCCAGCGCCTTGATCGAACATTGATCGTGAATCCCACCCAGATTCGCCGCCTGGATCGCCATTCCCGCAATGAGGCGACGCTCTCGTTCAGCAATGAGGCGGAGTGCCTAATAATCGGCCGAGTTGCCATGCAGCGCCTTCGGGAATTGTCGCTTTTTTCACACGCAGCTTGAAAAATGGCCCTGAAAACCTGATTCGCGTATTTTTTCGCCTGATTCGCGCATAAATTGGATGGTTCCGGAATGTTGGCATGCCTCAAGCTCTATTTCACATGGACGACGCCGCTCAACGCGCCGTTTATTTCAACACAAATAAAAACCATGCTAAAAAAACACATCATCATCAAAGTAGCTGCTGTAACCCTTGGGCTTATAGCGGCATCAACACCCGTTCGCGCGGGAACAGCTGCTCCCGCCAAAGAAGTTGTGGCCGTTGTCGACGAAGAAGAAAAGCCAGCCTTCTCAGGTTGGCTGTCTTTTGACTTGAACAGCCACTTTATTTCCTACGGTTTGGATGTCTGGGCCGGCGGCACATCATGGGGGCGCGGCGTTTTCAATCCATCCTTTGAACTTGCTTGGGCGACTCCGATTGAGGGTTTGTCAGCAGTGGTTGGAACTTGGTGGGATGTTAACAACAACGCTCCCAGCAGCATCGGGGGTTATCTCCAAGAAGTGGACATCTGGACAGGTCTCTCTTATAGCTACAAAGATGTGAGCTTGACCGTTCTGTATCAAGCTTGGATGTATGCAGAGCAAACAGAGCAAGTCTTGGATGTCATTCTGAAGTATAACAATAACACATTCTTGAACCCAGCCATAACGATACACAATCGTTTGGATGCGAGTTTGGAAGGTGTAGGTGGCGACGGACCGGGATCTGCAGGCACATTCTTCGTTCCTAACTTGAGCTATACATTCAAGATTTACGAGGTGAGCATCACTCCTACTGCCGCGATGGGCTTTGCTACCGACGACTTCCACGGTGGTGATGGTGGATATGGCTACACAGCTATTGGTGTAGGTGGAAGCGTGCCGATCCCTTACCTTCCTGGCAGCTGGGAACTTCACGGCGGTGTGACCTATTACAACACCAGCAATGCTGTGATCCCAACCAACCCTGCGGATAACTTTGTAACTGGGAATATCGGCGTCAAGTTGATGTTCTAAATTCTGGAAAATTCAATCCCTCCGCTTGGCTGTAAACGCTAAGCGGAGGATAATAATGCCTGAAAGAAAATGACTTATATGATAAAAAAATCACTCTACACTCTCTTTATTTCCGCCCTGGCCGCAACACTTGCTCCGACCCTCATCGCGGCGGATAAAGATACCGTGAAAGTCGGAGTCCTTCACTCGCTGAGTGGAACAATGGCGATCAGCGAGACATCACTGCGCGATGTTCTCATGTTCGCGTTCGACGAAATCAATGCCAAAGGCGGCGTCCTCGGCAAAAAGATTGAACCTGTCGTTGTCGATGGCGCTTCCAACTGGCCACTCTTTGCGGAGAAAGCCAAGCAACTCCTCGAAGTTGACAAAGTCGCTGTCACATTTGGTTGCTGGACCTCGGTGAGCCGCAAGTCGGTTCTTCCAGTCTTCGAGAAAGAGAACGGTCTCCTCTTTTACCCCGTTCAATACGAAGGAGAAGAAGAGTCGCAGAACGTGATTTACACAGCGGAAGCCGTCAACCAACAGGCTATCCCTGCGGTGGATTACCTCCTGGCAGATGGCAAGAAAAAATTCTACCTAGTGGGTACAGACTACGTTTATCCGCAAACCACGAACCTTGTTCTTCTGGAGTATCTTCTCTCCAAAGGCATCCCGATCGAAAATATCGGTGGTGGACTTCGCAAGGATGCTGAGGGTAAGGTTATCTCAGCTGGAAAATACACACCATTCGGCCACACCGACTACCAACAGATCGTTGCTGAAATCAAGCAATTTGCCGCTTCTGGCGACGCCTGCGTGATCAACACGATCAATGGTGACTCGAATGTGCCATTCTTCAAAGAGTTTGCTGCTTCCGGACTCACTGCAGCCGATTGCCCCGTGGCATCACTGAGCCTCTCCGAGGACGAGTTCCGCAGCCTGCCTACGAAGGATCTCGTCGGTCACCTCGGTTGCTGGGCCTACTTCATGTCCATCGACAGCAAGCAAAACGACAAATTCAAGCAAGACTTCTTTGCATGGCTCAAGACATCAACCGTCCCCGGCATCGAAAAAGCCAACCGCGTCACCTGCAGTCCCATGGTTCTTTCCTATGATGGGGTTTACCTCTGGAAAGCCGCTGTGGAAAAAGCCGGCAGCTTCGATGTGGACAAGGTTCGTGAGGTCCTCCAATCCGGAACCATTACCTTCGAAGGTCCAAATGGTCTCAACACTGTAGAGAAGAACAACCACACCAAGAAAAATGTCTACATCGGCGAAACAAAAGCCGACGGACAATTCAAAATTGTGAAAGAATTCAGCCAAGTCTACCCACAGCCTTGGCTCAAAGGCACATTTGGCAGCAAGTAAATCGCAGTAGCAACAAGGGAAGGGGTCGGGTTGTTGTTTGCCCGGCCCCTTCTTGTGTCTACCCAAAGTCTCCAAAGTTTATAAAAAACGAGATGTCGATCAGAGCTTTCCTATTCACTGCAGGGGTTTCCGTGTTATTATTTTCAACACGGATCTTCGCCTCAGATGATGCTGAAAAAACTGCCAGACTAGCCCTCGCGACAGCCATCCTTGCGCCAGAGACAGACCAAGCCGCCCTTGTCGAAAAACTCGCGGCAACTCCCCACCCATCCCTTGGCCCGACACTGGAAGGCTGGCAACGGGAACAAATTTTTATTTTTACCGATGAAGATAGTCAGCGGATTCCGTTTTTGAAGGTTGAGGAAAATTCCACCGTTCGACTTCTCCGTGTGGATGATGGAGAACCGCTGGTAAACAAAGCCGGCTCTCCCATTTCCTTCGATCCCTCCTTAAAAGCTGTTGAGACTTACAGCAAACTTCGCCGTGCCATCAAATCCACCACCGATCTACTGGCGCTGGGCGACGCGTCACCTTCCGTTCGTCAAAACGCGGTCCTCAAGCTGGGACTGAAGCAGTCGCCAGCCACATTGCCGGTTCTTGAAGCCCGACTGGAAAATGAACCCGATCAAAGTGTGAAAGAAACCATCTTGGATTCCATCGCTTTGGTGAATCTCAATTCCCAAAATCCCGAACTTAAGATTGCTGCGCTTCGGCGCCTTGGCCAATCCGCCTCAGTGCCCGCCAAGGATGCGATCACGCGCATCGCCTCAGATTCCACACAGACACCGGAAACCCTCCAAGCAGCCAAAGTAGCCTTGAAAAGCATCGATAAACACATTTTCTGGGTGGATTTTTTTGGGACTATCTTCCGCGGCGTCAGTTTGGGGTCCGTGTTGCTGGTCGTGGCCCTCGGACTCGCTATCACATTTGGCCTCATGGGCGTCATCAATATGGCCCATGGAGAAATCATGATCGTAGGGGGCTATGCGACTTTTGTGGTGCAATGCGTGTTCGGCACAGGATTGGCCTTTGCGCCGTTTGGGATTTCCATGAATATCCCGGGCTTCGGATTCGATCCAGCTTCCGCCATTTACCAGAGCTACTTTCTTGTCGCTTTGCCCATCGCCTTTCTTAGCGCCGCTGCGGCAGGGTTCCTTTTGGAAAAAAGCGTCATTCAATTTCTCTACCGGCGTCCGTTGGAATCCCTCTTGGCGACTTGGGGCGCTTCTCTTGTGATGCAACAGCTTTTCCGCCTGACATTTGGCCCAGCGAATGTGCCGGTTGCCTCCCCGGCTTGGATCACCGGAAGTTTCAGTGTCGAAGGGGTTTTGATGAATTACAACCGGGTATTCGTCATTATTTTTGCCGGTTTGATCGTTGTGGGCACGTCCCTGCTTCTTTCTAAAACCCCGCTCGGCTTGCTCATTAGGGCTGTGATGCAGGATCGCACGATGGCTGCCTGCATGGGTGTTCCGACCAGAAAGGTCAACACACTCACCTTTGCCTTTGGCAGCGGGTTGGCGGGTCTGGCAGGGGCATTTCTCTCGCAAATCGGAAACATCGGGCCCAGCACCGGGCAGACCTACATTGTGGATGCCTTTATGGTCGTCGTTCTTGGTGGGGTCGGAAATCTGATTGGAACGGTGATTTCCGCATTCGGAATCGGAACATTGGATCAGATCCTGCAAACCACGCTTCGAAATCCAGTCATTGGCAAAGTGCTTGTGCTCGTTGGCATTATTCTTTTCCTGCAGTGGAAACCCTCGGGCATTTTCAGCACCAAGAGCCGCAACCTAGAGGAGGGAAATTGATGAACAGCCGGATTTCCAAAAGGGAACTCGGCTTTGGCTTGGCCGCCGCTCTTTTTTTGCTCGCCGTCATCCCCGGCCTCAATGCCTTCACGCCAGAGACAAGTCCCTTTCATGTCAGTGATTTCAGCATCAACCTCTGGGGACAATATCTCTGCCTCTCTATTGTTGCTGTAAGTATCGACCTACTCTGGGGATACACAGGGCTTATCAGTCTTGGGCAGATGTTGTTTTTCTCGCTCGGAGGTTACGCCCTCGGCATGCACCTCATGTTGAAGATTGGCAAACTCGGGCAATACAAAAACGACCTCCCGGATTTCATGGTTTTCCTCGGCTATCCGACATTGCCGACGCACTGGGAACCCTTTGCGAATTTCTGGTTTTCGGCGTTTGCGGTCCTTTGGGTGCCGGCTGTGGTTGCGGCGATCTTTGGCTATCTGGCATTCCGCTCACGCATCCGGGGTGTTTATTTTTCGATTCTTACCCAAGCGCTGACCTACGCCGCCTGCCTGCTTTTCTTTCGTAACGAGCTCACCATGGGCGGCAATAACGGCTTCACAGACTTCAAGACCCTCCTTGGCCATCAACTCGCAAATCCCGCCACCCAGCGAGGACTCTACATCGCCTCGGCATTGGCACTGATCATCGTCTATGCCCTCTGCCGCTGGCTCACGCTCACCAAGTTCGGCAAGGTGCAACGCGCCGTGCGGGACAGCGAGAACCGCGTGCTTTTCTCGGGTTACGCCGCCGCAAACTACAAACTCTTCGTTTTTGTTCTGGCGGCCATCATTTCAGGCATCGCCGGCGCCCTCTACGTGCCTCAGGCGGGAATCATCAATCCCAGCCAGATGGAACCCTCAAAATCCTTGGAGGCCATCGTGTGGGTAGCCGTCGGCGGACGAGGCACATTGCTCGGCCCAATCCTGGGCGCAGTAGGCGTCAATGCCCTGAAAAGCTGGGCCACACAGGCGATTCCAGCCTACTGGCCGATCCTTCTGGGCGGGCTTTTTGTGATTGTCGTCCTCTTTGCTCCCAAAGGCATCGTCGGCATCGCCGAACAAATCGGATCTCTTCTCAAACGGCAAACCAAGCACTCCAAGGAGGTTTCCCGGGAATGAAAAACGAACTCCTCCTCACCGCCGAGGGCGTCACCAAGTCCTTCGATGGATTCAAGGCCATCGATGACCTGAATTTCTACCTCGATAAGGGCGAACTCCGCACAATCATCGGCCCCAATGGCGCCGGCAAAAGCACGTTTCTCGACCTCATCACCGGACGCACCCGCCCGGATGCCGGCATCATCGAGTTTCGAGGCACCCGGCTGACATCGCTGCACGAATACGAGATTTATCGGCTTGGGATTGGGCGTAAATTTCAGACACCAAGCGTTTATAACGACCACACGGTTTACGAAAACATTCTCCTGGGTCTGGAAGGCCCTCGCGGCGTGTGGGCATCCCTCTTCCACCGCACCACTCCCGCCCAAAACGACCGTATTCACGATGTCCTTGCGACCATCGGACTCGATGCCAAAGCCAATCAAAAAGCGGGCCTCCTCGCCCATGGCCAAAAACAATGGCTCGAAATCGGCATGCTCCTCGCCCAAAACGCCGACCTTCTCCTCGTGGATGAACCGGCTGCAGGCATGTCAGATGAGGAAACGGAAAAAACCGGGGAACTTCTCCTCCGCCTCGCTGGAAAGCACACGATCCTTGTCATCGAACACGATATGGTCTTCGTCCGCCAACTCGGCAGTAAAGTGACCGTCTTGCACCAAGGTCACGTTCTCTGCGAAGGCAGCCTGGACCATGTTCAAAATGACGAACGCGTCATTCAAGTCTACCTCGGAAGGAAAGGGAAAGCCGCCCATGCTGCAAATTAACGATCTCTGCGTCTCCCTCGGCGGCTCGAGCATTCTGCGCGGCGTCACCCTCGATGTTCAATCCCACCACGTCTTCTGTCTCATGGGCCGCAATGGTGTGGGAAAAACCACCACGCTGAAATCCATCGTCGGCATTCACCGCAATTCCTCAGGCAAAATCCTCTTCAAAGGCGAGGACATCTCGCGTCTTCCCAGCGAGGAACGCGCGCGGCGAGGCATCGGATACGTCCCCCAAGGTCGCGGTATTTTTCCGCATCTCACGGTGGAGGAGAACCTCCACATCGGCGCTGTGGCGCAGGGAAAAAAACCAAAAGACTCGCTCGAACGCGTGAATGCCCTTTTTCCCATCCTGAAAGACTTCCGCCATCGCAAGGGCGGCATGCTCTCGGGCGGACAGCAACAGCAATTGGCCATCGGCCGCGCGCTTCTCACCGAGCCGGACCTCCTTATCCTGGACGAACCGACCGAAGGCATACAACCCAACATCATCGACCAGATCGGCGACGCCCTGAAACTCCTCCGCCGGGGCGGCCATCCCCACGAACACGATCTCCTCGCAGAAGCCTCCCAACTTCTCAAAAAGGAAATCGATTCCGCCAAAGGGGAAAAATTGGAAAAGCTCCATCTCCTTCAGGATCAGATCAACACACTCCGGCGCTCTGGAGGATTACGCAGCCACCAAGACTACGAAAATCTCTCTCGCAGCTTTGATCAGATCCAAAGCGAACACCCCCATGAAGGCCAGCAACTGGGCAACGAAATCGCTTCAGCACTCCAAATCCTCCATGCGGAAAAATCCATGACCATCTTGCTTGTGGAGCAATATCTCGATTTCTGCCGTGAACTTGCCGATGATTTTGCCATACTCGACCGGGGAAACGTGGCAGCGTCCGGTCAGATCCATGACCTCACCGACGAAATTGTAAAAACCCATCTCACTGTATAAAAAGACACATTATGAAATCACCCCGACTTCTTCTTCTGGCTTTAACCCTCGTTCCCACATGGGCCCATGCCCACCCCGGCCATGTTTCGGAAATAAACGGACTCAGCTGGGGATTCCTTCATCCCTTTACGGGATTCGATCACCTCCTGGCCATGCTGGCTGTCGGGCTTTGGGCTGTGCAACTCGGCCACCGCGCCTTCTGGGTGCTGCCCCTTTCCTTCCTCACTTCCATGCTTGTTGGAGCGTCTCTTGGCATGAATGGCATTCAACTCCCCTTTGTGGAGCCCATTGTGCTTGCAAGCGCCATTGGCCTTGGGGCATTGCTCGCCATTGCGAAACCTATTCCACTTCAACTCAGTGCGCTCATGGTCGCCGTCGTTGCTCTTTTCCATGGCCAAGCCCACGGTATGGAACTTCCCAGTGGAACCATAGGCGTTCAGGCCGCCTTTGGTTTTCTCCTCTCCTCGCTCCTTCTTCAACTCGCAGGAATCAGCCTGGGATTGATCCTTCAACTCCTGGCCCGCCAGAGGGGACTCCGCCTGGCTGGCGCAACGATCCTTTCCCTCGCGGCTCTTCTCTCGCTCATTTAGATCATGCACCTCACGCCTCGCGAAACCGATAAGCTTCTCATCGTCGTGGCGGCAGACCTCGCCCGCCGCCGACAACAGCGCGGACTCAAATTAAACCACCCGGAATCCGTGGCCATTATCACCTACGAAATTCTCGAAGGCGCGCGCGACGGCCGCTCGGTGGCCGATCTCATGAGCCATGGAGCCACCATTCTCAGCCGGGGGGATGTCATGGAAGGCGTGCCGGAAATGATCCCCGAAGTGCAGGTCGAGGCCACCTTCCCCGACGGCACGAAACTCGTCACCGTTCACCACCCTATCCGATGATCCCCGGCGAAATCCTTACCGACCCAGACTCTTACATTCTCATCAACGAGAATCTCGACAAGAAATCCCTCACCGTCACCCACCGTGGAGACCGCCCCGTGCAAGTCGGAAGCCACTTTCATTTTTACGAAGTGAATTCCCTGCTGGACTTCGACCGCGAAGCGGCCCGCGGATTCCGCATCGATATCCCGGCCGGCACCGCAGTCCGCTTCGAACCGGGCGATACCCGGGAAGTTGCCCTCGTCGCCCTCGCCGGCTCCCGCGAAGTCCATGGGCTCAATGGAAAGGTGAACGGAAAACTATGAAACTCAGCCGCCGCGTCTATGCCGAAATTTTTGGCCCGACCACAGGAGATCTGGTGCGTCTCGCCGACACCGAGCTTTTCATCGAAGTCGAGCGCGACCTCATTGCGGAAAACGGAGGCTACGGCAATGAAGTGAAATTTGGCGGAGGCAAAGTCATCCGAGACGGCATGGGTCAGTCACCACTCGCCCTCGACCACGAGTGCCTGGACTTGGTCATCACCAACGCGCTCGTCCTCGATCCCGTCCAAGGCGTTGTCAAAGCCGATATCGGCATCAAGCACGGACGCATCGCAGGCATCGGCCACGCCGGGAATCCTCTCATTCAAAATGGCATCACCATGGTCATCGGAGCCGCGACGGAGGTCATCGCCGGTGAGGGCTGCATCGTCACCGCCGGCGGCATTGACTCCCATATCCACTTCATCTGCCCCCAACAAATCGAACACGCCCTCGCCTCCGGCATCACAACCATGCTCGGCGGAGGCACCGGCCCGGCCCACGGAACCTGCGCCACCACAGTGACTCCTGGCATTTGGAATATGCACCGCATGCTGGAATCTGCCGAGGCCTTTCCCATGAATCTGGGTTTCCTCGGCAAAGGCAATTGCTCGAGCCCTGAGCCGCTGCGCGAACAAATCCGCGCGGGAGCCATCGGCCTAAAGCTCCATGAGGATTGGGGCACCACCCCGGCCGCCATCGACACCTGCCTCGGCGTGGCCGATGAACTCGATGTGCAGGTGGCCATCCACACCGACACGCTCAACGAAGCCGGCTTTGTCGAGGACACGCTGCGAGCTTTCAAAGGCCGCACGATTCACACTTACCATTCCGAGGGAGCTGGCGGCGGACACGCACCGGATATCATTCGCGTCTGCGGCGAGCCAAATGTCTTGCCCTCTTCTACAAACCCCACGCGCCCTTATACTGTAAACACGATCGACGAGCACCTCGACATGCTCATGGTTTGTCATCACCTCGACTCCAAGATTCCCGAGGATGTCGCCTTCGCGGAATCCCGCATTCGTGGCGAAACAATCGCCGCCGAGGACCTCCTCCAGGACCTCGGCGCTTTTTCCATGATGTCCAGCGACAGCCAAGCCATGGGTCGAGTAGGAGAAACCATCACCCGCACTTGGCAGACCGCCCACAAAATGAAAGTGCAATTCGGCAAGCCGCCGTCACACGCCCAGTCCCCGCACCCCGCCGCTGACAATTTTCGCGCCCTCCGCTACATCGCCAAATACACGATCAACCCGGCCATCACCCACGGCGTGGCTCATGAAGTCGGCTCGATCGAATTGGGCAAATTGGCTGACCTTGTGATCTGGAAACCGGCATTCTTCGGCGTCAAACCCGAGATGATTCTCAAAGGCGGCCTGATCGCCCACGCCAACATGGGCGACCCCAACGCCTCGATCCCGACCCCGCAACCCACGCTCTACCGCCCCCAATTCGCTTCCTTCGGCAAAGCCCTATACTCCACTTCCCTCACGTTCGTGAGCCAAGCCGCCCTCGATGCCGGATCGCTGGATCGCTTGGAACTCAAAAAACGCCTCGTCGCCGTGAAAAACACCCGCAAAATCACAAAACGCGACCTCCTTTGGAACGATCTCATGCCGAAGATCGAAGTCGATCCCGAGACCTACACTGTTAAAGCCGATGGAGTGGCATTGCGCTGCGACCCGATCGCCGTCCTCCCGATGGCGCAAAAGTATTTTCTTTTTTAGAAATGATTCTCGTCCATCACCATCTCCACGTGACTCTGGAACCCGGCAAGCCTGTTTTTGCCATCCCTGCCAGCCGCGAAACGCTCGCGAAACGCCGCTGGCGCGGTGTCGCGACCGACCACACCGACTTCGGCTTCGATCTCGAGCACCCCTTGGCCCACGGCGACATCATCCACCAGAGCCCATCGGCTTTCTACCGCGTGGAGCAACTCCCGGAGCCGGTTCTTGAAGTGGTTCTCGACACCGATCCCGCCGCCGCAGCCCTTCTGGCCTGGAAAATCGGCAACCTGCACTTCCCTGCCCAGATTTCCGGCCGCCACCTGCGCGTGGCGGATGACCCCGCCATCCGTCAGATGTTCGAACGCGAGGCGATCGCCTTCCTCACGACCACGGCCGTCTTCCAACCCGTCGTTCACGCCGCGCCCCACTCCCACCACCATGCCTGACCTCGCCGCGGATGGACTCCTCTTTTTCCTCCAATCCTCGGACACCCTCTTTCCGACGGGAGCCTATGCCCACTCCCTGGGTATGGAGGAAATGATCCGCGATGGCGCGGTCACCAACGAGGCCACGCTCCTCGAATTCCTTCAGCAACACATCCTCCCGGCTACGCAGCACCTCGACCTGCCTCTCGTCGCCTGGGCCCACCGCGCCGCCGCCGCCGATGATCGCTCCGCCTTGCGCGACACCGACATCCTCGCCGGCGCCCTCCGCCCAGCCCGCGAACTTCGCGCCGCAAGCCTTCAAATCGGCCGTCGCCGCCTCGCCATGCTCGCCGCCGTAAGGCCCACCCCACTCCTGCTGCACTTCCAAGCCCAAACCCTCGACGATCCCCAACTCGGCCACGCCACCACCGTCTGGGGTGCCGCTTGCTCACCGCTGCCCATCGACTCCACACTCCAAGCGTTTTTTTATCAAGCCGTCTCCTGCTTCTGCGGAGCAGCTCCCAAACTCCTCCGGATCGGCCAAGAAGCAGCCCAACGTGTTCTCACCGCCGCCCTTCAGGACGCCCACCGCATCGTTCAAGCGGCCCTTCACATCCCCAAGGAAGATATCGGATTTTTCGACCCCATCCTCGACTTGGCCTCCATGCGCCACGAACTCGCCAGCGAACGACTTTTTATCTCATGAAAACCCTGCGTCTCGGAATAGGAGGTCCCGTCGGATCCGGTAAAACCATGCTCGTTCTCCGCCTCTGCCAATGGCTCCGAGGAGAATTCGATATGGCTGTCATCACCAACGACATCTACACACGCGAAGACGCGGAATTCCTCGTCCGTCAAGACGCCCTCCCCGTCGACCGCGTCATGGGCGTCGAAACCGGCGGCTGCCCACACACCGCCATCCGGGACGACACCAGCATGAACGACGCCGCCGTGGCCGAGCTCCACCGCCGCTTCCCCGCCCTCCAACTCATCCTCATCGAAAGTGGTGGCGATAACCTCTCCGCCACATTCTCGCCCGAATTGGTGGACGTTTTCATCTACGTCATCGATGTCGCCGAAGGAGACAAAATCCCCCGCAAAGGCGGCCCCGCCATCCGCCACAGCGACCTCCTCCTCATCAATAAAATCTCCCTCGCTCCCCATGTCGGCGCAGATCTCGACATCATGGCCCGCGACTCCAAACTCATGCGCGGCGACCGCCCCTTCCTCTTCGCCGACCTCAAATCCGGCGTCGGACGCGACGAACTCCTCGCCTGGTTGCGCCAGGAATACCTTTTTATCTGATTTCGCGTGACAGGCCACCTGCACTTGGAACTCGCCGCCACCCCCGACGGCCGCACCCAGATCGCCAAACAATCGTTCCAAGCCCCCTTGCACATCAGCAAACCCCACTGGGATGGACACTCCCTCATCGTCCAAGCCGTCAACTGCACCGCAGGCACCTTCGGCGGCGACGAGCTCCATGTCTCCATCCTTGCAAAAAGCCACACCAGCGCCGTCATCACCAGCCCAAGCGCCCAACGCATCCACCCCCCACGCGACAAATCCTCTCCAGCCCTTGTTACCCAACATTTCGAAATCCAACCCGGCGCCTGGCTCGACATAGCCCCCGAAATCGTCATCCCACACAAAGACTCCCGTATCATCCAACGCACACACCTCCACACCCACCTCGACTCCGAGATTCTCTACCTCGAATCCATGGCCCCAGGCCGCGTCGGCTACGGAGAATCCTACCAGTTCGCCGCACTCGATTGGACCACTGACTGGACACACAACAACCGACTCCTCTCACGCGAACGATTCCATCTCAACCCAGATTCCGAAAGCCTAAAAATCCTCCGCCGATTCTCTCCAACAACATACCAAGCAACAGCCTACCTCACCTCTCCCCACCTCACGCCAGCCTCCCCGCTCCCACGCCAACTCGCCCAACTCGAAACCAAAAACTGCCGCATCGCCGCTTCATTTATCGATCAAAACGCCGCCCTCATCCGCATCCTCGCAACAGACAGCATCTCCCTCCGTAAAACCATATTAGAACTCCGTAAAGCCATCTACTCCAACCTCAAACGCCACTCGCCTCAATGGAGAAAACTCTAACCCCTCCCACTTTCCGCCTCGGCCCTGCCGCTCCACCACCAACAAAATTTCGCTTGACCCGGCCTCCGGACTGCGACAGAACTTCACAAACCGCTCCATTCGCGCTGTTTCTCAAATCTTTGATCAACAGCACAACCAAACGAAAATTCAATCGCCCGCTTTTTTTCTTGTCTTAACTGATAAACAAGAATTTTGTGTGACCAAACAACGTTCCGAAAAGGCACGAAGAAAAAGCGGCAGAAGCCGCTAAAAAATTAATTAGCGAGAAAGAGATTGACTCGGGATTGACAGGATGAATATCATAGTTTCAACAGAGG
>JBILBH010000077.1:0-7328 GCA_044353785.1 Terrimicrobiaceae bacterium
TCGAGCAACCGCGCGGCAAGTAGCTTGGGAACGGCATCGGCGACTCCGAGAAAAACCGTTCCGGGCCCGCTGAATCCACCGCGTTTCACGGAGTCGACCATCTCATCCCCCATGGAAAAAATCCTCTCCGCATAGCCCAGAAGGTGTCTGCCAGTCTCGGTGGGCGTCATGCGGCGCCCCTCGCGGCGAAAAAGTGTGGTGCCAAAGAACTCCTCCAACTCGCGCACCTGGGCGCTCAGTGTTGGGGCTGAAACATGGAGCGCCTCGGCGGCGGATGTGATGCCCCCGCAAGTCGCGACGGCGAGAAAATAGCGCAAATGATGGTAGTTCAGCTGTGTGTTCATTGTTCTATAAAACCTAATGTAATATTTTGAAATTCGTAATTCCCAAAACAAAAATCAAGTGCCAATGTTCCTTCATGCTACTACCAATCCTTTTATTCCTCGGCACAATGGGCCTTTCTTTCTGGGCCTCCATGCGCGTCAAGAGCGTCTATCGCAAATACGCGGCGGAGCCATCACTTACCGGCCTCACCGGCGCTCAAGCCGCAGCCAGAGTCATGCAGGACGCCGGTGTTGAAGGTGTCACCATCGAATCCTGCCCCGGCGAACTGACCGACCACTACGATCCCTCGCACCGCCGCTTGGTTCTTAGTGAGGGAAACTACAGCGGCACATCAATCGCCGCATTGGCCGTTGCTGCCCACGAGGCAGGGCACGCCATTCAGCACGCCCGCGCTTACGCCCCGCTCCATTTGCGCATGGCTGCCGTCGGCGCCACACAAATCGCCAGCCAACTCGTCATGTGGCTTCCCCTAATTGGTATGTTCACCGGTTTTGTGAATACCCATACTGGGATCATCCTCATGGCAGCGGGTTGGGGCGTCATTATGCTCTTCAATTTGGTAACACTCCCCGTGGAGTTCGACGCCTCGGCGCGGGCCAAGGCCGCACTCCGCCACTCCGGTATCCTGGCTGCCATGCATGAAGAGGATGGCGTGAACCGTGTTCTCAATGCCGCCGCGTGGACCTATGTCGCCGCCTTTATTACCTCACTCGCCTACTTCATCTGGCACCTGCTGCCATTGTTGATGGGCCGCAGGGAAGAGGAATGAAACCACTCACCCACAGGGCTTCCATTATTGTGTCACCTTTGAATCCTCAAAAAGCCGTATCCATCGACGAGTTCATCGAGACGGAGCGGGCCACTTTCACCTCGAAGAGCCTCATCAAGCTCGTGGACTTGATTCCTAACTTGCGGTCTAAAATGGAAACTGAACAGGCTCGGATCCACTATGATCTGATTCAAGGTGTTGAAACGCTCATCTGCATACTCCAATCTCCCGATGTGTCCCGCAGCACCGATCCTCTACCAGTTCATCTCGCCGAGGCCGGTGTGGCTGCCTACTACATTCTCAAAGGAGCGGATATCATACCCGACTCCATCCCTGAAATCGGTCTTACGGATGACGCTCGCATCCTGGCCCGTGTATTTGAAAGAAACGCCGCCCTTCGGGATTACAGCATGCCTCACGCTCCAGAGGCATGAGTTCTGAAACCCAAATCGACGGGCGTATCGACGCCGCCCTCGACCATTGTGCGGAGCATGCGCGCGGGGATGGAATACGGCTCACGGATGTGATATCGCGGATTGGATCGAATTCTTTTTGCTTTGCCGCTTTTCTTCTGGCTGTGCCTTTTGTGCAGCCGCTGCCACTTGGTCCTTTGACCATGATTTGCGGAGCAACTTTTGTGGCGCTCGGTTGGCAGATGGTCCGGGGCAAGAGTCGTCCCGAATTGCCTAAATCCGCCGGCGAACTTCGCATTCAGGGCAAATTCTGGCTGGCTGTATTGGGATTCGCTCAAAAACTTCTTAAGTTTTGCCGCGTCTTCACCCGTGAGCGCTTGGAGTCTTGGATTAGCGGTGATCGTGGCCAGCGTCTTGTCGGATGGTTGATTCTCGTAGGTGGAGCATTGCTGGCCATTCCCGTGGCAAACCTCCCGCTCAACAATTTCTTCCCCGCTCTCATGATTATTTTTGCCTGCCTGGGCTGGTTGGAGCGCGATGGGCTCATGATTTTGGTGTCTCTGGCTTGGGGAGTGGTAACGATTATCTACTTCGCACTTGTCACACTCGCGCTCATTTTCTTCGGCAAGCAAGTTTTCGAGTGGCTGAATTTTTTACCCAATTGAGATATGAACATTCCTGAGAACCTTGCCCAATCCACCGACGAGGCCCTGCTGTCCATCTGCTTGTTCGCGGCATTCTGCGACGGGGTGCAATCCGACTCCGAACGAAACGAGATCTCGCGCCTCTGCGAAGAGGTAGGCTTGGGCGACCCCAGGCTGATCTCTCGGCGTATCCTCACCGGTCGGCTTGAATTGGCAGCCGTCGTGGCCGCATTGGCAAATCCCAACGCGCGTCTGCTTGCGTATGAAATGGCTCTTGGCGTTTGCGAGTCGGATGGTTCTCTGACAGATGGCGAAAAAAAGTTTCTTCAGGAGTTGCAAGGCCAACTTGGCCTCAATTCTGCCGAGACCCCGAAAGAAACGGCTTTGCCAGATTATCCACTCGTCCCGGTCGCTCCTGCAGCACCTGCGGCATCCGCTGTCGATAACAGTGGCACAATTCTCAAATACGCGATTCTGAACGGTGCCCTCGAACTTCTTCCAGACACCCTCGCCACGATGGCAATCATTCCCCTGCAGATGAAAATGGTTCATGGCATCGCTCGCTCCCATGGAGTCGAGCTCGATCGCTCCAGCATCAAGGAATTTCTCGCTGTCGCAGGCGTAGGCTTGGGCTCCCAAGTAGTCGAGGGTTTCGCCCGAAAACTCATGCGTGGAATTGGAAAAAAAGTGGCCGGAAAGCTTGCTGGCAAAGCCGCCGACCAAATTACCGGTTCGGCTTTCTCTTTCGCGTCCACCTACGCGCTGGGCCAATTGGCGGAGCGTTATTACCAAGGCGGCCGTCGTTTGGACTCCGCATCGACTCGCGAACTCTTCACGAGCCTGCAATCCCAGGCTCGCGACTTGCACACCCGCTACCTCCCGCAAATTCAGGATAAGGCAAAGTCCATCAACCCTGCCTCCATCCTGCAGATGGTCACAGGCTCGAACCCTGTTTGATCAAACGCCACCGCGAACAACTCCCATCACGCTGCCGCTATCGGGCTGCCGCCGTAGGGCAAAAAATTTGAACGTTCGTCCAAAATTTTGGTTTTAGCCGGATTACCGATCTGTGATCAGCATGCAGTCGCCGTAGGAGAAAAAGCGGTAGCGTTCTTTGATGGCCTCGCGATAGGCGTTCAGGATGGCTTCGCGACCGGCGAGGGCGCTGACCAGCATGAGGAGCGTTGATTCCGGGAGGTGGAAGTTTGTGAGGAGGGCACCGGTTTTTTGAAATTCGTAGGGTGGATGGATGAAAATGCGGGTGCGGCCTTCGCAGGGTTGGATGGGGCCGGGTGGTTGGGATTCCAGCACACGGGTCACGGTGGTTCCGATGGCCACGATGCGTTTGGCGGAATTCAGTGCTGAGGCTGTTGCGGCGCTGATGGAGTAGACCTCCTCGTGCATTTCGTGGTTGGTTATGTTTTCTGTTTTCACCGGCAGGAAAGTGCCTGCGCCGACATGCAGGGTCAGAAAGGCGTGTGGAATTTGGGAAAGAATCTCCGGAGTGAAGTGCAGTCCGGCCGTGGGAGCAGCCACCGAGCCCGGCGCGTTCGCATAGATCGTTTGGTAGCGCTCGTCGTCAAGCTCTTCGGCCTCCCGCTTGAAATAGGGCGGCACTGGCATGTGGCCGTGCTTTTCGAGATCGGGGGGGGCGTCGAATTGCATGATGCGCTCACCGCCGGGCAGGACATCAGCGACTTCCGCTGTCGTTCCGGCGATCTCCACGCGCGCTCCGACGCGAAGTTTGCGGCCGGGTTTGACCAAACATTTCCAGCGCATGCCGCCGAGATTTTCGAGCAGGAAAATTTCGATTCCCGGAGGATCTGTGAGCAGGCGGGCCTTGATAACGCGCGAGTCATTAAGCGCAACGATGTCCCCTTCGCCGATAAATGAGGGGAAGTCGCGGAAGCTTCGGTGCTCGATCCGGCCGCTTGTGCGATGAAGAACAAGCATGCGAGATTCATCGCGTCGCGCGGTGGGCGTCGTTGCGATCAGCTCCGGCGGCAGGTTGTAGTGGTAGTCGCTTATGTGGCCCGACATGGGTCAGGACTTTTTCGTGATGCGGGTGAATCCGCACCGTAAAGCAGCGTTTTCGACAAGGTCTGTTACGCGGCGCTGGAGGCGGCGAGCGCGGCGGACGAGGACCAGAACGAAGATGGCGTAGGGAACCCATGGCCACCAGTGGGAATTTGGGATCAGTAGCTGTTGATAAGCCAAAATCGCCAGCAAGATGAAATTCATCAAAATGGTGGTCGCCACCATGCGAAGTTTCAGGTGCACACGCGTCAGGCATTTAGGCCCGCCGTGGTATTCGGTGACCGAGCGCATTTGAATGCCCCACCAGAAGCTGCCGTAGATTTGGACATCCCAGTTCTTCCAGCCGGTGTCGATCGAGTAGTTCCAGCCTTCGCTTTCGAGGGCATCGATTGTTTCCTTGAGCAGGAGTTCGCGTCCATGGCCATTCTCGCTCCAGAAGCGAAGGTTGCTGGTGCTGCCGCGCGAGCGTTTGAAGTTCTTTTCCTGTGTGGCGATAACCGCCGGGGGAGTGCGCTTGAATTTCAGCCACGTGAAATAGCGGGCCCATCCACGCACGAGCGGTTGTGCTAGGGCGAGGAAGGCAACCAGCAGGCGGGCCGGAACCGTGTCGTGCTTGGCCTCCAAGCGCGCATGGATCATGTAGGAAAGGGCGACAAGCAGTGTCCCTCCGAACATGAGATAAGGCACGATGCGCAGGAAGGGAACTGGTATGGACGCCGCAAAGACCAATGCTGTCAGCGCGACCCACTCGATGCTGCTCAGATAGGCGGCGACATCCGACTGCGGGGTGGGGTAGATGGATTGGAATAGCCCCTCGCCAAATATGCCGTGATAAATAATCGGCTTGTTGACGAGCCAGGTGAATCGTGGCGCTCCGTAGATCTGGCCCTTCCACTTGGCCGTCCCAGTTGGACCGAAGAACACGAGGTGCTGGAAGCGTAGCATCGATTCCGCCTCGCCATAGCCTTCCTGCTGTTTGCGGAAGGCTTGCAAAGTGAAGCGCCGATAGTGCCAGACGATCGCGGCCGGGCTGAAGGCGATCACGCCGCCGCTCTGTTGGAGACGCCAGCAGAAGTCCACATCATCACCCGCCTTGCGGTATTCCGGATCGAAGCCGCCCACTTGGTTGAACGCCCAGCGGTGGAATGCCATGTTACAGCCGGGAATGTGCTCTGCCACGACATCAGTGAGCAAAACATGACTCGGACCTCCGGGAGCCGCAGCCACGCAGGCTTGGACCCAGTTTTCTGCAGGTGGCGAAATGTTTGGTCCACCGACTCCGGCGAAGTCGCCGCTCAACAGTGTGCCCATGAGATAGTAAAGCCAGTCCGGGTCCGCCATGCAGTCGCTGTCCGTGTAAACAATGACATCCCCCGTTGATTCATGGGCGCCGACATTTCTGGCGAAGCTCAGGCCTTTGTTTTCTTGGCGGATGTTTTTGATCCACGGATGCCTCGCCGCGATTTCCTGCGTGTCATCCTTGGATCCGTCGTCCACGAGGACGACTTCGTAGTTTGGATAATTGATGTCCTTGAGCGAGGTCAGGCAGCGGTCGAGCGTCTTGCCGCCGTTGTAGGAGCAGACGATCACTGAGGCTTTCGGATATTCGCGCAGCTTCACGCGCGAGGTCATCGAGCCTTCGCCGAAGAAGAGGCTCTTCACGGTCTCGAAGGCCGGTTTTTTTGTGCGGTCGCGCCGCACCAAGCCGAATGCCCAGTCTAAAATCTCTTGTCCACCGCGGAACCATTCATCCGTCCAAGCATAGACGATCGTGCCTGCGAGACCCCCGCGAACGACGCTTTCGATGTGCCAGCGCAGCATCTCAGCCTGCTCCTCCTCGGGGTGGCGGATTGTGTCCATACCGAATTCACCAAGGATGAGCGGCTTGTCGTCGGCCAGATTTTGAAGGCGTGCCAGGTAGCGGTCGAAATCATCCTGACGGTGCAGGTAGACATTGAATGTCACGAAGTCGCTGTTCTGCGGCAGGAGATACTCGGTGGGTGGATAGCTGGCGTAGGAGAAAAGCGCGCGCGGGTCCTCCTCGCGGCCGATGTTGATCAGTTGCTCGACGAATTCCGTAACCTGCCGCGCACCCAGCCAGCGCACCATGGTCGTTGGGATTTCATTGCCGACCAGATAGCCGAAGACCGCCGGATGCCCTGCGTTTTTGCGCACCCCGTCGCGCACCGCCTTCTTCGCCTCGTTGCGGATTTTCGGATTGTTGAGAAATTCCAGATGCTCAGCCCACGGGATTGAGATCAGCGCCCGAATGCCCCGCGCTGCGCACAGATCCAAGAACCAGCGCGGCGGCACATAGTAAATGCGCACGAGGTTCACACCAGACTCGACCATCATGTCGAAATCCTTGGCCGCCGCCTCGGGAGTCCCAAAGTGGTCGCCCTGCGCGTCAGGCGCAAAAGGACCATAGGTCACCCCCTTGATGAAAAACTTTTTATCCCCCTCGAAGAAAAACTTGGCGCGCACGCGCACTGGCTGCATTTCAGTCACGCTGGATGGTATAAATCGGCCCCAAAAAAATGCGAGAGCGTATTTTTGAGGCAAGGGGGTCAAACAAGACGGGAATTATCTCAGAAACATGAGCTCATTTTTCTGAGTTTTTAAATGGTCGTTTCGGCATAAGGAGCATGGGAGTGGAAAATGGGATGGCGAATGGCGAATGGGAATCCACCTCATCGAGTATCGTCTTTTCGATTTTCGACATGCCACTTCTTCCGTTCATTCCGATCTATCCCCGAGAACTTCTTGCCGCATTTTTTGCAGGCGCTGTTCCACCTCCTTTGTGAGTAAAGCGGGCACCATGGCCTCTTTGGCGAACCGTTTCCACTCCAAAGTGGCGGTCTTCACGGTTTGGAGGGTTTCGTTGTATTCCTGCGCCGTCAGACCTGCTTCGAGGCAGAGGGCTTCCATGGTTTTTCCACTTGGGCACACTTCTCCGGCCACTGTCATGCCGCGTTGCAGCATGCCTGACGAGAAAGTGAGGTCGTAGGCCGGGGTCAGGCTCGAATGGCGCTAACTTAAGATCGGTTTGGGATTTTTCCTTGGATTTTTGACGGGGCGGTTTCTTCTGGGGACATGGCCCATGGATTTTCGGGGTTTTGT